>NCAP01000113.1 GCA_002255495.1 Rhodospirillales bacterium 20-60-12 | reverse complement strand
GCGGTGTTGCCATCGGATGAGACTGTTTCAAGGCCGTTTGGGAGCGATTTCGCCAATGTTAGTGCGGTGCTGAGATCATCATCGGCGACGGCTTGGGCGAATTGTCGGTCCGGTCCCGCGGCGAACTGGTCTAAATCGATGATGATGCCGCCATTTTGAATGAAACGCACCATTATTCTAGGCTGGTTCAGCATCGAGATGGTCGCGGGGTTGCGTGTGGTGATGCCAATCAGCGTGAGTGCTGCGCAAAAATTTCGTCTTGCGATGAGTGGGCTGCGCCATGGGGTCACGTGTGGGGAAAGGGGTCGGGGCCGGTTGGTGGGGGTAGATTGGCGGGGGCATGGTCATCGCCGCCGGCGCCGTTTTGCAGCGCCTGCGAGATCGCTGCGGGGTCATCGGCATCGACTGTTTTTTGCAGGCTGATATTTGGCCCGGTGAAATAGATCGTCTCGGCCATGGCTTGTTTATGCTCCATGCCTGTCAGGACTAAAAGGGCGAGAAGAAGTTTGCGGATCATTTGGCTTGGGGTGGTGGCCATTTGCCCTCTGCGCGGAGGGCGCGGACTTGTTTGGGGTTTGGTGGCGGCCATGGGTAGCCGGCTTCTTTGAGGCGGGTGATGACTTGGGTGAGGGCTGGGTATTCCGGGCTGGTTGGAACGAGCCGACTGCGAAAGGCAAATTGAGCGACGTTCATACCGATATTGTCAGTCGCCCAAATGGATGCGCCATGATTTAAAAGCATAAGGACCATTCGAAAATTATCGGCACTGGCGGCGCATTCGACCGCGGATACGCCGATACTCGATATTGCCGATCAGGGCTGCTTTATATAAAGCGGGTTCATGATTAGAAATACCATTTGGGTCGGCACCGGCATCAAGAAGTGTGCGGGCGACGGTAAGGTCTGTGGCCATGATTGCGTAATAGATCGGTGCACTACCGGGCGCGCCGTTGGGGTTTGCTCCTGCTTGTAAGAGCCCTTTGACCATGCGCAGATTCAATTGAACGGTCGCGATGAGCAGTGCTGTTGTGCCATCAGATGAGACTGTTTCAAGGCCGTGTGTGAGTGACTTCGCCAATGTCAGTGCGGTGCTGAGATCATCATCGGCGACGGCCTGGGCGAATTGTCGGTCCGGTCCGGCGGCGAACTGATCCAAATCAATGATGATGCCGCCATTTTGAACATATCGAGCCATTATTAGAGGATCCTTTGCGCTCGGGAAGATCGTTGTTTCGTGAGCGTTAAAGCCAACGAGCCAGATCGCCGCGAGAAAGTTTCGTCTTCTCGTTTTCATGGGCAACCCAATTCATGCTGCTTTGCCTTGATTCCATTTTCAACCCAATCCATTCCGTGACGAGATACGGGATTATAGCGATTGGCCAAACTCGTTCCGGGCGGCGGCACTGCTGGTAATGTGATATGTTGACCGGCGGCGACAGGTAGAAATTTGTCGCCGCGTATCGCCTTAATACCCGGTAAAAGTAATGCGCCGATAATGGGGCCTGCGGGACCCGTTATGGGAGCGGCCAGAGAACCAAGTGCGCCCCCACCAACCATTCCGGCCAGATATGGATGTTCTTGCACCATATCGAGCATTTCTCCCGAGACATGATAGGCGGTGATATCTGATGTGGCCTGATTGAAGTCCGTGGTCATGTAATTCTCAACGGTGGCCGGGTTGAGTCCGGCCGCATTGAAGGTGATTGCCGGTTCATTTGTTGCGGCTGACGCGGCCGATGCCAGGCCACCGCCTAATGAGTGCCCTGTGAACGACACCTGCCCGGATTCGGCGTTGTCAATCTTGGTTCCTAACGTTATGGCCTGTTTGTAATAATCAGAATTAGCGCCCACTGATTGTTCTGTATTATTCAGCCAATCTTGGCCGCTGCTCGGTGTAGTGCCCTTATATGCGACAACATAAGACGGATTGACATCGGTCCCGGTTTGAAAAATCTGAGCGCGAAACTGCGATTTGGCCGGTGATAGATCATCCGGCTTGATACCGATGGCGGCGAGTTTTTGTTGTCCGGCGGGGGTTGTGGGGTCGAGATAGGTGTAGCCCGGCGGCAAGGGTGCGTTGGTGTCGTATGTATGTGCCGAGAGCTTGGCCATGTCGGAGGCTTTGGCCAGTTCGGCGCAGGTGGGTTCTTTGGTTTTGGCGGGGCAGGGCGCGACCGGGCCTTTGCCTGGGCTCATTGGCCCGTCGGGCGGGCTCATGATGTGGCCAGGGCTTCACGCCCCGCCGCTTCAAGCCAGCCTGCCCGTTGTGAGGCGGGTGCGTGGGGCGAAAAGGCGGCGCTGACGAAATTCATGGTGCGCGAGAGGCGGTCCTCGCCCACCGGCAGAACGGCAAGGATGTAAGCCGCGATTTCCATTTCCGATTCGAATCCCAAAGCGGCGGCCCGCGCGATCAATGGCTCGATCTGCGCTGCGACGGTCTCGCGCGTGACCAGACCGATCCGCCCCAGATCACCCAAAACCAGCTCTGCCAGCCGGGCGCGAAAGCTTGCGTCATCGGCCGCGACGAAGCCGGCCCAAAGCTGATCGCTGATTTGAAATGGTCCTGCCGCCTGGCTGTTGTGAGCGGTGCCGTCAGCCTGGCGCCGCCATGTCATGGTGCGGGCTGCTTCGTCCTCGCCATACATAGCCTCGATCGGGCCGAAAAAGCGCTGTTGCTCGGCGGCGGTGCTGTGGGCCATGAAGATGGCGAGCACGCGCGGGTCCCAGAAGCGGAAGAGGACCAGTGAGCTGTCGGGGAGGCGGGCGCGGGTGAATTTTTTGAGATGGACCCGCAGGCCGTCGAGGCCGATGGCGGTGCGGCAGGCGATGCCCCAGGCCTGGCCGCGGCCGGCGGCGCGCCACCAGGTGAGGAGTTTGCCGCCCTCGGGCAGCGCCATGACATGCGGGCTGACCTGGCTGACCTCCGGGGCGAGATTGCCGAACAGGCATTGATGATCCGGCGCCAGGGCGCGCATGACGGGATAGATTTCGGGCGCGCGGGCAGGGTCGAGCACCGCATAGAGCAACGGGGCTTGGGTGGTCATGAACCGTGGCAGATGGCGCAGAAGGGTTTGCCCAGGGCGGCCGCCTGGGTCAGTGCTTCGGCCGCACCGCCGGCACCGCCGCCGGCGGCCCCCAGCGGGCCCATTGGGCCGGCCGCGCCGTCACCGATTAAAACCGTGGGCAGGCCGCCGATAATCAGGCCGCCATGGGCCATCTCATCGGTCATGCGGGCGGCGGGAAGGCCGTTGATGAAGACGGTTGCGGCGCCGGTGACGATGCTGTTGGGCGGGCCGACGCAGACCGCCATGTCGCTGACCCGGGCGGCAGGAATGCCGCCGATAAAGACGTTCGGCGAGCCTTTCATGATGGCGCCGCCGACATGCGGGACCGGCCCGGTGGTGGCCGGGCAGGTGTGCATATCGGTGATGCGAGCGGCTGGTTTTCCCCCGGACATCTCAACATGTTAGCCGATTATGCGGGCACTGCAAGTCAGGGTGGAATTGCAACGAAACGGTCATATTCCGGGGGGCGCTTGCAATTTGGGGGAGGCTGGGCCATAGGCTGCGGCCATCGGCATGATGCTGATAATTCACACACGAAGCGCCTAAACCCGGTGCCCTGATCGGCACATCAGCTTCGTGGAGGGTCAACCGGACGATAAAGAAAGGGTAACGCTCATGGCGATGCCAGACGTTTCACTGCGCCAACTCCTGGAGTCGGGCGTTCATTTTGGTCATAACACCCGCCGCTGGAACCCGCGCATGGCGCCGTTCCTGTTTGGGGTGCGCAATCAGGTTCATATTATCGATTTGCAGCAGACCGTGCCCTTGCTGGAGCGGGCTTTGCGGGAAGTGCGCAATATTACCGCCGCCGGCGGCCGGGTGCTGTTTGTCGGCACCAAGCGCGCCGCTGCCGAGCATGTGGCTGAAGCGGCGACGCGCTGCGGACAATATTACGTCAATCACCGCTGGCTTGGCGGCATGCTGACCAATTGGAAGACCATCACCGGCAGCATCAAGCGGCTGCGTCAGATGGAAGAATTGCTGAACGGCGACACGGCCGGCCTGACCAAGAAAGAGGTGCTGAACCTGACCCGCGACCGCGAGAAACTGGAACGCGCACTTGGCGGCATCAAGGACATGGGCGGGCTGCCGGATATTTTGTTCATCATCGATACCAACAAGGAAAAACTGGCGGTCGAAGAGGCCACCAAGCTTGGTATTCCGGTTGTGGCGGTGCTTGATTCAAACTCCGACCCCGCTGGTGTGACCTTCCCGATCCCGGGCAATGATGACGCGATCCGCGCGATTACGCTGTATTGCGACCTGATCGCCGGTGCGGTGCTCGATGGCATCAGCGCCGAGATGGGCAGCTCGGGCCGCGATATGGGCGCGCTTGCTGAACCCGAGATCGAACCGATTATCGAAGCGCCGGCTCAAGCCTGAACCTGGAGATAGATATGGCTGACATTACCGCTCAAATGGTGAAAGACCTGCGCGAGACCTCGGGCGCGGGCATGATGGATTGCAAGAAAGCGCTGGTGGAATCCGGCGGCGATATGCAGGGTGCGGTCGATTGGCTGCGCAAGAAGGGCCTGGCGGCTGCGGCCAAGAAATCCGGCCGGGTTGCGGCTGAAGGCCTGGTTGGCGTGGCGCTTGGGGCAGGTATCGGCGCCATGGTCGAGATCAATGCCGAGACCGATTTCATTGCCCGCAATGACGCGTTCCAGCATTTCGTCGAAACCGCGGCCAAGCTTGCTTTGACCACCGGCGAGGATTTGGAGGCGCTGAAAGCCCATGCGTTTCCCGGCACTGGCCGCACGGTTGGCGAAGAGCTCGTTCATCTGGTCGCGACCATCGGCGAGAATATGAATGTGCGGCGCATCGCGGTCATCAAGGCCGACACGGTGGCGTTCTATATTCATGGCGCGCTGAAACCGGGCTTGGGTAAAATCGGCGTGCTCGTCGGCCTTGACGGCAAAGCCACCGAAGGGCTCGACGCGCTGGGCCGGCAGATCGGCATGCATGTCGCAGCGACCCGCCCCGATGCGCTCGATGTCGCCTCGGTCGATCCGGCGGCTTTGGAGCGGGAGAAAAACATTCTCTCCGAACAGGCCCGCGCGACCGGCAAACCCGAAGCGATTATCGAGAAAATGCTCGCCGGCCGGGTGCAGAAATATTACGAGGACGTGGTGCTTCTGGAGCAGGTCTGGGTGCATGACGGTGAATCACGGGTGAAGAAGATCGTCGCCAATGCGGGGGCCTCCATCACCCGCTTTGAGCGGTTTCATCTGGGTGAAGGCATCGAGAAGCAGGAGACCGACTTCGCCGCCGAAGTGGCCGCTGCCTCGGGTGTTGCGGGCTGAGCTGCTCAATCCCGGGAGGGGTTCCTCCTGGAGGTTGGATATGACTTGATGAAAAAGGGCTGAGCAGACTGTTTCAGACAGGTTGCTCGGCCTCTTTTTTGTCAGCTTCAGGCGCTTTGCGGAGAGCGCCCTTACTTCCTTTACCCGACCATTGCCGCTAGCGTGTTTTTCATCTGATGAAAAACAATCCAGCTCCATTTCAACGAGCAAATTCATTCATCTAAATTGAACCCTTCGGTTCAATTTAGATGAATTTTGCTCTAGCGTGCGGCCGGATTTGGAATGGTGGATTCTGATGAGTGTGATGGCGGCTTATAAGCGGGTTTTGTTGAAAGTATCCGGCGAGGCTTTGATGGGCCGGGGCGATTATGGGCTTGATACCGAGACGGTGGCGGCGATTGCGGCCGATGTCGGTGACGTGGTGGCTATGGGCGTGCAGATTTGCCTGGTTATTGGCGGGGGCAATATTTTTCGCGGGGTTGCCGGCGCGGCGGGCGGCATGGAGCGTGCGGCGGCCGATTATATGGGCATGCTGGCGACCGTGATGAACGCGCTGGCGATGCAGTCGGCGCTGGAGAAATTGGGTGTACCGACGCGCGTGCAGTCGGCGATTCCGATGGCGACCGTGTGTGAGCCTTATATCCGCAGGCGGGCGGCCCGGCATATGGAGAAAGGTCGGGTGGTGATTTTTGCCGCCGGCACGGGCAATCCGTTTTTCACAACCGACACCGCGGCGGCGTTGCGGGCGGCTGAGATGGGGTGCGACGCGCTGCTCAAGGGCACGCAGGTGGATGGGGTTTATTCGGCCGATCCGCGCAAGGTGAAGGATGCCGAGCGGTTTCAGGAACTGACCTATCTGGATGTTCTGGCGCGGGATCTGGGCGTGATGGATGCGGCGGCGATCAGCCTGGCACGGGAGAATCATTTGCCGATCGTCGTGTTTAATATACATGCCCCCGGAGCATTCGCGCAGGTGATGCGCGGCGAGGGGCGGTTCACCCGGATTATCGAGCCGAGCAAATAGGGAGGGCCGTATGGCAGCCGATCTGAATGAATTGAAGCAGGATTTGACGCGCCGGATGGACGGGGCGTTGGAGACGTTGAAACGCGAATTTGCCGGCCTGCGGACCGGCCGGGCGAGCCCGGCTTTGCTCGAGCCGATCAAGATCGAGGCGTATGGCAATATGACGCCGCTCAATCAGGTCGGCACGATTGCGGTGCCCGAGCCGCGGATGCTGACCGTGCAGGTGTGGGATCGCAGCCTGGTCAATGCCGTGGTGGCGGCGATTCGCGATTGCGGGCTGGGCTTGAACCCGCAGCCCGATGGCCAGTTGGTGCGCGTGCCGCTGCCGATGTTGACCGAGGAGCGGCGCGGCGAGCTGGCCAAGGCCGCCGGGCGCTATGCCGAGGGCAGCCGGGTTTCGGTGCGCGGCGTGCGGCGCGACGGCATGGAACAGATCAAGGGCTTTGAGAAAAAGCATGAGATCAGTGAGGATGATGAGCGCGATTGGGCCGATCAGGTGCAGAAGCTGACCGATGGCTATATCAAGCGGATCGACGAGGCTCTGGCCGAGAAAGAGCGGGATATCAGGCAGGTCTGAGCGCATGGATGATGGAGCAGCCCGGAATGTGCGGAGCGCCCGGCATGTTGCCATCATCATGGATGGCAATGGCCGTTGGGCATCCGCGCGCGGGCTGCCGCGCGTCGCGGGGCATCGTGAAGGCTCCAAGGCGGTGCGCCGCTGCATCGAGGCGGCGATCGATCTGGGGGTCGGCTGGCTGACCTTGTTTGCGTTTTCCTCGGAGAATTGGCAGCGGCCGCAGGAGGAAATCGCCGACCTGACATTTCTGCTCCGGCATTATTTGCGAACCGAGCTTGATGAATTGCATCGCAACGGGGTGCGGCTCGCGGTGATCGGCGAGCGCGGGCGGTTCGGGCCGGCTGTGGCGGCGGATCTGGCGGCGGCCGAGGCGCGCACGGCGGGCAATACCAGGCTGACTTTGACGATTGCTTTGTCCTACGGCGCGCGGAGTGAAATTCTGGAGGCGGCCCGGCGGGTCGCGGAGGCTGTGCAGGCGGGCACGCTCAATCCGGAATCCTTGGATGAGACGAAGTTCGGCGCGCTGCTCTCGACCGCATCCATGCCGGACCCGGATTTGGTGATCCGCACCAGCGGCGAGCAGCGTTTGTCGAATTTTCTGCTCTGGCAGGCGGCTTATGCCGAATTGGTGTTTCTGGATGTGATGTGGCCGGATTTCGATCGGGCGCATTTTGCCGAGGCTTTGGCCGAATTCGGCCGCCGTGAGCGGCGTTTCGGAGCCCGGCCGGTTCTATGACGAAATCGCGTTGGTCGGATTTGCGGGTGCGGGTTGCCTCCGCCCTGGTTCTGGTGCCGTTGGCGTTGCTGGGATTATGGCTGGGCGGGGTGGTTTGGGATTTAATGGTGCTGGCCTTTATTGTCGGGCTGGCGCGGGAATGGCTGACTTTGACCTGGGGCCGGCGCCATGAGATGCCGCGGCTTGCGTGGTTTGGGGTGATTTATGTGCTGCTGCCGGGGGTCGCCTTGCTGTGGCTGCGCGCGCGCCGGCCGTTCGGGTTGGATGATAGTTTTTTTCTGCTGATCGTGATCTGGAGCACGGATATCGGGGCTTATCTGGTCGGCCGGTTTGTCGGTGGCCGGCGCCTGGCACCGTCGATTTCGCCGGGCAAGACCTGGAGCGGGGCTTTGGGCGGGCTGTTATGCGGCATATTGGCCGGGATGATTTTGGCGGCCTGGGTGGGGCCTGCGGGGGTTGGCGGTTATGTTGGTGCGGCCTGGGCGGGGTTTTGGTTGAGCGTGGTCGCTCAGATTGGTGATTTGTTTGAGAGTTGGATCAAAAGGCGGCTCGGGGTGAAGGATTCCGGCCAGACCATTCCCGGGCATGGCGGTTTGTTTGATCGGCTGGATGGTTTGCTGGCGGCGGCACCGGTGGCCGCGTTGATTGCGTTGTTCGCACAAATAGGGATGCCTTTATGGCTGTGAAAACAATCTCCATTCTGGGATCGACCGGCAGTGTCGGCACCCAGACGCTTGATATTCTCGCCGCCGACCCGGCGCGGTTTCGGGTGCGTGCGCTGGTCGGGGGGCGTAATGCGGCGTTGCTGGCGGCCCAGGCGCTGGCTTTCCGGCCTGATATCGTGGTGATCGATGATGAGGCGGCTTATCCGGCTTTGCGTGAGGCGTTGCAGGGCACGGGGATTGAGAGTGCGGCCGGGCGGCGGGCGGTGATTGATGCGGCCTCGATCGCGGTTGATTGGACGATGGCGGCGATTACCGGCACGGCCGGGCTGGAGCCGACTTTGGCGGCGATCCGCCAGGGCCGTGCGGTGGCGCTGGCGAACAAGGAAGCGCTGGTTTCGGCCGGGGATTTGATGCTCGATGCGGTGGCGCGCGCGGGGGCGACCTTATTGCCGGTGGATTCCGAGCATAATGCGATTTTTCAGGCTTTGGCCGATGGCAATCGGGCGCGGGTGGAGAAAATCATTCTGACCGCCTCGGGCGGGCCGTTCCGGTTGGCCAGCCTCGATGAGATGCGCGCGGCGACGCCGGAGATTGCGTTGAAACATCCGGTTTGGTCGATGGGGGCGAAGATATCGATCGATTCGGCGACGATGTTCAACAAGGGCCTGGAAGTGATCGAGGCGGCGCGGTTGTTCGGGCTGCGCTCGGCGGAGATCGAGGTGCTGATCCACCCGCAATCGATCATTCACGGCATGGTTTGTTATAGCGACGGTAGTGTGATTGCCCAGTTGGGATCGCCGGACATGCGGATCCCGATCGCCCATACATTGGCCTGGCCGGAGCGGATTGAAACCGGCGCCAAGCGGCTTGATCTGGCCGCCGCCGCACGGCTTGAATTCGCCCCGCCCGATGATGCCCGGTTTCCCGCCTTGCCGCTGGCGCGGGCGGCTTTGGAGGCGGGGGCGGGGGCGCCGGCGATTTTGAATGCGGCCAATGAGGTTGCGGTGGCGGCGTTTTTGGAGCGGCGGATCGGGTTTCTCGATATTGCGGGTATTGTCGCGGCAACTCTTGATCGGTTGGGCGCGCCGCCGGTTGATGATTTGCCCGCGGTGTTTGAGCTCGATCGTCAAGCGCGGCAGGAAGCCGGGCAAAAAGTTCAGGCGATTTCCACCTCGCGCGCAGCTTGATCTGCATTATATAGGGCACATGATCGATTTCATCCGCTCGGCTGCCGCCTTCGTCCTGGTTCTCGGGGTGCTGGTGTTTTTTCATGAGCTTGGCCATTACCTCGCCGCGCGCTGGCGGGGCGTGGCGGTTGAGGCGTTTTCGGTCGGGTTCGGCCCGGCTTTGTGGTCGCGCACCGACCAAGCGGGGACGGTGTGGAAAATTTCGGTTTTGCCGTTGGGCGGCTATGTGAAAATGCGCGGCTGGGCTGATCCGGGCGATGAATTGCCCGAAGGCGCTGCTTTGGCGCCGCCGGACCCGGGCAGTTTTCGGGAGAAATCCATCGGCTCGCGCTCGATCATCGTGGC
>NCAP01000112.1 GCA_002255495.1 Rhodospirillales bacterium 20-60-12 | reverse complement strand
ATAACCCAGGCGATGCCCCTGATCATCGAAAGCGAGAAGCGGCACCAGCACGATATCGGGGGTGATGATCTCGCCTTGCGGGTGTGATGTGCCGAATTTGCCCGCTACCAAAGGCGCGCCGGGTGCCCAGGCCCGAAACAGCAAAGGCATGCCGCGCTTTGGCGTTTCGGGCAATGCCAGCCGATGCCCCGCCGCGGCGAGCGCGTTCAGCAAAGGACGAATATCGATCTCGCCCGGTAATGGCCAAAACCCGGCAACGATGCTGTCGGCCGGGATCAGTCCCGCCACCACGACATGAGTGGTCAATTGCGCGCCCAATGCCGGGTCGCAGCCCGCGCGGCGGGCCAGGGCCGCGGCCCGCATGGCCGCTTTTGCTTCGTTGAGCATAAATATGTTGTGATCCATCGCAATAAGTGGAGCCGCCGAAGCCGGTGGCGTTACCATCCTCCCAAGGCCTGCGTTTGCAGGTGGGCACCAGATACCGAGACCAAGATCCCGACAGCGCCAGTTCCCGAGGGAGATGCTTAGTGGCCCTGGGGATGAGTTACCTGTCGCGCCCAGCAGCTCCGCGCATACATCTAGGCTTCCGAGAGGTCCGCTGCAATCTCTTCCGCGCGTGCGGCCAGGCGGCGCAGCCTTGCGCGCTTTGCGGGTTCGGCGGCGGGTGCGGGTTGGGCAGCAAGCCCGGCTTTGCCGGCTTCAATGTCAGTGCGCAAATCATGCAATTCATCGGCGAGTAATAGCGAGGCCAACATCAGTAGCCTTGCTTCGCCCGATTGCTGACCCAGCGCCTTGATGGAATCGATCCGCCGCTCAATTTCGCCGGCCATATGCGTCAGATGCGGTTCCTGCCCGTCCTCGCAGCCGACCTGATATGAATAACCGTTGATGCGTATGGTTACCTGCGCCAAAGAGCCGACCTCCTGATATTGATCAAGCCGATGTGCTCTGATCGAGCGCGGATCGCAACCGGCTGATCATCTCATCTAATTTTGAGACGATCGCGTGACGGTTGGCAAGGCCTGTTGCCGCGCCGCTCACTGCATTTGACGACGGTTCGGCGACTGAGCCGGCGCTGGCTAGGCTGCGCACCTGAGTGGCGATTCGCATCAGCGCCTGTTCAAGACGGTCCAGCGTCTCCGCTTCCGATTCTTCCTCGCTCATACGCGCCCCGTTTCATCATCACGTGTGGCTTGCACCAAGCCGTGCAAAGGCGTCAACGTCAAGCATGGTTATGCCGCCTGCCGTCATCATTCATGGAATCGACGATCTGCGTCTGGTTCTGGCCGCAAAGCAGGCTTGCACCATCTTGTCTGCGCGCCACGCGGCCTCCTATGGCGGCTGTTTATGGTGGCAAAGCCTGCTCGGCCACGCGCCGGCTGGGCAAATTCATTACCTCGATTGCGGCGATGAAGCGGGGCGCGCGCTCGAGGCCTTACAATTGGGGCTGCCGGGGCTGGTTCTGGATGAAGCCAATCCGGCTTTCGCGCTGGTCGCCGAACTCGCGGCCCGGCAAGGGGCGGATCTGTGCCGCGAGCGCCCGCGGGTGCTCGATTTGGCCACGCCCAATGCGGCTTGGCACTTAAACGCCTGGCTGGCGGGTGACATTGGTAAAGCCTCGCGCTAAGCGGACCGGACACATTTAAACGGGAGCTGTCATGCGCATTACCCAGCGGGTCAAAAAAATCCTTGATTGGTATGAAAGCGATAATCCGGGCACGAAAGCCTCGCTCGCCCGCATCCTCATGGAGGGCAAACTGGGCGGCACCGGGAAATTGGTGATCCTGCCGGTCGATCAAGGCTTCGAGCACGGCCCGGCGCGCAGTTTCGCGCCGAATCCGGCCGCTTATGACCCGCATTATCATTTCTCATTGGCCATCGAGGCCGGGCTTTCGGCCTATGCCGCACCTTTGGGCATGATCGAAGCCGGTGCGGACAGCTTCGCCGGTGCGATCCCAACCATCCTGAAAATGAACTCCTCGAACAGCCTGGCGACGATCCGTGATCAAGCCGTGACGGCCTCGGTCAATGACGCGCTGCGCCTGGGCTGCTCGGCGATCGGCTTTACCATCTATCCGGGCAGCGAAGAGGCCTTCGCGATGATGGAAGAAATTCGTGAACTGGCCGAGGAAGCCAAGGCGGCGGGGCTCGCGGTTGTGGTCTGGTCCTATCCGCGCGGCCCGCTGCTCGATAAAACCGGCGAAACCGCGCTCGATATCTGCGCTTATGCCGCTCATATGGCGGCCTTGCTCGGCGCCCATATTATCAAAGTGAAGCCGCCCAGCGCGCATATTTCGCTCGATGCCGCGAAAAAAACCTACGAGACCAACGCCATCGATACTTCGACCATGGCCGCGCGGGTGGCGCATGTCGTCCAGGCCTGCTTCGGCGGCAAGCGCCTGGTGGTGTTCTCCGGCGGCGAGTCGAAATCTCTCGATGGTCTCTATGAGGAAATTCGGGGGCTGCGCGACGGCGGGGCCAATGGCTCGATCATCGGCCGCAACACATTCCAGCGGCCACGCGCCGAGGCCTTGGCGATGCTCGCCAAGATCATTGAAATCTACCAGGGCAAAGCCTGAGCATGAGCGCGGCGGGGACTCGGCTTTATCTGATCTCCCCGCCGGGCATCGAGCTCGCGGCTTTCGCCGATCAATTGGCAGCAGCCCTTGATGCCGGCGACGTCCCTGCCTTTCAATTGCGCCTGAAGGATATTGACGATCTGGCGTTGCGTCAGGCGATTGATCGGTTGCGCCCGATCGTGCAGGCGCGCGGCACGGCGTTCATTCTCAATGATCGGCCGGACCTGGCACGCGTAACGGGCTGCGATGGCGTTCATGTCGGCCAGAGCGATATGGCCGTGCGGGACGCGCGTAAATTGATCGGGCCGGATTTGATGCTCGGTGTCACCTGCCATGGCTCACGGCATCTGGCCCTCGAGGCCGGCGAGGCTGGGGCTGATTATGTCGCGTTCGGCGCTTTTTTTCCGACCGCGACCAAAACCATCGAGCATCAGGCCGATATCGATATCATCGCCTGGTGGTCTGAGATGATGGAAATTCCTGCAGTCGCGATCGGTGGCATCGATGCGTCGAATTGTGCACCGTTAGTGCAAGCGGGTGCCGATTTTTTAGCCGTGGTCAGTGCGGTGTGGTCTCACCCCGCCGGCGCCGCCGCCGGGGTGAAATCCATGCAGGCAAGTATTATGGCAGCAGCACGTGGTCGATCACCTGAATGACGCCGTTGGACTGAAAAACGTCATAGGTTTCGATCTGCGCGGTATTGCCATGATCGTCGGTGACGACGATGTTATGTGGCCCGTTCATCGTAAAGGTCAGTGATTTGCCCATCAAAGTCGGCAAAGTGGCCTTACCGCCATCGCCCTGAATCATCGCGGCCAAAGTGGAGAAATCGAATTTTCCCTTGACCACATGATATTCCAGAATGCTGGCGAGCTTGGCCTTGTTTTCCGGTTTCAACAGCGTGGCAACGGTTCCCGCCGGCAGTTCCGCAAACGCGGCATTGGTCGGTGCAAACACAGTGAAGGGGCCTGGGCCTTCGAGGGCCGAGACCAGACCAGCCGCTTTCACGGCGGCGACGAGAGTTGTGTTGTCCTTCGAGTTGACTGCATTTTCAACGATGTTTTTCGTCGGATACATGGCCGCACCGCCGACCATGACAGTGTCAGCGGGTGAGCTTGCCATCTGGGCGAACGCCGCACCCGATGTGCCAGCAAGTAGCAGTGAAGCGAGTAATGCGTGTTTCATTTTCATGACTTTTTCTTCCTCATCGCGCGCCTGTGATCGAAAAATCAGACGCCGCGTGAGATTATGTATCGGGTGGTGCGGCATATTTTGCCATTCCACCCGCCGTCACGTTGCGGTGAAACCGCCCCCGCTCACGCATAGTTCAAACACGCTTGTGTTATCCGCAGGCATTTCCACGAAGTTGGTAGGATGTGACATGGTCGTTTTGCACGGTGAACGTGGTTTCGCACCGATTGGTCATATATTCAGGTGGAAAGCCGCCGCCGAAAACCGGGCCGAACGGATAGCCGTAGTCGTAACCGTAGCCAAACCCGAAGCTGCCGGGGATATAGGTGCTGCTCTGGCGCACGTAAGCGAGATATTTCGTGCCGTTGACGGTCACTTGCTTGTCCGGCACGCCCAGTTGCTGCACGACGGTCTGCTCGGGTGCGCCGATATATTGCGACATGCGCGTGGCGTAGCTTGGCCCCACCGCGCAGCCGACAAGCCCCAGCATGAGAAGCGGGGCGGCGATGATGATGTGACGCATGGTCATGTCCTCATGATCAAATGATTTGATTTACATAGTGTAGTTGTTTTGCTGGATTATTGCAGAGGTCCGGCACCGGTTTTCACAGCCATTTCACCAATGTGATCTCATCCGCCCCGGCAGCGATCATTGCCAGTCGGTCAAATCCCATCGCCACGCCGCCGCAGGCCGGCAGGCCATGGGCCAAGGCCGCCAGAAATGCCTCGTCCATGTCCCAATCCGGACCGCCATAGAGCACGTGGCGCCGGGCGCGGTCGGCCATGAAGCGCGCGCGCTGCTCAGCCGGATCGGTCAGTTCGATGAAGGCATTGGCCAGTTCCATGCCGCAGCCATAAAGCTCGAATCGTTCTGCGACACGCGGATCATCCGGGCATTGGCGCGCCAAGGCTGCTTGCGCCACCGGCCAATGGGTCAGAAAAGTCGGGCAATCCCGGCCCAAATGCGGCTCGACGCGCTCAAGCAGCAAGCGGAAAAATAAATCCTCCCAATTCTCGCCGCTGCGTAACCGGGCACCGGCCTGCGCGGCCAGAGCGGGCGCGTCATCGGCCGTGCCCAGCAGATCCGCCCCGACATGACGCTCAAACGCCTCCGCCACACTGAGTCGCTCGAACCGCGCGAGCGACATTGATACGCCTCGGCAAGTCACCGCCGGCGGCAGGACCGCGCGCAGCAGGGCAAACAACTCGGCGATCAAATCATCCATCGTGGCACCAGGGCGGTAGAACTCCAGCAGCGTGAATTCGGGTGCATGTGTGGCGCTGCCTTCCTCGTTGCGCCAGACTCGGGCAAGCTGGAAAATACGGCCTAGCCCGCCGGCCAGCAGGGTCTTCATGGCGAATTCCGGGCTGGTATGCAGCCAGAGCGGGGTGCGCGTGCCATCCGTGCCGATCTGCTCGGTGCGGAAGCATTTTACATGCACGTCCTCGCCCGGAACCGGCACCGCATAAGGGGTTTCCACTTCAGTGTAATCACGCGCTTCGAAAAACGCCCGGGTGGCCTTGGTGAGCAAATTCCGCCGGCGCAAGGCGGGCAGGCGGGCCGGCAGATCGGCAAAGCCAGGCATGAAAGATGACTCCATAGCAGGACCGGATTAAGCCCGGCCTCATGTCGCACACCATACGAGATGTCAGCGCCCTGATCGATTCCGGCTTTGCCCCGTCCGCATCGCGGTCCGGGCTGGAGGCCGTCGCCCGCCGCTACGCCATCGCCATCCCGCCCGCTTTTGCCCGGCTGATCGGCCACGGGGGTGATGCGCTCGGCCGGCAATTCATCCCCGATGTCGCTGAGCTAGTCACGGCCGCGCATGAAAACCCAGACCCTGTGGCCGATGAGGCGCTCTCACCAGTGCCCGGCATCGTCCATCGCTATCCAGATCGCGCTTTGCTTAAGCCTCTGCTCGCCTGCCCGGTTTATTGCCGCTTTTGCTTTCGGCGTGAACAAGTCGGCCCTGATGGCGGGCTGCTCAGCGAAACCGAACTCGAATCTGCCTATGCCTATCTCGCCGCCCACCCCGAAATCCGCGAAGTGATCCTGACCGGGGGTGACCCGCTGATCCTCTCCCCACGCCGCCTGGGCGCTATTTTGCGCCGGCTGAGCGACATACCGCACATCGAAACGCTGCGTATCCATACCCGCATGCCCACCGCAACGCCCGAGCTGCTCACCCCGGCGCTGGCGGCGGCACTGGACATCGAGGCGCCGCTTTTTATTGTCATGCATATCAATCACGCCGCCGAACTGACTGCCCCCGCCATGGCCGGGCTGGCCCTGCTGCAAAGGCGCGGCATACCCATTCTGGGCCAGACCGTCCTGCTGGCCGGCGTGAATGATGACAGCGAAACCCTCGCACAGCTATTTCGCGCCATGCTGCGCGCCCGGATCAAACCCTATTATCTGCACCAGCTGGACCCCGCCCCAGGGACAGCGCGCTTCCACGTGCCGATCGAACGCGGCCTTGCTTTGATCGAGAGCCTGCGCGGCACCCTCAGCGGCACAGCCATCCCGACCTACATCCTCGATCGCCCCGGCGGGCTGGGGAAGGTCAGCTTGCCCCATATCGCCGCACAGGCTAAGCCCGCGCATCATTATTCTGAAACAGAGTGACATTCCATGAAACAGCAGGCGAACCTGATCCGCGCCGGCCAAGTGATCGAGCATGATGGCCGACGCTGGACCGTGCTGAAGCAGCAAATCATCACCCCGGGTAAAGGCGGAGCCTTCATCCAGGTGGAAATGCGCGACCTCAAAGGCGGCAATAAAACCAACGAACGCTGGCGCACGGCCGACACCGTGGAGCGGCTGATGACCGAGGAGAAGGAATATACCTATTCCTATACCGATGGTGATAATCTAGTGCTGATGGACGGCGAATCATTCGAGCAGGTGATGATCCCGACCGAAATCCTCGGTGACATGGCGCCGTTCCTGCAAGATAATATGAAAGTTACGGTGGATCTCGTCGAAGGCGACCCGGTTGCCATTCATCTGCCGGTCACCGTGACATTGGAAATCATCGAAGCCGATCCAGTGACCAAAGGCCAAACAGCCTCCTCCTCCTATAAGCCCGCCCGCCTCTCCAACGGCGTCAAAACACTCGTCCCGCCCTTCATCGAAGCCGGCGAACGGATTGTGGTCCGCACCGAGGACGCATCCTATGTCGAGCGCGCCAAGGGCTAGCAGGACAGGCCAGGGGGCTGTGCCCCCTGAACCCTCACCAGGGGGCGTGCCGCCCCCGATCATTTCTCCAGCCGATGGCTTTGCTGTCACTCTAGAGCGGGATGCGTTATGACGCACCCGCTATAGTCATATTTCACCGACCAATTTCATGCGTTTAAATTGAATCTCTTGCTTCAATCTAAACGGATATCGATCTAGGAGCGCCTCGCCATGATGCCACGGCTTTCGCCGCATATGAATGTGATGATGGGTGCGGTGCAGAAGGCTGCCAAGCGTCTGTTGCGGGATTTCAACGAAGTTGAGCAATTACAGGTCAGTGTGAAGGGGCCGTCTGATTTCGTCAGTCAGGCAGATATTCGCGCCGAGCAGGTATTGCGTGAGGAACTCGAGCGGGCGCGGCCGGGTTATGCGTTTTTGATGGAGGAGAGCGGGGCGTCGGGTTCGGATAAATGGGCCTGGCGCTGGGTTGTCGATCCGCTCGACGGCACGACGAATTTTTTGCATGGCTTGCCGCATTGGGCGATTTCGGTGGCGTTGGAGAAGCGCCTGCCCGATGGCGGGAGCGAAATTGCCGCGGGCATTGTGTATGCGCCGGTGGTCAATGAGATGTTCTGGGCCGAAAAGGGTGTCGGCGCTTACATGAACGACAAAAGATTGCGGGTTTCCGCCCGGCGCGAGTTGAAGGATGCTTTGTTTGCGACCGGCGTGCCGTTTGCCGCGACATCCTTGCCGAATCGGTTGGCTTTTGCGCGGACTTTGTCGGTATTGATGCCTCAGATTGCCGGCGTCCGCCGGTTTGGGGCTGCGGCGCTGGATTTGGCCTGGGTCGCGGCGGGCCGGTATGATGGATATTGGGAATTGGGTGTGCAGCCATGGGATGTGGCGGCGGGCATGTTGCTGGTGCGTGAAGCGGGCGGTTATGCGACGGATCCGCAGGGCGTCGAATCGATCGAGGGCAATGTCGTTGCGGCCAATCCGCATTTGCATCCGGTTTTGCGCGCTATTGTGGCTGAAGGAATGGCGGCATCCCGCCAATAGGCGGGCATTCACGCAACTCTCATTGAGCATTTGCGGCGTTCTCTTGTAGGATTGGCCATGATGATGCGCGCGATGATGATGATTGGTCTCACTCTGCTGTCTACCCCTGCTGGAGCGCAGGTGGTGGTGAATAACGCCGCGTTGCAGCAATTGGCCGGCATTGAACCGGCACCAGCGCCGGCATCGGTCAAGCCAGTGGCGCATCGGGCGCCCAAAATGATTATGCATCGCCCACTGGCTCGCGCCGCGCCGCGGAAAATGCCGGTTGCGGTGCCGGTCGTGGCGCCGGTCAAGCCACCCTCGGCAGCGCCGGCCAAACCGATTATCGCGGCCGTCAAGCCGGCTCTGCCGGCACGGCCTTTGCCAACGGCGCCGGCCAGCCTGAGCTTGGACTTTGCCACTGGCAGCGCCGATATTTCGCCACAGCAGGCCGTGTCATTGCAAAAATTCGCAACAACACTGGGGAGCGCTCAGCCTCATTTCGAGATCGATGCGCGGGCGCCGGCGGCGGCGGGCGATCCATCGGTCGCACGGCGTTTGTCGCTGATGCGGGCCATGGCGGTGCGCGATGGGCTGGTGAAGGCGGGTATTCCGCAAGGTGATATTTTGCTCAGGGCATTGGGGAGCGAAGCGGGCGCCCCGGCGGACAGCACGATGGTGATCATGAGCGGCAATGGGACAGCGAAATGACCAAGCCTAACCAATATCTATGGCGTATGCTGATCTTTCTGATTTTGGTGTACGGCACGGCGGCGATCATTTCACTGGCTTTGGCGAAATTCTATCTGGCCAATCCGCTGGTCAATTCGGTGATCGTGGTTGTCGAGATATTCGGCGTTTTTTGGAATTTGCGGCAGGTGCTCCGCTTGCGGCCCGAAGTAGCCTGGGTTGAACGATTCCAACGCTCGCGTGATTCCCTCGAGCAGGGGCCGCCCCCGGTATTGCTCTCGCCGATGGCACGCATGCTCAATGCCAAACGCGATGGCGAGCGACGTTTTACCTTATCGATCCAGGGTATGCGCACCATGCTCGATGGGATCGCGAGCCGGCTTGATGAGAGCCGGGAATTATCGCGCTATATCACGGGGGTTATGATTTTCCTCGGTCTGCTCGGC
>NCAP01000111.1 GCA_002255495.1 Rhodospirillales bacterium 20-60-12 | reverse complement strand
ACCAACGTCTCCCTGTCACCCCTCCCATCATCCCACGCACCTCATGAGCTCCTATCACCACTTTCCGCCCCTCATCAGCACCTTCTACAACATGGGTATTGGTTAAAATATAACCCTCTGGACTGATAATAAAGCCTGAACCCATGGAGTGGGATTCGGGTACCTCCCCCTGATTAGGAGAGCCTGGCATTCCAGGCATCCCTGGCATCATAGGAATACCAAAGCGTCTAAAGAATTGATACATGGGATCATTGGGATCGATATTCCCATTCATGTCGATGCCGCCTCCGGTGGCTTTGTCGCACCTTTTGTCGAACCCGATCTGGTATGGGATTTCCGGATTCCTCGCGTCCGCTCAATCAATGGCTCGGGGCATAAATACGGCATGGCGCCGCTTGGCGTGGGCTGGGTCGTCTGGCGCGAGGAGACCGATCTGCCCCAGGATCTGATTTTCTATGTCAATTATCTGGGCGGGAATATGCCCACATTCGCGCTGAACTTTTCCCGGCCAGGCGGGCAGATCATAGCGCAATATTATCTGTTCCTGCGCCTTGGCCGTGAGGGCTATCGCCGGATACATCAAAATGCCTATGACACCGCGCAATATATCGGCCATGAGATTCAAAAGCTCGGCCCTTTTTCACTCTCGTTCGATGGTGACAGTAAAAAGGGCATTCCCGCCATCTCCTGGATGATCACAGCAGGTGCCAATCCCGGATATTCATTGTTCGACCTCTCCGATCGCCTGCGCACCCGCGGCTGGCAAGCCGCCGCTTACACAATGTTGCCGAATATCACCCATATCGTGGTCATGCGTCTACTCATCCGCCATGGCTTCAGCCGGGATATGGCCGATCTATTACTAGAAGATTTCAAGCGCGCCATCACTCATCTGCAATCCCATAAGCCAGCCGCACCACTGACCGCCGCAGAAGCGACCAGCTTCACACATAGCGCGCTGCCGCTGGAAAAATTAACGCCTGCGGCAAAGGTCGCTCGTTCATGAGCGGCGCACTCCCACCCAAAAAGACCCTCGGCGTCACATCCATCGGATTGATGACCGCCGCAGCCGTCGTCACCAGCCTGCGCGGTTTACCGCTCTTGGCGAAAGAGGAAATGACTATGTTTGCCTATCTGGCATTCACGGTGATTTTCTTTCTCATCCCGGCCTCCCTGGTATCGGCCGAATTGGGTGGTGCGTTCGCCTCCCAGAAAGGTGGGATCTACGCGTGGGTCAGTGCCACCTTTGGCACGAAATGGGGCTTTGTCGCCATCTGGCTCCAATGGATTCAAAATGTCGTCTGGTATCCGGTCGCCCTGACATTCGGCGCTGCAGCGCTGGCCTACACGATCGGCCGGCCGACGCTTGCGAATAATGGCGCCTATGTCGGCCTGTTCTGCATCATCGTCTATTGGCTTGCGACCGCCGTGGTTCTCCAAGGCGTCGATATATTCGCCAAAGTGGCCAATTGGACTTTCATGATCGGCACAATTCTACCAGGTATCGTGCTGCTGCTGCTGTTCGCGTGGTGGGTCCAAACCGGCCACAAGCTCGGCTGGCAACATCTGACCAATGCCTCTCTCTCACAAAACGGCCACGCGCTGTTCTGGCCGACAATCAAAGGTCTCGGCACCATCGCTTTCCTGGCAGGAATAGTGCTTTTATTTGCCGGTGTTGAAGCCCAGGCCGTCTTTGTCACCGACATGAAAAATCCAAGTCGGCAATATCCGGCAGCTATCGGACTTGGCGCGATCATTTCCCTGTTGATTTTCGCCCTCGGCGCGGTTCCTGTGGCGGGTATTCTGCCTTACGACAAAATTACCGTCCAAGCTGGTGTATTCGATAGTTTCGCCGCCATCATCACAACGCTGTGGCATATGCCCTGGCTGACATCTCTCTTGGCGTTCCTGGTGGGGATTGGCGCCATCAGCGGCGTTTTCGCCTGGCTCGGCAGTCCCAGCCGCGGGCTTCTCGCCACCGGCCGTGATGGTGAATTACCGCCAATCCTGCACAAGGTGAATCGCCATGCCATGCCGACCAATATTCTGCTCGTCCAGGGCGTGATCGTCACAATCATGTCCAGCCTGTATTTCTTTATTCACAACGTCTCAGTGGTGTTTTTCCTCGTCTCCGCCATGACTATCGCGCTGTACCTGATCGCCTATATGCTCATGTATGCAGCCGGAATCCGGTTGCGCTACAGCGATCCCGCTTTGCCGCGGCCGTTCAAAATCCCAGGCGGGCATGCCGGCATGTGGGTCGTCGGTGGCATTGGCTTCGTCGGCGTGTTGTTCAGTTTCCTGGTGGCATTCTTTCCGCCCGACCAACTCCCGGTCGGCTCGCCTGGCTTATATATCGGTCTCGTGATCGCGGGCACCGTTGTTTTCTGCGCCATCCCCTTGATCCTGCATGCGCGGCGCCAAGCTACCTGGCGCGATGATAAAATGCCTGCTGAATAAACCTCCCGCGGTGGACTATCATTCACCCGCCGCGGGATCGATCGGCTACGCTCATCGTCAACATAACGGCGCAAGATCAATGGTCGGGACCGTATTGGCAATCGCCGCAATCCGTGCCCCATCTGTGCTGGAGAGCATGACAATATCGCCCGCCGCCAGCAGGTCGGCGGCATCGGCGAAATAGCCTTGGCTATCAATGTCACGAAGTTTGTCGGTGCCGGAACGATAATGCCACAAAGTGAACCCGTTCGCATAAGCCAGAACGGAGAGGTTGCGCAGAGTGAATGACATGATGTTGGTCCTTTCAACGATGATGAGGGGGGAACTAAAATCCTGCTTTTAACCAGCCAACCCGTGGGCGCTCGGTGAAGCGGTCAGAGAAAAAGACGGGCCCCTGGGTAGATTGACAGACATTGATCATCATGTCGGCCGGGCTCCGTACGGAACCATGGCGGATCGATCGGGCGATTGCAGACGCGGGGTAAGCAATCGCTGCCATCTTGCTACCTGAAGTTGTGATTTTGGTCAAGAACAAATTCCTATCGGCCGCGAAAAAAAGGCGTTTGCGTTGCTCTGCCTGCTCACACGCCACCACACCCCAGCCCGTCACAATATTCAGCGCCCGCAAGTGCGGTTCGAGCTTGCTCATCGCGTCCCGCCAAATGTGATAATCACTCCGGCTTGCTGCATCGTACGGCGGCTCATGGCCGATCTCGCCCCAGCGCCGCAGAACCTGGCCATGCACAAGGTCGATATCGCCTGCCCGATATAATTGATCGAGGCATTTCAGAATCGCCGCGCGCCGATTGGGCAGGGTCAGATCACCAGGGGCGGTTCGCACATCCAGCGCCTGAGGCCGGGCGGCAACCCAAAGCCAGGCTTTGTCGGCCGCCGAAAAAATGATTTCGGGACATGGTCGCCGGGCGCTCAATGTCATTGCAGTTTCCTTACCGAAAAGAACATAACAAGAACAAAATAACTACAGGTTGCAGACTTGGCAAGCGAAATACGGAACATTTTCCTAAAATATCTTCCTCTAGCGCCGGATTTATGCATAATGGCGTGTAACCTCTTGGATTCGTTACGATGCGTCATGAAGATGTCTGGCGTGCCATCGATACATTGGCCGCTGAACGGGGACTCTCGGTCTCAGGGCTCGCCCGCCGCGCTGGTCTGGACGCGACGAGCTTTAATCTCTCCAAGCGCCGTACGGCCGATGGGCGGGCGCGCTGGCCATCGACCGAAAGTATCGCCAAGATTCTCGCCGCAACCGGCGCCAGCCTCGAATCGCTCACCGCCCTGATCGCCGGCGGCCGGGCGCTGGCGGACCCGCGCCATCGCGCCAGCCCCCGTATTCCGCTCATCGGCTTTGCCGAAGCCGGCCAGTCAGGATTCTTTGGCGATGGCGGCTATCCCGCCGGCGCGGGCTGGGACGAGGTTGATTTGCCGCAATCGACAGACCCGCACGCTTATGCGTTGGCAATCAGCGGTGACTCGATGCAACCGGTCTATCGTGCGGGCGACATCATCATCGTCTCGCCCGGCGCCCCGGTTCGCGCCGGCGACCGCGTGGTCGTGCGCACCGTCAAGGGCGAGGTGATGGCCAAACTGCTGACCCGTAAAACCGCCAAGCGCATTGAACTGACCAGCCTCAACCCGGCCTATCCCGATTTGAGTTTTCTGCTGCCGCAAATTGCCTGGATCCATCGGGTCATGTGGGCAACACAATGATCAGGCCGGCAAAATAATCGACACGCGCAACCCGCCCAGCGGGCTGTCGGCGAGATAGATATCGCCGCCATGAGCCGAAATAATATCCCGCGTGATCGCAAGGCCCAGACCCGTACCGCCTTTGGTTCCGGTCTCGAACGGCCGAAACACCGCCTCGCGCCGATTGGCCGGAATGCCCGGCCCATTATCATCGATCGTGATCCGCACGCTGCGCTCGCCATCCATGCCGGCTGTCAGACGAATAATGGTCGCGAACCGGCACGCATTGTCGATCAAGTTACGAATCGCCCGCCGCATTGCGTCAGGTCTCAACGACAAACTCAATGCCTCCGGCGCATGGCATTCGATATCCACATCGCCATGGCGGGCCTTGGCCGTGAGTTCCCCCAACAGCGCCGACAGATCGGCCAATTGCGGTTGCTCGGTACCCTCGCCCCGCGCAAAGGCCAGATATAAATCAACCAGCTTCTCCATCTCCTCGATATCGCCGGTCATGCCCGCCACATCGGCCGCGGCATCTTCGGGCAGCATCGCGAGGGCCAGCCGCAGCCGCGTCAAAGGTGTGCGCAAATCATGAGACACGCCCGCCAGCATCGCCGTTCGCTGGGTTAGGAATCGACCAATCCGGTCCTGCATCCGGTTAAACGCCGCCGCCGCGCGCCTCACTTCCACGGCACCTTCGGGCTTGATCAAACCGCTCTCCCGGCCCATCCCGAAATCCTCGGCCGCTGCCGCCAGCCGCCTGATGCCACGCACCTGATTGCGCAAAAACAAAGCCGCGATGCCAAACAAGACCAACGACGAGCCGCCCAGCCAGGCAAAAAATATGTAAAGCTGGCCGACATAAAGTCGCTTGCGCGGCACATCGATCTGCAAAACACCATCATCCTGGGCAATGTCGATACTGATATAATTCAGCGACGCAAACCAATTGATCGCGAACGGATGGCGCAAATGAGCCGCCAGCGAATGCTCCAAATCCTGATCCACTGGCCCCAGCGCCATCGGTTTCGTCAGCGCCGGCACTTTCGCGCCGGGGATGATGCGGGTGCGAAATTCAAATCGCTGCCAGGCTTCACCCAACACTTCGCGCCGCTCCGCCGGATGCCGGTCAATCTGATCGAGCATGAACGACACTTCACCCGATACGCCACCCGCCAGCCGGCGCGACAGCACATCCAGATGCGATCCATAGAATATCTGCAGTGCCACCGCTTCGACCAGCAATAGCGGCACCAGGACAATCAACAAACTCCGCCCCAGTAAACTCCGCGGCAAAACCCGTCGCAACGCCCGGTCCAGGCCCAGGCTCGGACCAAGCTTCATGATCCGGCAGCACCGTGCAGCCCCATCATCATGTGCCTGGCTTCAGCACATAACCCCGGCCGCGAACAGTATGCAGATAGCGCGGTTCGCGCGGGTCCGGTTCGAGTTTGCGGCGCAGGCGTGTCACCTGCACATCGATCGCGCGCTCAGAGCTTTCGTCCATATCAAGGGCCAAAGCGAGGCTTTCGCGTGAGAGGATTTCATTGGGTTTCGCAGCGAGGGCGGCCAGCAGCGCCAGTTCCGCGCCGGTCAGCCGCACCAGGCCGCGTGGTGTGGTGAGCTCGTTGCGTTCCGGGTCGAAACTGGCACTGCCAAGCTGGATCGGGCCGCTGGCCTGGGTAGGCTGGGTGGTTCGGCGCAGCATGGCGCGGATGCGCAGCAGCAAAACGCGCGGGTCAAACGGTTTGCCGAGATAATCATCAGCACCCGCCTCGAACCCGGCAATTTGGTCCTCCGGCGCGCCGCGCGCGGTCAAGAGCAAAATCGGCAAGGTCGGTGCCCGGTCGGCACGCAGGGATTCGGTGAAGGCCAGCCCCGACTCATCGGGCATCATGACATCCAGCACCATTAGGTCCGGTTCCATAAAGCGCAATTTGTCACGGGCGTCGGCGGCATCAGCCGCAATCGTCACCCGAAACCCGTTTTCGCTCAGATAGCGATGCAGTAGCGTGCGAATACGTTCATCATCGTCAACCAATAATATATGAGCCTGGTCCTGACTCATGATCGCCTAGCCCGGCGCGCGGACGGGCTTCGCATTGCGGGTCATCTCGGCCCGATCCATATAAACCCGCGCTTCATCTTTCATCATAAGCCGCAAGACTTTACGGAAACCTTCAACGGCCGGGCCGCCGGCCTCGCGAAACGCCGGGATCAACCGGTCGCGCTGGCGTTCGAATAATTTGCGCTCCAGAGCGGCACCCTGTGCCGTCAGGGTGAGCAATCTCTGCCTGCGGTCGGTGCGGCCTTGGGTCTGGCTCACATAACCCTGGCGGATCAAAGGGCCAAGCACGCGTGCCAAGCTTTGCTTGGTGATACCGAGAATGAACAGCAACTCGCCGACCGGCAATCCGGCGTTGCGGCCGATGAAATGCAGGGTGCGGTGGTGCGCCCGGCCGAAACCGAGTTCCGCAAGCAATTCATCCGCCGAGGCCGTCAGATCGCGATAGGCGAAAAATAAAATATCCTGGGCGGCGCGCAATTCATCTTCGCGTAAAAATAATAGAGCGGCACCCGCCGTTGGTTGTAACGATTTGTCTTGCATGGCTGCGTCCCGCGTATTCCCTAAATGACCATGTTATAAGACAGGATTATTGACTTATATGCAAGCGATTTATGTCATAGAATTGTCGGAATACATCTTTTTACGATATTTTTGATGCGGAGAGAAGTCCATGGCTTTGATTCCTTTTGATGATCGGGACGGCGTGATCTGGTGGGACGGCAAATGTGTGCCATGGCGCGATGCCAAGCTGCACGTCTTGACCCACGGCCTCCACTACGCCTCCGCCGTGTTCGAGGGTGAACGGGCTTATGATGGTCATATCTTCAAATTGCGCGCCCATACCGACCGGCTGATCCGCTCGGGCAAAATTTTGGGATTCGACATTCCCTGGACCGCCGAGCAAATCGACGATGCCTGCAAGCAGGTTCTGATCGCGAATAATCTGACCGATGCCTATGTCCGCCCCATTGCCTGGCGCGGCACCGAGCAACTGGCCGTCTCCGCCCAGCAGACCAAGATCCATCTTGCCATTGCAACCTGGCCATGGCCGAATTTATTCGGCGCCGACCGGATGGCCGGCGTGCGCTTGGGCCACGCCACCTGGCGCCGGCCGCACCCGCAAACCGCGCCCACCGCTTCGAAAGCCGCCGGTTTATATATGATCGGCACGCTATCTAAACATGACGCTGAAGCCCAGGGCTTCAACGATGCGCTGATGCTCAGCTGGGACGGGCGGGTTACTGAAGCGACCGGCGCCAATATATTCTTTGCGTTCGATGGCAAATTACACACCCCCGTGCCCGATTGCTTCCTCGATGGAATCACCCGCCGCACGGTCATGGCCCTTGCGCGTGCCCGGCAGATCGAAGTGGTCGAGCGCGTGATCATGCCCGAGGAACTTGCCGCCGCGGACGAGGTTTTCCTGGCCGGCACCGCCGCCGAAGTCACGCCCGTGCGCGCGATCGGCGAGCAGGTTTATGCCCCCGGTCAAATGACCGCCACCTTGCTCGGTGATTATGAAGCCTTGGTGCGCATGAGCCCCGAGGAGGTTGCCCGCCGTGCGGCCTGATGATCCTTGCCGTAAGGTTGGGGCATGATCGAGCATTTCACTGACCATGCCGCGAACGAGCGAACCTTTCTGGCTTGGGTACGCACGTCCATCGCGATCATGGCGTTCGGGTTTCTGGTCGAGCGATTTGGCTTGTTTCTCAAAATCGCAGCCAGAACCCTCGGCAGTGCCGCGCCACCCGCGTCCGGCTTCACATTCGGCAGTCTGTCAGGCCTGATATTGATCGTCGCAGGGATGATCATGATCGGCGGTTCGGCCTATCGCTTCGTCCGTACCTCGCGCGAGATCGATAGCCCCAATATTCACAAAGCACCGGGCGCCCGATTCGATATGGCTTTGGCCAGCATGCTTGTCATACTTGGCATCGCTCTGGTGATTTATCTGTCGCATGCCCTGGGCGGAGCCGTGTGAGGCTGCGATTCCGACGGCAGGATTATTGACACTATATACTGAGCCCGGTAGCAAACGGCCGCGACCGGGGTTGCGAAACCTTGGGAGTGGTTATGGTAGTCGATCCGCAAGATTCATTCAATAAACGGTTGCAATCCGCTCGGGAGCGGGCCGGCTTGGATCGATCGGCCGAAACCGAGGCGGATGCTGATACGAGGTCGGATCAGAATGCTTATGGTCTGGCCATGCGTATGGGGGTTGAATTGGTGGCGGCACTGGCGATTGCCGTTGCCATCGGGTATGGGCTCGATCGGGTTTTCCATACCAAGCCCTGGCTGATGATAGCCTTCATGCCGATTGGTTTGGCGGCAGGTCTGCGCAATCTGATCCGCGCAATGGGACCTGGATCGAAGTGACGTGCCTGGACGACGAACGATTTTGATGCTGACGAGGGAACGAAATAGTGGCTGCAGGACCATCCATTGACGCACTTGGCCAATTCCGGCTGACCACAGGCTTCGGCCCGTTCGGTGCAGCTGTTGATTTCACCAATTCAAACGTCATGATGCTCGCCTCGGCACTTTTAGTGCTGGCCTTATTCGTGGTTGCCCTGCAACGCCGCGCCGTCGTGCCGGGCCGGCTGCAAGGGATCGCTGAGCTCTCCTATGAATTCGTCCATACCATGTGCATCGAGACGATCGGACCTGAGGGCGCAAAATTCTTCCCCCTGATCTTCACGCTGTTCAGCTTTATCCTGCTCGGCAATTTGCTCGGCTTGTTTCCATATTTCTTTGCCTTTACCAGCCATATCGCCGTCACGGCAGCGCTGGCGGTGTTTGTCTTCCTGCTCTCCACCTTAGTCGGCATTTATTTGCATGGTTTCAAATTCCTGAAACTTTTTGCCCCCGCCGGCGTGCCCGTGTGGCTGTTGCCTCTGCTGATCCCGATCGAGATCATCTCATATCTGTCGCGGCCGATTTCATTGTCGGTTCGTCTATTCGCCAATATGACAGCGGGACACGTGATGTGGGAAGTCTTTGCCGGGTTCATGCTGTTGCTCAGCGCCAGCCTCGGCACTGTCGGCATTCTCGCCGCCATCATCCCGCTCGGTTTGAATGTCGCACTGACCGGTCTCGAATTCCTTGTCGCCTTCCTGCAAGCCTATGTGTTTGCGGTGTTGACTTGCCTTTACCTGCACGATGCCGTGCATCTGCATTAGACCGACTTAGAAAGGAAACTGATTATGGCCATTGATACTGCTCTCCTCGCGAAAGATATCGGCGCGGGTCTCGCTACCATCGGCGTCGCCGGCGCGGGCGTGGGCATTGGTAATCTGTTCGGCTCATTCGTCTCAGCCGTCGGCCGCAATCCCGCCGCGCGCGACAAAATGTTCCGCGACGTCCTTCTCGGCTTCGCATTGACCGAAGCTGTGGCGCTCTACGCCCTGGTCATCGCGTTCTTGATCCTGTTCGGCTGATCCACGACCCGATGAAGCGCGTTTTTCCCGGATTGCTGATCGCCCTCGCGCCAGGTGCTGCTCTGGCCGGTACGTCGATGCCGCAAATGGATTTCAGCAATATCCTGACCATCTCTCAGGTGGCCTGGATGGCGGTTATTCTCATCCTGCTTTACGCGCTGCTATCGGTTTGGGCATTGCCGCAACTCGGTCAGATTCTACAAACGCGCGCCGCACGCATCGCGGCCGATCTTGATGCTGCTCACGCGGCAAAAGCGGCAGCCGATGCCGCAATCGCCGAACTGACCCGTTCGGTGAAAGCTGCCCGCGATCAGGCACAGGCCGAAATCGCCCAGGCGATCGATGCTGCAAAACACGCAGCGGGTCAGGAACGGGCCGAGCTGAATGCCAGGCTGGAACAGCAGTTGCAGGCAGCCGAAGCGCACATTCAACAGGCGCGGCAAGCATCGCTCGCCGCGATCGAGCCCCTGGCCGCACAAACCGCTGGCGTGATCCTGCGGCGACTGACCGGGATCGATGCTGATCCCGCGGCAATGGCCGCCAGCACCGCTCGCTTGCTGGCTGCCCGCGCGGCGCAACCAGCGATCTGAAGGGGCGAATAGCCATGCAATCGGACATTTTCTCCGCACTACCCTGGCAGACCGGTAAATTCTGGGTCACCGTAGCGATCCTGCTGTTCATCGTGTTGTTCGGCCGGAAAATTCTCGGTGCGGTAACAGCCATGCTAGACTCGCGCTCGGCGGAAATCAGCGCTGCCCTGGCGGAGGCGGCGCGCCTGAAGGCCGAAGCCGAGGCGATGCTACGCGATGCACAGGCAAAATCAGCCAAGGCCAGCGAGCAGGCCAAGGAATTGTTGGCGGAAGCCCAGGCCGAAGCTAAACGTATCAGTGCCGATCTCACAGCCGAAGCGCATGCCACGGCAAAGCGCCGGGAAGCGCTTGCGATGTTGCGCATCGAAACAGCCGAGAAGAACGCGGTCGATGAGGTTCGTTTCGCCGCAGCAGACCTCGCTGCTCGTGCGGTAGAATCCTATTTGCGTGACAACCTCACCGCCGATCAGGACATTGCTCTGACCAATAAGGCCATTGCCGGTATCCCGGCGGCACTCGCCCCGCGCCGCGCCGCCTGACACACGGGCTTATGGTTTTGCCATAAGCCCGCTTCTGTCAATCACAACCAATCACGGCTCCAACACGAGCTTGCCGAAATTCTCGCCGGAAAACAGCTTCAGCAGGGCTTGGGGAAATGTCTCCAGCCCATGGACGATATCCTCGCGGCTTTTCAGTTTGCCCTGATGCATCCAGGTCGCCATCTCTTGCGCGGCCAGATGGTAACGGTCGGCATAATCGAACACCACCATGCCTTGCATCCGCGCCCGGTTGACCAGCAGCGACAGATAATTGGCCGGGCCCTTGATCGCCGTCGTGTTGTTATATTGTGAAATGGCACCGCAAATCACGATTCGTGCCCGCAGATTGATCAGACCCAGACAAATATCCAAAATCTCCCCGCCGACATTGTCGAAATAAACATCGATGCCGCTCGGGCATGCCTCTTTCAGAGATTTACGGATGTCCCCTGCTTTATAATCGATGGCGGCATCGAACCCGAGTTCATTGATCAGGAACGCACATTTCTCGGCCCCGCCGGCGATGCCAACAACCCGGCAACCTTTGATCTTGGCGATCTGCCCAACCGTCGCACCCACCGCACCGGCCGCACCCGACACCACAACGGTTTCGCCAGGCTTTGGCTCACCCACGTCGAGCAGCCCGAAATAGGCGGTCATCCCGGTCATACCCAGAACATTCAAATAGGTCGTGAGCGGTGCCAATGTCGGATCGATTTTCGTGCAATCCTTGGCCGGCAAGGTCGCATAATCCTGGATATTCAAGCCAGAACTGACATAATCCCCGACAGCAAAAGCAGAATCCCGGCTCTCAACCACCTGGCCCACCCCTAAAGCCCGCATCACAGCCCCGATTTTCACAGGCGGAATGTAGGATTTGCCTTCATTCATCCAGCCGCGCATCGCCGGATCGAGGGATAAATAGGCGGTCTTGATCAATAATTCCCCATCTTGCGGCGCCCGCGCAGGTTCGATTGTGAATTCCCAGTCAGTCGGTTTGGGCAACCCGACAGGCCGAGCAGCCAAACGAAATTGCCGATTGCTTAATTGTGCCATATCGATCGCTCCCTCTTGCGTTGATCCCTTATCCCGCGCGGCAGGGGGCATATGCAACCCCGCTTACGCGATTTGCTAGGTTTTCCGCATTCTGTTTGGGATGTGGAAGATGGGTGTTGTTCGCGGCAAGCTGGTTCTGAGTGATGCTGAACGCGCTGAATTGGCGTCTTTGTCTGCCCGGCGGAACACGGCGCAAGCGCTGGCACTGCGGGCTCGGATTGTACTTGCTTGCGCACAGGGTGCGCAGAACAAGGATGTTGCGGCGCGGCTTGGGATCTGTGCGGACACCGTCGGCAAGTGGCGCCGCCGGTTTATCACGGAGCGTCTGGACGGGCTGAGCGATGAGCCACGGTCGGGCGCGCCGCGCAGCATTGATGACGCACGTATCGAAGCCGTTATCGTCAAAACGCTGGAAAGCCTGCCGGCAAATGCCACGCATTGGAGCTCGCGTGACATGTCGCGGGCGAGCGGGCTTTCGGTTTCCAGCGTGCAGCGTATCTGGCGAGCCTTTGGCCTGCAGCCGCACCGGCTGGAAACCTTCAAACTTTCCACCGATCCTGATTTTGTTGCCAAGGTCCGTGATGTGGTCGGGCTCTATATGAGCCCGCCCGACCGGGCGATCGTGCCGTGCGTGGACGAGAAATCGCAAATCCAGGCACTCGACCGCAGCCAGCCGATGCTGCCCATGCGGCCTGGTTCAGGCCGCGCGCCGCACGCATGACTATAAGCGGCATGGCACAACGTCTTTGTTCGCCGCTCTCGATGTCGCCACAGGCCGGGTCATCGGGAAATGTTATCCACGTCATCGCGCCACCGAGTTCCGTGCGATGCTGACGGACAAGCAGATCAGGCGGGGCGTTCACCGCAGCGCTGGCGGACTTCAAAATGTCATCAACTCATTCATCCAGCAGCATAACGCTGAACCAAAGCCATTCAGATGGACAAAGTCCGCCAGCGACATCCTCGCCAGCATCGAACGCTTCTGCACTTTCAACGCTCAACACAAATAACAGCCTTGATCAAATAAACTTCCG
>NCAP01000110.1 GCA_002255495.1 Rhodospirillales bacterium 20-60-12 | reverse complement strand
GGATTTTGACTGTTAGATCCGACCTGATCGCTGCTGCTCAGAAATGGCTCCTGATTTATCGGCGGCTTTATCGTCGTGCGCGCCTTGATTTATGGTTCCCCCAATTGCCTCTCGCCATCGCTGTCGGAGCGGCGGGAGCATTCTCGCTCCTCCCTGCGATCCGGCGCTATGCGGACGAATATTTCCATCTGAAACTGGCCGGCCTTTTCGATGCCTTGCATCCTATTTCGGGGCAGGTGCCGCAATTGATCTTGCGAGGCGTGCCGAGCACCATTGTCGGTGCACTGCAAATCATGATTGCGCTCGGCCTTTTGGTTCGCTCACGCCTCTCATGGCTGTCGGCGCTGGTCATCACGCTGGCGCAGATTATTCTGATCACTCATGACCGGCATGGCTATTATTTCACTCAGTCGCTGATTTATCTCATCACTCTTCTCGCTGCCCTGGCTGCTGCAAGGGGCAGTTTCAGCCGGTCCTCGCTGGCTGCCGGCACGTTGTTCGCTGTCGCCAGCATCCTGCTTTTGATGATCTATGGCGTGCTGGGCTCGTTTCTGCTCGGCACCGGATTTTCGCCGCCGATCGTGACAATCCAACAGGCGTTGTATTTTTCCGTCGTCACCATGTCCACCGTCGGCTATGGCGATATTCTGCCAAAAAGCGATGAGGCACGCTTATTTGTTGTCTCGCTGATCATACTGGGCCTGACGGTTTTTGCCACCGCCATTACCGCCGTCATCGGGCCGGTGATCCAGAATCGCATTGTCAAATCCATCGGTCCGAGGAAGCATCGTATGAAACGGGTCAATCACTATATCATCACCGGCGTTGGCAGCCTCGCGCACAATACCGCCCGCGAATTGCGCTCACGCGACGAAGCCGTGATCGTGATTGCCGATGAGCCGGATGATAGTTTCGGTGACGCCGAAATTGTCCTCGGTGACCCGACCGATCTGGATATATTGCGCAAGGCCGGCGCCGAAACGGCCCAGGCGATTTTGGCTTTGTCGGACGATGATGCGGAAAATGCCTTCGTCATCCTCGCGCTGCGTGAACTTAACACCGAAGCCAAAACAGTCGCTGCCGTCAGTTCGCGTAAAAATCTTGAGCGGGTGCGGCGGGTGCAACCGGATATGATATTGGCCCCTTCGGTGTTCGGCGGCGAAGTGTTGGCGATGGCGCTGACTGAGGAAAAAATCGACGGTGAATTGCTTCTCAAGCGGTTTCTCGACGTGAAACCGCAACAAAGTTAGGCGCTGCCTGATTCTGCCTCATTGGGCACCTCTTCTGCCCAAATTGATGGCAATCGAGGCCTCAATGAGGCAAAAACCATGGGTGTCCCATCTTGCACGGCCAATGTATTACGCTAGTGTCACACTTGTGAGTGAGGGCGCGCGGGCATTTCCGCCGTAATCCATTCTAGCCATGCCATCTGAAGGAAACCACATGAAATCATATTTTGCGCTTGCCGGCATTGCCGCGCTGGCATTTTCCGCCGCTTCATTTGCGGCCCCTGCTCACGCCAAAACCTATAAAGAAGTAACCTTCGGCGTCGATGCAACTTACCCGCCTTTCGAAAGCAAGGCGCCCGATGGCTCCTTCGTCGGCTTTGACATCGATCTCGGCAAAGCCATTTGCGCCCATATGCATGCTAAATGCGTGTTTGTGAGCCAGGGCTTCGATGGCATCATTCCCGCTCTCAAGGCCCGCAAGTTCGATGCGATTCTCTCGTCCATGACAAAAACCCCGGACCGCGAAAAGCAGATCGATTTCTCGGCGAAAATGTATGACGAACCGACCAGCCTGATCGCCAAAAAAGGCTCGGGCCTGAAGCCGACCGTGGCCAGCCTGAAAGGCAAAACCGTCGGTGTCGAAGCCGGCACAATCCAGGAAACCTATGCGAAAACCTATTGGCAGCCTGAAGGCATCAAAGTGGTTTCCTATCAGGGCCAGGATCAGGTCTATGCCGACCTTCTCTCCGGCCGTCTCGATGCGTCGCTGCAGGATTCAGTGGAAGCCGATTACGGCTTTCTGCGCACGCCCAAAGGTGCCGACTACAGCTTGGCCGGCAACATCACCTCTGACCCGAAAGATGTGCTTGGCTCATACATCGCCATCGGCATTCGCAAGGATGAGCCGGATTTGAAAAAGCAGATCGATGCCTCGATCGCCGCGATTATCAAGAACGGCACCTACAAAAAAATCGAGTCGAAATATTTCAACTTCAACGTCTACGGCTCGTAGGTCATTTCACCTCTGGACCGGGTTGTTTCATCCCGGCCCAGTTGCTGATTTGAGTTGTGGGACGCTTATGACGACGAGGGTGCCGTGCGGCCGCACGGCACGGTCTTTCCGGCAACCCGAACGATCAAGGTGCGCCCCATGCTGTCGCTTCAAGGCTACGGTCCGCAAATCTGGGACGGCACTTTAACCACTATCGAATTATCATTGGGCTCGCTCGCGCTTTCTTTCGCGTTGGGGTTGCTCGGTGCCGCCGGCAAATTGTCCAAACAGCCGATCGCACAGATGCTGGCGACAATCTACACCACCATCATTCGCGGCATCCCCGATCTGGTGCTCATGCTGCTGCTATTTTTCAGTCTGCAAATCTGGCTGAATGAACTGACCGATTATCTCGGCTGGGACCAGATTAATCTGGACCCCTTTACCGCCGGCATCATCACGCTTGGCTTTATCTACGGCGCCTACTTCACCGAGACATTTCGCGGCGCCTTCATGGCGGTGCCGAAAGGGCAGGGCGAAGCAGCTCTGTCATTGGGGATGAACAAAAATCTGGTTTTCCGGCGGATCCTGTTTCCGCAAATGATGCGCTTTGCCCTGCCTGGCCTTGCCAATAATTGGCAGGTCATTCTCAAGGCCACTGCCTTGGTCTCCATCATCGGGCTTTCTGATGTCATCAAGGCCACCCAGGATGCCGGCCGCAGCACGTTCCGGATGTTTTTCTTCAGTGTACTAGCCGCCTTGATTTATCTGGTCCTGACCGTGCTTTCCAACGGCGTCATCAAGCTTCTGGAGCGACGCTACGCCGTCGGTGTACGAAAGATGACGATATGATCAGCATCATTCAGCAATTCGGCCAGGCCTATCTATATTCGGATGGCTACCAGATGACCGGTGTGGCAATGACGCTATGGTTATTGTTGCTCTCGGTAGCCATCGGCTTTTGTCTTGCCATCCCGCTGGCCATTGCTCGCAACGCGCGCAGTCCGTTCATCAATATTCCGGTGTGGATCTATACTTTTCTGTTCCGCGGAACGCCGCTCTATGTTCAGTTATTGATCATTTACACGGGTATTTACAGCCTTGATGCCATACAGCACACGCCGGCATTGAACGCATTTTTCCGCCAAGGGTTCAACTGCACCATTCTCGCCTTTGCACTGAATACCGCAGCCTACACCACGGAAATTTTCGCGGGTGCCATCAAATCCACACCTTTCGGGGAGATCGAGGCGGCCCGCGCCCTGGGCATGTCACGCGTGACACTTTACCGGCGGATCATTCTGCCCAGCGCCCTCCGCCGTGCCTTGCCGACCTACAGCAACGAAGTGATTCTCATGCTGCACGCCACCACTCTGGCGTTTACCGCCACCGTGCCGGATATTCTCAAAGTCGCGCGCGATGCCAATTCGGCGACCTATGATAGTTTCGATGCGTTCGGCCTGGCGGCTTTGCTGTATTTGATCATCTCGTTTGTCCTGATCGGTATTTTTCGACGCGCTGAGCGGCATTATCTGGCCTTTCTGCGGCCTTGATGATTTCAATCAAGGCCTGTCGCGAAACCAGCGTCAAGCGCCCAGATCGCGAAGGCGTAATTCAGCGCAATTTCCTTCAAAATATCAAACCGCCCGGCAGCACCCCCATGGCCGGCATCCATGTTGATTTTCAACAAAGCCGGTTTTGATCCGGTGCCAAGGGCACGCAATTTGGCGATGAATTTCGCCGGTTCCCAATAGGTCACGCGTGGGTCTGATAAGCCGCCGGTGGCCAGGATCGGCGGATAAGATTGAGCTGCGATATTATCGTAAGGCGAGTAAGAGGCGATGACGTCATATGCCTGTGCGTCGGTCAGCGGATTGCCCCATTCAGGCCATTCGGGCGGCGTGAGCGGCAGCGATATGTCGGACATCGTGTTCAGCACATCAACAAACGGAACCGCGGCAATAATGCCGCCCCACAAATCCGGGCGCATATTCATCACCGCACCCATCAGAAGTCCGCCCGCCGATCCGCCATGGGCGACGATATTTTGCGCCCGCGCATAATCCGTTGCGATCAAATGCTCGGCCACGGCGATGAAATCGGTAAAACTATTGGTCTTTTTAGCCCCGCGCCCTTGCAGAAACCAATCCCAGCCTTTCTCTGTGCCGCCGCGTATATGCGCAATCGCATGGATCCAGCCACGATCAACCAGTGAGAGAATATGCGGCGAGAAGGCAGGCATCATGGAAATGCCGTAGGAGCCGTAACCATATAAATGCACCGGCGCCGATCCATCGCATTTCGTCTCGCGGCGCATCAGCAACGTGATCGGGATCAGCACCCCATCGGTAGCCCTCGCCATCAGCCGCTTGGTGACATAGGCATCCGGGTCATGCCCGGTCGGGATTTCCTGGCTTTTCAGCAAGGTTTTTTGCTGGGTCGTCAGATTATAATCGAACCATTGGCTCGGCGTGGTCGGCGATGAATAGACATAGCGGATACGCGCAGTGTCATATTCATAACCCGCCTCAAGCCGCAGCATGTAGGCTGGTTCGTCCACCTCGATCGTAAAGCAAGATCCGTCGCGCCTGGTGATGACGATCCGATCATTGGCACTGACGCGCTCACCATGGATGATATGCTGTGCCAATGCGGCCATTCCCGTAATATAGCGGCCAGCGTGATGCGGCACGACATCCCGCCAATGCGCACGGCCGGGTGTTGCAATCGGCGCCTGGACGATTTTGAAATCGGTCGCCCCATCAGCGTTAGTACGAAGCACCAGATGATCAAGCCGGTCCTCAACGGCGTATTTAATGCCGGGCGATCGCGGCTCAATGACGATCGGGGCTCCCGTCGGATCGTGACCGGGAATACGCCATACTTCAGAGGTTTCCTGATTGCCGCAGACAATGAAAATCGAACCTCCCGAGCGTGCGGCGCGCACGCTGAGGAAAAATCCCTCATCTGGTTCGGCATAAACCAGCACATCTTCGGCCGAGCCGACGGCGCGGCGGTACATCCGCGTCGGCCGCCCATGATCGTCCCGGAACGTCCAGAATATATAACGCGAATCTGGCGAGAAACAGAAATTACCGGTGCATGGCTCAATCGGGTTCGGCAATACTGCGCCGGTCGCGATGTCCTTGATCAGAACCCGATAGACTTCCGAACCCTGCACATCTTCGGCATAGGCAAATAGCCGATGGTCGGGCGAATGAGCACTCGCGGCTATGCTGTGATAGGCAAAAGCACGGCCGGCTTCGTCGGCATCGAGCAGAATTTCCTCGGCACCGCCCGCACTTGGTGTGCGAACATAAAGAGGGTGTTCGGCGCTGTGCTGATAGCGGCGGTAATAGGCAAACGGGCCATCCTTGGTCGGCAGGGTCGATTCATCCTGCTTCAGCCGGCCTTTCAGTTCATCGAATAATTGTGCCTGCAATGAGGCCGTGTCCGCTAAAACTCCAGCGGTATAGGCGTTCTCAGCCAGCAGATGCGCGCGGATATCCGCCTGCAGGGCGCTGGGGTTGCGCAGCACGGCCTGCCAATTCTCATCCTTCATCCAGGCATAATCATCGGTCCGAACGCGTCCCAATTGTTCGATGCGGCGGGGCTTTTTCACGGCTTCAGGCGGTATATGGCTCATAGACCCCATTTAAGGTGGGAGCTTGATATCGGCTAGAGCGTGAGGCGTTGTCACGCGCCCGCTCTAGCCATATTTTTCGGATCAATTTCATTGGTTTAGCTGGAGTCAAGCGGATCCACCAAAACCAATATTGATCTGGGGTCGAGTTCAGGCCCGGGCCGGGCGAGTCTCAGTGGCGCAAAGTGCTCGCCAGAAACTGCGCGAAGCGCTCGGATTTCGGGCGCGTAAAAATCTCATCCGGCGGGCCTTCTTCCTCGGTCATGCCTTTGTGCAGAAACATCACCTTGCTTGCCACTTCCCGCGCGAAGCCCATCTCGTGCGTCACCACCAGCATGGTGCGCCCTTCGGCGGCGAGGTCGCGCATGACTTTAAGAACTTCGCCCACCAGTTCCGGGTCCAGTGCCGAGGTCGGCTCATCGAACAGCATCACATCAGGCTCCATCGCCAGCGCTCTGGCAATGGCCACCCGCTGCTGCTGTCCGCCGGAGAGCTGCACCGGGTAGGCATCGTGTTTGGCTCCCAGCCCGACCTTTTCGAGCATGGCAATGCCGATGGCAGTGGCCGATTTGCGGTCCATTTTCTTTACATGCATCGGCGCCTCGATGACGTTTTGCAGCACCGTCATGTGACCCCAGAGATTGAATTGCTGGAACACCATGGCCAGGCGCGCGCGGATCCGATCGACCTGCTTTTGGCTCGCTGGAATACGCTGCCGGCCCTTGATGCGCATTTCGATCAATTCGCCCTTCACCGTCACCCGCCCGTCATCGGGGGTTTCGAGCAAATTGATACAGCGCAGGAACGTACTTTTGCCCGACCCCGAACTGCCCAGAATAGCAATGACATCATGGTCATGCGCGGTCAGGGAGATGCCCTTGAGCACTTCGATATTGCCGAAGGATTTATGGATGGCTTCGACATTCAATGCTTCGGCAGTTGATATCTGGTTCGACATTCTGTGTCCCTTTTGAGCCCCATTCGATCATGATTGTGACCAATTGTTCAGCACTTGGCGAGCTTGTTTCGCCCCTCAAGCGGGTTTTCGTTTGAAATTCGTGGCCTCGGGCCTATTTGTCGAGGCGCAGCATCACACAGGCGGACAATTTGGCCCATATCGAAGCGAGTGCTTCTTCCCTGCAAGCCCGATATCAGGCGGTGCGGACTCACACAGATGCCTTGACGGCTGGTCTTTCGGCCGAAGACCAATGCATTCAATCCATGGAGGATGCGAGCCCGGCGAAATGGCACCGGGCTCATACGAGCTGGTTTTTCGAGCAATTCTTGCTTCTGCCTCATGCGCCTTCTTATCAGCCTTTCGATCCAGACTTCTCCTATTTGTTCAATTCTTACTACGAGAGTGTCGGGGCTCGGCATCCCCGATTTCACCGCGGCATGATCACGAGGCCCGGGGCGAAGCAGGTTGATGCCTATCGCGCTCATGTCGATCAGGCGATGGCTCAGCTCCAGGTCAATCCGGCAACCCATCTGCTCGATCTGCTCGAACTGGGTTTGCAGCATGAGCAGCAACATCAGGAATTACTGATGACGGACATGCTGCATGGCTTCGCCCAGAACCCGCTAGCCCCTGCCATGCTCCCCCGATGGTCAGCACCCCCGGCCGATCAATCCGCGCCGCATTGGATCGATTGCCCGGGTGGTCTGACCGAAATCGGCCATCAGGGGGGCGGCTTTGCGTTTGATAATGAAACGCCCCGGCACTCTTATGTCCTGCGCCCTTATCAGATCGCGAGCCATTTGGTGCGCAACGGCGATTATCTGGCGTTCGTGCAAGCTGGCGGCTATCGCACCCCGCTGCTGTGGATGACCGAGGGCTATGCCGCCAGCCAGGCGCAGGGTTGGACCGCGCCGCTGCATTGGCGCCCCGACGCGCATGGCTGGATGCAGATGACCCCCGCCGGTCTGCTGCCGCTCGATGAAGATGAACCGGTGCGCCATATCAGCTGGTATGAGGCCGATGCCTTCGCCCGTTGGGCCGGTGCCCGCCTGCCTACAGAGATGGAATGGGAGCAAGCCGCCGCGTACCCCGCTCTGGCGGAAGCGGCATCGCATGTCTGGCAATGGACATCCAGCGCCTACGGACCCTATCCGGGCTTCAAAACGCAGGCCGGCGCGATCGGTGAGTATAATGGCAAATTCATGATCAATCAGATGGTTCTGCGCGGTGGCTCCATGGCGACCCCGCCTGGCCATACGCGCGCCACCTATCGCAATTTCTTTCATCCCGACAAACGTTGGCAATTCACCGGCCTGCGTCTCGCGCGCGATTGCGGCTGAGGAGGATTTTCCATGCCCGATGACCATGCGGTTCTTGGCCGCGTCTCCAATCCCGAATTGCTACAAGCCGCTCTGGATGGCCTGACCGCGTGCCCGAAAACCCTGCCGCCAAAATTCTTCTACGATGAAGAAGGCTGCCGGCTGTTCGGCTTGATCACCCAATTGCCCGAATATTACCCAACCCGCACCGAAATGAAGCTGCTCGCGCAGATTGGCCCCGAAGTCGCCAGCCTGATGCCCCAGGGCGCCGTTCTGGTGGAATATGGCGCCTCGGACGAAGCCAAGGCTCTGTTTTTGCTCAATTCAGGACGATTTTCCCGCTATGTCCCGATCGATGTCGCGGTGACGTCCCTGCGCGCGCTGCGGGCGCGCTTGGCCGCCAGCCATCCCGCGCTCGATGTGCAGATCAGGCCGGGCGATTTTCTCTCAGCTGTTGACATCCCCCGTCGCGCCCCGATTCTCGGATTTTTCCCAGGTTCAACCATCGGCAATCTCGATCGGCCGGTTGCACAGCATTTTCTCGCCGACGCCCGGGTGGCTCTGGGGACGAATGGGCGCTTTCTGATCGGTGTCGATCTGGCGAAATCGCCAGATATCCTCATCCCGGCTTATGATGATGCCCAAGCCGTCACCGCCGCGTTCAACCTTAATCTGCTGGTGCGCATGAACCGAGAGATCGGCACGCGCTTCAATCCGGACAATTTCAGCCATCGCGCCATTTGGAATGGCGAAAAGAGCCGAATCGAGATGCATTTGGTTAGTCGTTATACTCACATTGAGTATATCTCGGGCGAAATGGTGAGTTTTGCCCCGGGGGAGACCATCCACACAGAGAATAGTCATAAATATACTCAAAGCGAGTTTATCTCGCTCGCCGCAGCAGCCGGTTGGTCGACCGAACGGGTGTGGGTCGATGAGAATAATCTGTTCGCGGTGTATTTGCTCGCTTGACGCGACGCGTGAAACATTTCTAGAACATCGGAATGTTAGCGCTTTGTTCCCGGTGCGATTTGGCGCACCGCCAGCGCGGGAGGATCGGATGCTCACGCCGAAACAGCATGAATTGCTCATTTTTATCGACCGGCATTTGCGTGCCACCGG
>NCAP01000109.1 GCA_002255495.1 Rhodospirillales bacterium 20-60-12 | reverse complement strand
CTAGAACAGAGTTTTCGACACATTATCTTGCATGTCCCTAACATCGCCTATTTTTTCGCCGCGACAAGGGGGTTATTTTGCCGATCGTAAAACGGCCGAAATTAATGAAAAAGGCCGATATCGCTCCGTTTCTGCAGGCAATCAGCCTTGGCAATGAAACGCCGCGCACCGAGCTTGACTATGAAACCCCCTTCACCTTGCTGTGCGCGGTGGTGATGTCGGCGCAGACCACGGATGTTGCGGTCAATAAAGTTGGCAAAACCCTGTTCGCCGTGGCCCCCGACCCGGCCTCGATGGTGAAACTCGGTGCCGAGGGCGTCGGCCGGCATATCCGCTCGATCGGGCTTTGGCAGGCCAAGGCGCGCAATCTGGTCGCCTTATCCGCCCTGCTCATCGAACGTCATCAAGGTGCGGTCCCCAGCGACCGGGCAGCCCTCGAAGCTCTGCCCGGTGTTGGGCGGAAAACCGCGAACGTGGTGCTGAACGAAGTGTTCGGCGAGGCGACCATGGCGGTCGATACGCATATTTTTCGCCTTGGCAACCGCACGGGCCTTGCACCTGGCGCCAATGTGCGCGTGGTCGAGAATGGGCTGGTCGAGCGCATTCCGCCCGCCATGCTGCGCCCGGCGCATCATTGGCTGATCCTGCACGGGCGCTATGTGTGCAAGGCGCGCAAGCCCGAATGCTGGCGCTGCGCGGGCGCTGAATTCTGTGTCTATAAGCCGAAAACTGCGGCGCCATGAGCGGCTTATCGATGCTCTGGCGGCGCCGGCTCGGCAATTTTACCGCCAATCGGCGCGGGATAGTCGCCTTGGTACTGTTCGTGCTGGTCGCGCTGATCAGCCTGGCCGCCCCTTTGATTGCCAATGACCGGCCTTTGCTGCTGGCATATCGTGGTCAGATTTACGCGCCGGTGATCGAGGATATTCCCGAATCCCGGTTTGGTGCCGATTTTCTGCCTACCGAGGCCGATTACGCGAACCCGCAAGTGCGCGGCGCCATTCTCGCCCATGGCTGGATGATCTGGCCGCCGATCCCTTACAGCTATGACAGCATCGTCTGGAATGCCGGCGCTTCGGCCCCTGCGCCGCCATCCGGGCGCGACTGGCTGGGCACCGATGAGGTCTCGCGCGACGTTCTGGCACGGGTGATTTATGGGCTGCGGCTGGCTTTGCTGTTCGGCTTCACGCTCAGCATTGCGGCCTCGGTGATCGGCATTCTGGCCGGTGCGGTCCAGGGATTTTACGGCGGCCTTGTTGATTTGCTGTTCCAGCGATTCATCGAAATCTGGTCCGGCATGCCGCAACTCTTCCTGCTGATCATCCTGGCCAGCATCATCGCGCCGAATTTCTGGATTTTGCTGATATTTCTGCTGCTCTTCTCCTGGATGAGCCTGACCGGCGTGGTCCGGGCGGAGTTTCTGCGCGCCCGCAAGCTCGATTATGTGCGCGCCGCCCAGGCGCTGGGGGTGCGGGATTCGCGCATCATGTTCCGCCATATCCTGCCCAATGCAATGATCGCGACGCTCACCTTTCTGCCCTTTATTTTGTCCGGCTCGGTGACATTGCTCGCCAGTCTGGATTTTCTCGGCTTCGGCATGCCGCCCGGCGCACCCTCGCTCGGTGAATTGGTCGGCGAGGCGCGGAATAATCTGCAGGCGCCTTGGCTGGGTGCGACCGCTTTCATTGTCCTGGGCGGGCTGTTGCTGCTGCTGGTCTTTATCGGTGAGGCGGTGCGCGACGCGTTCGATCCGCGCCGCGGCCGATGAGTTTGGTCGAGGTCAAGGGTCTTTGCATCGATCTGCCTGGCAAGCCTCTGGTCAGAGACGTCGATTTCACCATCGCGCCCGGTGAGTGCCTGGCTCTGGTCGGCGAAAGCGGCTCGGGTAAGTCTCTTTCGGCCTTGGCGTTGCTGGATTTGCTGCCCGCCGGCTTGCAGCGCCGCGCCGCCTCATTGCGGCTCGATGGCACCGACATTCAGGCCGCGTCGCCCGCCATGCTGCGCAGCCTGCGCGGCAATGTCGCGGGGATGATTTTTCAGGAGCCCATGAGCAGCCTGAACCCGCTGATGCGGATCGGCCGGCAGGTGGCCGAGGCCGTCACACTCCACCGGCGGCTGCCGAAATCAAAGCTGCTTGCCGCCACCATGGCATTGCTGGCCGAGGTCGGGCTGCCCGATGCCGCCGCGACTTTGGACAAATTCCCCCATCAATTATCCGGCGGCCAGCGCCAGCGGGTGATGATTGCCATGGCGCTGGCCAATAACCCGAAATTACTCATTGCCGATGAGCCGACCACCGCGCTGGATCATGTTCTGGAGCGGCAGATCCTCGATCTCATCGCCGCCGCAAGCCGGGCGCGGGGGCTGGCTGTTTTACTGATCACGCATGATCTGGAGATCGTGCAGCGCTACGCCGACCGGGTGGCGGTGATGCAGGATGGCGTGATTGTGGAGACCGGCCCGGCGGCGCAGATTTTTGCCGCTCCGGCACATGACATGACCCGCAAATTGCTCGCCGCCCGGCATTTGCCGCCGCCATTATCGCCGCCCGCCCAGCCTGTGCCGGTGCTGGTGGTCGAACATGTCAGCGTGGCGTTCGCTGTGACCGGCGGCATTTTGCGCCGGCAAAAGGGCGCGTTCAGCGCGTTGCATGATGTGTCTTTCACCCTCCATCGCGGTGAAACGCTGGGTTTGGTCGGGCCTTCGGGGTCGGGCAAATCCACCCTCACTCTGGCTTTGCTGCGGCTGATCAATTTCACCGGGCGGGTATCGCTCGACGGGGTGGATCTCGCCGCCCTCAATGCCCGGATGTTGCGCGCGACGCGGGGGCGGATTCAAATTATTTTTCAAGACCCGTTCGGCTCGCTTTCGCCGCGGCTGACGGTGCGCGAGATTATTGCCGAGGGGTTGGAAATCCATGAGCCGGCTTGGTCGGCGGTGCAGCGGGCGGAGCGGGTGAGGCAGGCGCTCGCGGAGGTGCGGCTGCCGCCCGATGCGATTGATCGTTATCCCAATGAGTTCAGCGGCGGCCAGCGCCAGCGCATCGCCATCGCGCGCGCTATTGTGCTGAACCCGCTGGTATTGATCCTCGATGAGCCGACCAGTGCGCTTGATGTCACCGTCCAGGCCGATATCATTGCCCTGCTGAAAGCCCTGCAAGCGCGTTTAGGGCTTGCGTATCTGTTCATCAGCCATGATCTGAGTGTCATCCGCGCCATTTCGCACCGCGTCCTGGCACTCGATGCTGGCCGCTTAATCGAATATACAGAGGTATGACTGACATTATGGACCAACTTGATACGCGTTTGTTTCGCGATTGCGCAGGCTGCTTCACCACCGGTGTCGCCATTGTCACCACTTGTGGCCCGGATGGCGAACCGGCTGGGGTCACGATCAATTCCTTCAGCTCGGTCTCCCTCGACCCGCCTTTGATCCTGTTCAGCCTGGCGCGGGATTTGAGCGTGCTGCCTGCCTTCCAGGCGGCGCGCGGGTTCGCGGTGAATATCCTCACCGTCGATCAGCATGAGCTTTCGGTGCTGTTTGCCCGCCATGGCGCGGACCGCTGGAGCGGCCGAGATTATCATGTCGGTCAGCACGGCACGCCGCTCTTGCCTGATACTCTGGCCAGTTTCGAATGCCAGCCGCACGCGATTTATGATGGCGGCGATCATTTGATTTTCATCGGGCTGGTGACCGCCTTGCATCAGCGCGCCGATCACCAGCCTTTACTCTATTATCGCGGCCATTACCGCCGGATCATGCCCCAAGGCGAGGCCATCGAGATCACCGGCTGATCTGTTCGAGCGAGATTCCCTTGGTCGAAGGGCCGAACACCCCGATCATGACGATACCGACGACCATGGCGATGCCGATGAACACCGCGACCCCGGGCACGCCATAGACATTGAGCAGCAAGCCGATCGCCAGGCCCGCGAAGGCGGCGGCGATGCGCGACCAGGAATACACGAAGCCCACCGCGCGGGCGCGAATCCGTGTCGGGTAAAGTTCCGCCTGATAGGAATGATAGGCATAGGACATGATATTCGCCGCCAGCGTGAACAACACGCCGAGCAGGATGAGCAATGACGGGTCAGCCACCTGCGAGAATGCCGCCATCGACAGGCCCATGACCAGCAGCCCGCCGATGATCTGGGTTTTGCGTTCGATTTTATCGGCGAAGAGCGTGCCCAAGAGCGGCCCGAACGGGTTGGCGATGGCGATGATGAAGGAATATTCCAGGCTGTGGGTGATGGTGATGCCGCGGGCGATCAATAATGTCGGCACCCAGGCGGCAAAGCCGTAAAACCCGATCACTTGGGCCATGTTGAAAATCGACAGCATGATGGTGCGCGACAAATAGGCCGGCGCGAAAATCTCGACCAACCGGCCCTTGCCTTCGGCTTCGGGCGCCGCCGGCTGTGGCGCGGGCAGGGCAATCTGATGTTCTGCCATCACGCGCCGCTCGATATCGGCCATGATCGCCTCGGCCTCTGCCTGCCGCCCTTGCAAGGCGAGCCACCGCGGGCTTTCGGGAATGAAGCGGATCAGCACCCAGACCGCCGCCGCACCGACCGAGCCGACCAGCACCACCCAGCGCCAGCCATCCAGCCCGAGCGGCTTGATCGGCACCAGCCGCCAGGCCAGCAGGGCGATCAACGGGACGGCGCAGAACGTGATGAACTGGTTGATCGAAAAGGCCCGGCCGCGCTCGGCGCGCGGGATCAGCTCAGAGACATAGGTATCGATGGTGACGAGTTGCACACCGAAGCCCAGCCCGGCGATGAAACGCCAGATATTCAGCATCTCGCCGGTCTGCTGAAACGCCATGATGGCCGTGCAGACCACGTACCAGATCAACGACCAGGTAAATACCACGCGCCGGCCGAATTTGTCCGCCGCCTGGCCGAACAGCACCACGCCGAACCAAAGCCCGGCAAAGGTGGCGAACACGAAGGTGCCGAAACCGGCCACTTTGATGGCCCCGAGATCGGCGAAGAAGCCCAAGGATTGGGCGGTGAACAGCCCCGACTTGATCAGCCCCGGCGCGACATAGCCGGTGAAAAACAGGTCATAGAATTCAAACACCCCGCCCAGCGAGATCAGGATGATGATGGTCCAGATCGTGCGCGAGGGCGGCAAGCGATCCAGACGGGCGGCAATGGCGGCCGATTGTTGTGCGGACATTTGAACTCCCTGTTTTCATTCCGCTAAGCTTGCGGTGCTAGCCGATAAAGCATGGTTAGGGCAGTCTCGCTACCCGGATATCCATCAATTGCAGCTTTTGCAGTGCTGCCAGACCTCACTTGTCTGCATGCCTCAGCAATGCCATGTCGCGCTGATGAGCAATCCGAACGATCCGGTGGGCTGGCATGGTACCACCATATTATGTGTCCGGCGCGGCAGCGCCGTGACGATGGCCGGCGACGGGCAGGTCAGTCTTGGCAATACGGTGGTCAAGGGCAATGCCCGCAAGGTCCGCCGCATCGGCGCGGGCGATCATGTGCTGGCGGGTTTCGCCGGCGCCACCGCCGATGCCTTCACCTTGCTCGAGCGGCTTGAAACCAAGCTCGAACGGTTTCCCAACCAGCTTGAGCGCGCCTGCGTGGAACTGGCGAAAGACTGGCGGACCGACCGCTATTTGCGCCGCCTGGAGGCTATGCTGATCGTCGCTGATACCCATCACAGCTACACGCTCACCGGTAATGGCGACGTGCTGGAACCTGAGGATGGCATCATCGCCATTGGCTCGGGCGGCAATTATGCCCTGGCGGCTGCGCGCGCACTCATGACGGTGCCGGATTTGACGCCCGATGAAATCGCCCGCCGGGCGATGAAAATCGCCGCCGATATCTGCATCTACACCAACCATAATCTGATTGTTGAAACATTGTGATTGACAGCCCAACCTACTCGCCCCGCGAAATCGTCTCCGAGCTTGATCGCTTCATCATCGGCCAGGCCGATGCCAAGCGCGCTGTGGCGATTGCCATGCGCAATCGCTGGCGCCGGCAGCAATTGCCCGAGGAGATGCGCGAGGAAGTGGTGCCGAAAAACATCCTGATGATCGGCCCGACCGGTTGCGGTAAAACCGAAATTGCCCGCCGGCTCGCCAAGCTTGCCCAAGCGCCGTTCATCAAGGTCGAAGCCACGAAATTCACCGAAGTCGGCTATGTCGGGCGGGATGTCGACAGCATTATTCGTGATCTTGTCGAAGCCTCGATCACCATGCTTCGTGAAGCCAACCGCAAAGGCGTGCAAGCCAAGGCCGAGTTGGCCGCCGAGGACCGGTTGGTGACCGCCTTGGTCGGTGAGGGCGCATCCGCCGATACGCGCGGAAAATTTCGCAAAATGCTGCGGAACGGCGAACTCGAGGACAAGGAAATCGAGGTTTCCGTCGCCGAGCCTCAGACAATGCCGATCGGTCAGATGGACATGCCGGGCATGCCGCCGGGCGGCGCGCTTAATCTGGGCGAGATGATGAAGGGCATGTTCAGCCGCCAGCCGCAAAAACGCCGCCTGAGTGTGACCGCGGCGCGCGAGGCGCTGGGCCGCGAGGAAGCCGACCGCCTGCTCGACAGCGATGCGCTGACGAAGGACGCATTGGTGCACGCGGAGAATCACGGCATCGTGTTTTTGGATGAAATCGACAAGGTCTGCGCGCGCAGCGATGGCGGCATGCGCGGTGCCGATGTGTCGCGTGAGGGCGTCCAGCGCGATCTGCTGCCGCTCATTGAGGGGACTGTGGTTTCGACCAAATATGGCCCGGTGAAGACCGATCATATTTTGTTTATTGCATCAGGCGCCTTCCATGTTGCCAAGCCAGCTGATTTGCTGCCAGAATTGCAGGGTAGATTGCCGATCCGTGTCGAGTTATCTTCACTAACGCGTGAGGATTTCCGCCGCATTCTAACTGAACCGGAACATTCGCTGCTCAAGCAATATATCGCCTTGATGGCAACCGAAGGGGTGAGCCTGAGTTTCACCGATGCCGCGATCGATGCGTTGGCCGGCTTAGCCGCCGATATCAATGAGCGGGTCGAGAATATCGGCGCCCGCCGCCTTGCCACCGTTTTGGAAAAATTGCTTGAGGATATTAGTTTCTCGGCAACCGACCGGGGCGGCGAGGCGATCACAGTCGAAGCCTCCGACGTGACCAACAGGGTGGCCCCCTTGGCCGCGCGTGGCGATCTCAGCCGCTTCATCCTTTAATTAAATTCATCCTATAATCATATCCGCAACGGACACAGTCAGGCTGATATGTCAGTCTGACTGCACCTATCCGATCTCGGCATTGACAAAACCACGCTCGGTCATGCCAAGAAAGCATATTCGCGCTTGAGTTGATTTTCCCTATGCCGACCTCACTTCTAGGCAACAGGTGGATGAATTCGCCGCCACAAGATGAGGATTTCGATGTTTACACTTGTGTGCGCATCAAGCTGCGTAGTTAGCTCCGCTTCACCGGAGGGTATATGACACGAGACGAACAACGCCAGATTACCGATTTTATCGTTCAGGTTGCCAATCCGGGTCCCGACAGCAAGCCGATGGACCCCGAAGCCGATGCCATCATCCGCGCTCTTTTCGTGCGCAACCCTGATGCTGCCTATCGCATGACCGGCCTTGCCTTGACCCAGGCGCAGGCGCTCGCGAAAGCCGAGGCTATGCTCGCCGCCTTGCAACAACCTCAGGGCCAGCCAGGGTTTTTCGCCCGGCTGTTTGGTGCCCGATCGGCCCCGGGCTCTGCCTACCAACCGCCTGCGATGCCGGCGCGGCCGGGGTTGCCGGGGATCATGTCCAATCTTGCGGGTACGGCCGGCGGGGTGATTCTGGGTGAGGCTTTGCTGAACATGTTTGATGCCCCGCGGATGGATGCGATGCCGGACCAGAGCTGGAACGGGGCTGGAGGGTTTGATTTGGCGCCGAGCGACAATGGCGTCAACTGGGGCAATAACGACGATCCGTTTATCTAGGGTTTGATGCGTTGTCGCGCACTCGCTCTAGCCATATTTGTCCGATCAATTTCATCGGTTTAGCTGGGGTAAAGTGACTCCATCTAACCCAATATTGATCTAACCGGGCTCATCGCCGAGCCGGAAGCGGGCGCTGGCCAGCGGATCGTTCTGCAAGCTCGCTTTAATTGCTGCCGCACCCGCAGCACTGGCCCGTGCCACCACCGCATTGAAAAACGGCGCAGCACCCGTGGCGCGGGCGCGAAATAGGGAGGCTAACGCCGTGGCCGCCGGACCGCGCGGCACGCAGCACGCGCAGCCGATTGAATGGCCATTTTCCGGCGCCGTCTCAGGCAGCGAGAATCGGACATTATAACTGTCTGATAACGGTGCAAAATCGCCCTCGATCAGCCCTGCTTGAACGGTGCCTGCTGGTGCCGCGCCGAAAAAAACCGGGATTCGCATATCTACTGACCAGCTCATCATCTGGACATAGTGATATTGCGGTGCAACTTACAGGGCATGACCAAACCTCATCTTCTCGAAGCCCTCCGTCATCAGGTTTTATTGTGCGACGGCGGCATGGGCTCGCGCGTGCAGGCGCTCACTTTGGACATTGAGCGCGATTATTGGAACAAGGAAAACTGCACCGAGGTGCTTAATCTGTCCCGTCCGGATATGGTGCGCGAAATCCATCGCGGCTATTTCGCGGCCGGTGCGGATATGGTCGAGACCAATAGTTTCGGCGGTTCTTCGATCACGCTGGCCGAGTTTGACCTGGGCGAACGCGCATTCGAGATCAACCGCATTGCCGGCGAACTGGCGCGGGAAGCCGCTGACAGTTTCGCCGACGACCGGCACCGCTACGTCGTCGGCAGTGTCGGGCCCGGCACCAAACTGCCATCCTTGGGCAATATCGATTACGACACGCTGGAAGCGGCCTTGGCCGAGCAATGCGCGGGCCTGATTGCCGGCGGGGTTGACGCGATTTTGATTGAAACCTGCCAGGACACTTTGCAGATCAAGGCGGCGGTGAATGGTGCAAAAATCGCTCGTGCGGCGGCGCGCACCGATACGCCAATTTTTGTGCAAGTGACCGTTGAAACCACCGGTACCTTGTTGGTGGGCCCAGATATTGCGGCGGCGGCGACCGTGGTGCACGCGCTCGATGTGCCGTTGATCGGCCTGAATTGCGCAACCGGGCCGCAGGAAATGGCCGAGCATGTGCGCTGGCTATCGCAGAACTGGCCGGGTCTGATTTCAATACAGCCTAATGCCGGCCTGCCTGAATTGGTCGATGGCAAAACCCACTACCCCCTCGGTGCGGCCGAAATGGCAAGCTGGGTGGAGCGATTCGTCGCCGAGGATGGCGTTAATCTCATCGGTGGATGTTGCGG
>NCAP01000108.1 GCA_002255495.1 Rhodospirillales bacterium 20-60-12 | reverse complement strand
TTGTTTTCTTCTGATATTTTCGCTTAAAAATTGACACTGAATCCATTACACGCAAAAATGGATTGCGAGTTCTCCACCCCCTTATGGCACTCAGATTGCCATGATAAATAACTTGGATAAGTCTATTTTTAAAGCGAAGTATATTGATTTGTGCAGCTAAAATTGCGGTTGGAGTCGCCGAACAAAAAACTATCAAGCACGCTTGATCGCTTACTACCCGCTTGCATGCCTCACGAATTACAACCATCTCATCCAAGAATCTGTTGATCGAAACGACATGCGGCATTCCGCGGTAGGCATTTGAAATTTTTACTGGATTAAACATCACCTGTCTACGGACTTGGTCTACCGACAGATCTTGAACAAGACCTAAATGCTCCGCTTCTCCGAACATAATAACGCTCTGCGCTGGATACGATCTTGTGATGACTTCTAGCATGTTTGCATTGAACGCCGCATGCACTGGGCCAACACACGTCATCTCAAATACAAGTATCATCGACTAAACCCACATTTAAGGTGAATAAATTGCTGCTGAATATATATACAGTTCGCACGCATCACAACAATCTATTCCTTTCACGTCGAAGAATAATATGCATCAGATATGAATAAGGTTTTTATAGTTCATACGTGCCAGCGTCCAAATATTGTGCTCAAAGTATCCGCGAATCTTTGATGAGAAAACGCCGCCTCGGCGAAAATTCTTGCGCTATCGCCCAAAACGTTTCCGCGTATTGGGCTCCGCGATCAATCGATCAATGGCACTGTGTAGTTCCTCTGAATTATCGGCTGCAACTTCAATGCAGGTTTCATCAGGCTTGATATAGTCCTGTAGAGCTGATGAACGACTGACGATAATGGGCTTGCCCATCGACGCAGCCTCAAGGAGGGAGCTGACACCTCCTGCATTGAGCGTCTCATGAACGGGGATTACCACTATGGCGGCTCCTGCATAAAGCTCCCGCAAGGCTTCATAGGATATATTCTCTTTGATGACTTCAACATTGACATCCGGATACCGGTCCAAATTCAACGCGCGATTTGTCCGAATGATCAATTTTACGGATGAACCGCTGAGTGCCGTCAGTAGCGTTGCATAATCGCGCCCAGGGTCATTACCGACCGCAAAGATATATGAACCGGGCGCTTTTGTGTCAGGTTTGAAAAATTCGGTGTCATTATAATGACCAATGACCTCGACAGGAGCATGGTTTGGCCAATGCTTTGAAATATACTGTTTCTGATTTTGGCCTAGAACTATTAAGGCCGATACTCTCGGCACCGTAATGTTTTGGATTATGAGGCGACTCCGCCAATTTTCAATCAGACCAATATCCCACATCAGGATTGGCGTACGAAATCTGAATAGGTTTTTGAGCAAATAAGTGAGCAGGCAGACCCTTCAAAAACGCTGACGATTAAATCAAAATTCCGCTCACGGAGCAAAACTCTTATTGTTCCCCATGGATCGAGCGAGCTGGAAAGGTTGTGTTGATGAGCAAGCGGATTTTTTGGCATGCCATACGGATCAATAATGGTAACTTCAATCCCGCGGTCAGCGAGCATACGATCAAGCAACGACGGATCTGGCCCGGTGCCAGGCACATAAGATCGGCTTGCATTCAGCCAGTTAATCGGTGGCAACATAAGAACACGTAAGGGCGTATTTTTAGTCATTCAAACTTTAAACCCCGCTTTCTGGATCGCTGGAGAACTCTACCGACACCCAAGATAAGCTCATCAAGCGCCTTCAATCCAATGCAATTTGGCTTCGAAATCTCCAAAGCTCGCTTTATAGCGATCCTCGCCACCCAGAAAATCATATATTTTCGGGCCTTCTGCGAGATAATGATCGATCGCTATGGTGTGGCAGGTTAATCCTGGTTTTTCATGCGGATGCGCAACTGTGTAATCAAAGCCGCTTTGATAGGCGTAAACATGGCCGCGATAAACAAAATTGAGCAAATAGCCGATCACGCGATCGCCTGCCGCAACCTTGAGGACATCAACCTGCCGTGACGGCTCCGCGCGGGCGATTAATTGCCGGTGGAATTGCATGAAGGGCGCGGGCGCGAAGGCGCCTGCTTTGCCACGGGCCTGCCAGGTGCGCTGATGCAGCCGCGCCAATTCGTCGATGAAGGCGAGAGCCTCCTGCTGATTTGACGCTCTATGCAGGGTCAATGCCCCCGATTGCGCATAAATGCGGATCGACCGGCGAATCTGATAGCGGGTATTGGCCGATACCCGGTCCAGAATTGTCATGTCATGTTCGCGCAGGGCGGCGAGGTTGACCGCCGGCGCGACCCTTTGCGCGTGGATGCGGACGCGTCCTGCCGCGCGGGCGGCATCCATGGCCGCATCGTCGATGCCGGCGAACATGCAGCGGCGTGAGGCAAATAACCCACGAGGTTTGATCGAGCCAGCTGCCAAAAACCAGGCATGGAGAACACCCGTGACACCCCGCGCACATAACGGCCCGTTATGCTCAATGAACACCGAGTCCCACGCTGCATCGCCGCTTTGGTGCAAATAATAGGTCTGGCGCCCGAGGCGCCCAATCCGGCGGTTAAAGAGGCCCAGTGCCACGATCCGCCCGGATTGGCGCAACATCAGCAATATCGGGTCTGTAAACATCTGTTCATAACAGCAGCCGACCCAGGCCCAGCTTTGGAAAAAGGACCCATCCGCCTCGGCTTCGAGGGCCTGCCAGAGCACCCCCAGCTCGTCATAAGGCGGCGGCTTGCCCCAAACGGCTTCAAAGCCGGCAACATCCCGCATAATATTGTTGTGCCGACCGGTCTGTGGCATTCTCTCGCTCATGTGGTTGGCTCATAATCTGACATGAATTCGCAGTTTTTCCCATCGCCCCGGCCTGTGTTATCGTCCATGACGCAACCGGTCGCTACGATCATGATCGATACCGAGGAAGATTTCGATTGGGATCTGCCTGTCGAAGGGACCAGCCAGTCCACATCATATCTGAGTCATGTTTCGGAATTGCAGACGATCCTGGCTGCCCATAACATTGCGCCAACCTATCTCGTGACCTATCCGGTTCTGCAGAACCCGACAATCGTCAGCATTTTCCGCCGGTTGAACGAGACGGGACGGTGCACATTGGGCCTGCAGCTGCACACCTGGGTGACACCGCCCTTCAGCGGCGCAGCAGAATCGCGGAACTCCTTCAGCGGTAATCTGGCGCCTGACATCGAGGCTGAGAAATTGGCGTGCCAGGTCGCCAAATTCATCGATTGCTTTGGCATGAAGCCGCGCATCTTCCGCGCCGGCCGCTACGGGCTGAGTACTCATACCGCAGCGCTTCTCGAAAAGTTTGAGTTTGATATCGATACAAGTATAGCACCCCGCACCTCGATGATTGATGAAGACGGCCCCGATTACAGTGATTATGATTGCAGTCCGTTCTGGTTCGGCAAGCACAGGGAGATTCTCGAATTACCGCTTTGCCGCAGCATCGTCGGCTGGGGCGGTGCAAAAAAGGCGGCTCTTTACCATGCCTCGAACAGACTTGGTCTGAAAGGCAGCAGGATAGCTGGCCTGCTCGCCGGAAGCGGCCTTGCGGAGCGTATCACGCTTTCACCCGAGGGCAACGACCTCAACGCCATGCGGCGGCTCGTCCGTAGCCTCATCCGACGCGGGCAAATGATCCTCCCTCTTAGTTTTCACAGCTCCTCCCTCTGGCCAGGGCGGAACCCTTACGTGCGCGACAGAGCAGACCTGCATTGGTTCTATGATCGGCTATCGGCGATATTGTGCGCGCTAAGTGATGAATTTAATTGCCGCTTTGTCAGCGCCCAGGAAATTCCCGCGTTGCTGCGCGGCTCTGCGGGCCGGCCTTGAGGGCTGAACCGGACATTTTGCTGATTGCGAATAATGCGCCACCTGTCCGCGGGGGGTCATCGGTGGTTTATGCTGGCCTCGCGCAGCATGCCGAGGGGCGGATTATGCTGATGGCGCCGAAGCTGAATTATCTCAATTCACTGCCATTATTGGGTTGGCGCGAGCATGATCGAAATGCCGGATACAGGATCGTCCGGCAAAATCTGCTGCGCACCCCTATAACTGGCCCAGCAGGTCTTAATCCAGGACAGAAATTGTTGTTCCGGATTCATGATATTTTTATTCGTATGAGCCTCTTCATACGAATAGCTTTGATATTATGGCGATCATCGATCAAAATTATTTGCATCGGTGAGTTGGTTCCTAGCGGTTGGATATTGAGCGTTCTGCGCTGGTGGCCGGGTATCACGCGCGTGATTTATGTGCATGGCGAGGAGATTACAACGAGCGACCGCTATGACGCCGATGGTGCGCGGCGCAGGGCCATTCTTTCGGCCGCTGATCTCGTTATTGCTGTCAGCCCCTTCACCGCCGACGCTGTGAAGGCCATGATGCGCGGGGCTGAACGGCCTCGGATATTGCTGATCGAAAATGGCGTCGACACCAAGAAATTCACGCCAGCACCTCGCAGGCCTGATCTTCTCGTTCGCTATAATCTGTCCGGCTATTTCGTTTACATATCGGTCTGCCGGCTATTGGAGAAAAAGGGTATCGACCATAGCCTGCGGGCATTTGCTGAAATTCACCAAGCCCATCCAGAGACCCGCTTTCTGATTGTGGGTACAGGCCCTTATGCGCGGACGCTTGAATCGATGGCGGCGTCTCTTGGCATAGCACCCTATGTTATTTTTGCGGGTGACGTCACCGATGATGAATTGGTTGATCATTATCGGCTTGGCGATGTGTTCATCATGCCCAACCGGGCATTGCCTGATGGTGACACTGAAGGATTCGGCTTGGTGTTTCTTGAGGCCAATGCAGTGGGATTACCAGTTATAGCCGGGCGTGATGGCGGCAGTGTGGCCGCCGTTGAACATGATTATAACGGCCTGGTGGTCGATGGTCACTCTATTGCAGCCATAACGGGCGCCATGCAGCGCCTGAGGCAGGATGATGCCTTGCGCCTGAGGCTTGCGGCCGGCGGCCGGGAACGAGCCAAAGCGATGGATTGGCGGACCAAGACCGACCAATTTTTGGCCGCCTGCCAGACTGCCTCACATGGTTGACGCGCACGGCACAACCGAGTTGGTAACGCTTGATCGGTTGCCGCCCGAGGCTCAGCTTTTGTTCAGTGCACCACAGGATAATCTCTTCGCCAGCCTGCTCTGGTGGCACATCGTGGGCGCTTATGCAGCATCGGCAGGTGAGCACGCCGCATGCGCTATAGTCAGCACTGATAACAGGATATCAATGGCGTTGCCGGTTTGCTGCGATGCGAAGGGCAGAATGCGAAGCTCGCTATCGAGCCCCTATAATTTTTTGTGCCCACCTGTTTTCGCGCCGGGGGCAGATATTGTCGCATCCGGCCGGACATTTGGGGCGTTTTGTTATCGTTATGGCAGCGTCAGATTTGACGAATGGCCAGCGGATGATCCGCCATCCATGGCATTTATCGCAGGGGTAGATGAGTCAGGCATGAGCGTTTTGCCATTTGACCATTTTGGTAATTGGTATGAACCCGTTGAAGGTCGGTCATTCGATGATTATTTGGCGGTGCGCCCTGGTTCCTTGCGCTCGACCGTTCGGCGCAAATTGAGGGCCGCTCGTCAGAACACCCACTTCAAGCTCGTGACCGGCGATGCGGACCTGCAGGATGGGATTGATGATTTCGCCGCAATCTATCAAAAATCCTGGAAGCAGGCTGAGCCTTTTCCTGAATTCACGGAGAATGCGATGAGGGCCTTGGCGAGTGCGGGTCTGTTGCGGCTTGGCTTGCTCTACGCGGACGAGAAGCCGATCGCGGTGCAGTTCTGGGCCGTATCCGGCGGCCATGCCCAGTTGCATAAACTGGCTCATGATGAGCGGGCGGCAGCATTGTCCCCCGGCACGATATTGACCGCTTTGATGATCGAATCTCTGCTTCGCGAGGGGGGGATCAAGGAGCTTGATTTCGGCCGCGGCGATGACCCCTATAAGCAACTCTGGACCAGTCATCGGCGACAGCGCATCGGTTTCATATTAGCTAACCGATACCGGCCCGCGGGAATCTTGGCGATCGGACAGGCGCGGTTGGGCAGCTTCAAGCGGGCGCTGCGCGGCGCCATTCAAACGCAAACAGAGGCAATCTGACATGCGCATTCTCTATAGCCACCGGATTCAATCGCGCGATGGTCAGTCGGTTCATTTGGAGGAAATGGTCGCGGCCTTTCGGCAGGCCGGTCATGAGGTTTTGGTCGTAGGACCTGGTTTTTACGCAAGCTCGGGCTTTGGCGCAGAGAGCAATTTCATCGCCGCTTTGCGTCGCCATTTACCTGCAGCTTTGGCGGAAATTGCGGAACTTTCTTACAATATTCCGGCTTGGTGGCGGCTGCGCAGACAAGCCTCAATGTTCCGGCCGGATTTGATTTATGAGCGCTATAATTTATATTTTCTGGCTGGCGCCTGGCTCGCTCGGATGCGGAAGATCCGCTATTTTGTCGAAGTGAACTCGCCTTTGGCCGAGGAGCGCGAAGCCCATGGTGGGCTACGCTTGCGGCGGATCGCGCATGGCGCTGAGCGTGCAGTATGGCGCCAGGCTGACCGCGTGCTGGCGGTGAGCCATGTTTTGGCGGCCCGGATAGAAGCTGCCGGAGTGAGCGCAGCGCGCATTGGGGTTACACCGAACGGCGTCGATTTGGCGCGATTTGCGGGGCAGCCGCCGCGCGACCCTACGCGTCCACCCGTTCTCGGTTTTATCGGCTTTGTGAGGCCCTGGCACGGGCTTGAAGCGGTTATTGAGGCGATGGGCCGGCATGATCAGCAATTGGAGTTGATCATTGCCGGCGAGGGTCCGGCCCGCGATGGTCTCGAGAAACAGGCGATGGCAGCGGGTTGCGCGGCACGGGTCAGATTTATCGGCCTCACGGCGCGCGATGACGTGCCGCACTTGTTAAGCCGCTTTGATATCGCCTTGCAGCCGCAATCGGTCGATTATGCGTCCCCGCTGAAATTATTCGAATATATGGCCGCTGGCTGCGCCATCATTGCGCCTGATCAGCCCAATATCCGCGAAATCGTGGAACACGGCGTGACGGCCTGGCTGTTTGACCCACAGGATCCGGGGGCGCTTTGGCAGGCGGTGGCGAGGCTCGCGACCGATCCGGCGTTGCGCCAAAATCTGGGCCGGAACGCCGCGGCCGCCATTACAACGCGCGATCTGACCTGGGCGGGTAACGCCAGACGGGTTGTGGAATGGGCGGAATCGCGGTGAGAGAGACCGGCATAGCGCCCACGCTTATGCATATCTTCCCGAGTTTTGCCGCCGGCGGCGCACAGATGCGCTTTGTCACATTGGCCAATCATTTCGGCGCGCAGTTCCGCCACATCATTGTCGCTCTGGACGGCGATATAACGTGCCAAACGCGCCTTGATCCGGCCATCGAGGTTCGCTTTCCGGTTTGGACGCAACGCGGCACGAATTTCAAAAATCTAAGGGCAATACGCATTTTTTTAAGGAATATGGCGCCTGATCTTTTGATCACCAGCAATTGGGGCTCGATGGATTGGGTATTGGCCAGCCGCTTGACAGGTTTGGCGCATATCCATGCCGAGGACGGTTTCGGACCGGAGGAGCGCGACCGGCAGATTCAACGCCGGGTGATCACCAGAAGTCTGATGCTGCGGCACAGCCGGGTCATTCTACCATCGCGCCAATTGGTGGATATCGCCCGCAATATCTGGAAATTGCCGGCAAAGCGCGTGAGCTACATTCCCAACGGCGTTGACCTCAAGCGCTTCGTACCCCGCACCACGGAAATGACTGACCCGTTGCCGGTGATTGGCTGCGTCGCTGCCCTGCGGCCGGAGAAGAACCTCGCGCGGTTGCTGCGGGCCGCTGCACTCACGGCGCGGACGATACCAATTCGGCTTTTGATCGTCGGTGACGGGCCGGAGTGCCACCGGTTGACCGCGCTGGCGGCCGAATTGGCGCTGAACATCGAGTTTGCCGGTAACATCCCTGATACCGCCGCCTTTTACCGGCGGATGACTATTTTTACCCTTGCTTCTGATACGGAACAAATGCCGCTATCCATCCTTGAGGCAATGGCAAGCGGTCTGCCTATTGCGGCAACCGCGGTCGGCGATACCGGATCCATGATCGCAGCCTCGAACAGGCCGTATCTCACGGCGCGGGATGACGAGGCCTTGAGCCAGGCTCTCAATGCACTCCTTGCAAACCCTGCCCACGCAAAAATGATCGGTCGCGCCAATCGCGCGCGGGCGGAGGAATTGTTCAGCGAAACGCGCATGATCGAGGAGTGGTTTAGTGTGATAATGCAGGCGCTCCAGCCGGCCGATCATCGATCGACTGCTGGTATTAGAGCGTGATGCATTATCACGCACCCGCTCTAGCTATGTTTTTCCGATCAATTTCATTTGTTTAGCCGGGGTCAAGTGACTCCATCTAAACCGATATTGACCTAATGGCCCAACCATTCAACCAGATGAAAAATGACAACCCATAAGGTCACTGACATGGAGCCAATGACAACCAAGGCGGCAGGCCATGGCAGGCGCTCGGATGAATTCCGATTGCCGTGCTGACGTTGTATTGCCCGCTCTTCGACAATATTTGGGCGAGAGGCTAAGATATCAGGCATTTTCTCTCCCACTTTCACCAAAATAGCCGACTGGCCCGACCGGACGAACCGGCCCGCTGATTTCACTAAACCTCAGGATGCACAGATCCACGCGATGCACGTAAACCCAACAAATCCAGAAGACAAAGGGACACTAAAAATACTGTATTTGCAAGGAGATAGTGAGCATCTGACAGGAAATACTTGTATAAATTATCGCAAATGAATCGGATTTAGAGAATGTGCGGGCTCGCCGGATTATTTTTTGGTCTTGATATAAAAACCAGCAAACAGCCTACTGATGAGAGATTGCTGAAGGCCATGACGGATGCGATTGCGCATCGTGGCCCCGACCAGGAAGGGTTTCATCGGGAGCCCGGGCTCGGCCTGGGGTTCCGCCGGCTTGCGATTATCGATCTCACCGGCGGCAGCCAACCGATGGGAAATGAGGACGCTTCGGTGATCATCGTCTTCAACGGTGAGATTTATAATTTCCAATCGCTGCGCCACGAGTTGCAAGCCGCGGGGCATGTATTTGCCACCCTCTCCGACACCGAGACGATCATTCATGGCTGGGAGCAATGGGGCCTGGGAATCCTCGATCGTCTTTCCGGCATGTTCGCCTTAGCACTTTGGGACCGCACACAACAGATATTATTATTGGCGCGCGATCGGCTGGGGAAAAAGCCACTTTATTATGGGCAGGCCGCAAATGGCGCCCTGGCATTCGGCTCCGAACTTGCAGCCCTTGCACCGATACCCGGATTACTTGGTCAGATTGATCGCGTCGCCATCGATGATTTCCTGACATTTGGTTATATCCCTGATCCAGGCTCGATTTATCAAGGCGTGCGCAAACTTCCTGCCGCGCATTATCTGCTGATCCGCACGGGCGAAGGACTGCCCGAGCCGCGTTGCTATTGGTCACTTCCCGCAGCCAAAGTCCCCGCCATCAAGGCCGAAGAAGCCGGCAGGGTTTTGCGGGACAAACTGGAGACGGCGGTATCAGC
>NCAP01000107.1 GCA_002255495.1 Rhodospirillales bacterium 20-60-12 | reverse complement strand
TTGATGAAAGGCATGGATGACGAAAACGTGCCGCCTGCCGCGCAGAATAATCTCCTCGCCCAACTCGCCGCCATGGCGCCGGAAATCAACTCGAAATAAAACAACCCGCCTCGCAATCCAAGAAACCCAAGGAGAAAACGCCATGAGTGATCACCCCATGAATCGCCGCACCTGGATCAAGGACATGGCCGGCAAAGCCGCTCTGGCCGGCATGGCCGGCATGGTCGTCGCCACCCAGAAGGTCAGCCCGGCCCGTGCGGACAGCAATCTCGCCAGCCAGTCATCAGCCGGCTACATGGCCGCCCCCGGCCCGGCCGGCGCGCATTGCGCCATCTGCACCCTGTTCGTCCCGGCGTCCGACCCCACAGCACCGGGCACCTGCCAGGCCGTCGCCGGCACCATCAGCCCCAACGGCTATTGCAACTATTATTCGGCCAAAAGCTAAACCGGCCTCACCAAGCCGGTGCAACCTGCCGAACGACTCCACCCCCACCCAGGTTGCACCGCTCCCCATTCTATGCCATCAGCCCCACTCCCTGCCGGGGGCGTGGCATCGCTCTCGGCTAAGGCCCGGGTCCATTGGGGATCGTCGGGGCTATCAGCCATGGGGAGACAGATATGCCGCTTTACGAATGTGTGCTCATCGCACGCAATGACATTACGCAACAACAGGTCGACACCATCACCGACACCGTCGTCGCTCAGCTCGAAGCGGATGGTGGCACAGTGAAAAAGCGCGAATATTGGGGTCTGCGCAGCCTGGCTTATCGCATCAAGAAAAATCGCAAGGGGCATTATATGCTTCTGGGTCTTGATACGCCGCCGGCAGCCCTCAACGAAATGGAACGCCAGCTCGGCCTCAACGAGGATGTTCTGCGCTTCCTGACCATTCGCGTCCCCGAGATCGAGGAAGGCCCATCGGCCATCGTCGGCCGCAAATCCGACGATCGTGAACGCGGCTTCCGCGGTCCCAAGCCCGCCGGACGCTTCGAAAGCGGCCGCAAGCGCGGCTATGAGGATCGCGAGGAATTTCGCGCCCGTGACGAGTTCCGCAGCGACCTCGTCGATGATGTGATGGAGGAGGAATAATCATGTCCGATACCACCGATGTAAATGTCGCCGCCCGCCGGGTCGCCGTCGGCGCCCGCCGGCCATTCTACCGCCGCAAGAAATCCTGCCCCTTCTCCGGGCCGGGCGCGCCGAAGATCGACTATAAGGATGTGCGCTTGCTCTCGCGCTTTCTCTCCGAGCGCGGCAAAATCGTCCCCAGCCGCATCACCGCCGTTTCGGCGAAAAAACAGCGTGAGCTGGCCAAAGCGATCAAGCGCGCGCGCTTCCTCGCTTTGCTGCCTTACGTGATGAATTGAGGGCACGATCATGGCACAAATTGAACTGATCCTCCTTCAACGCGTCGAAAAACTCGGCCAGATGGGCGAAGTGGTCAAGGTAAAGCCGGGCTATGCCCGTAATTTCCTGTTGCCGCAGGCCAAGGCCGTGCGCGCCACCAAGGAAAACCGCAGCCGCTTTGAACGCGAACGCGTCCAACTCGAAGCCTTGAACCTCAAACGCCGTGGCGAGGCCGAGCGCGTCGCCGAACGCGTCCAGGGGCTCGCCGTCGTCCTGATCCGTCAGGCCGGCGATTCCGGCAGCCTCTACGGCTCGGTCACCGCGCGCGACATCGCCGATGGCTGTGTCGCAGGCGGCCTGACCGTCGAGCGCAGCCAGGTTCTGCTCGAACAGCCGATCAAAATGCTCGGTCTCTCGACGGTTCGCGTCGCTCTGCACCCCGAAGTGACCATCCAGGTGACCGTCAATGTCGCCCGCAGCCCCGAAGAAGCTGAAAAGCAAGCCAAGGGTGAAGCATTGACCGCACGCGACGATGAGGACGAAGAACCCGCCCTCGACGCCGAGGACGCCACCACCGAAGATTGAGCTGATCGTTTACGGAAAACTGAAACGCCGGAAAGCCCAGCTTTCCGGCGTTTTGCGTTCCCGCCCCCTTTTTCCGCCTATGGCAAATACTTAGATATGCGTGAACAAGGCTGCTCTGGGCAGAAGGAATATCAATTGCGGATTTTGCTGGACCGGTTTTTGAAGCAATTGATCCGTCATGGCCGGTTCTCCGTGGTCTGGCCGGACGGCTCACGCAGCGATTACGGCGATAATGATTTTCACCGCGCCGCCATCACCATCTCGTCCAACCGCACGGTCCTCGCTCTGGCGCTGAACCCGGCTTTGGCCATCGGCGAAGCCTATGTCGATGAAACCCTCAAGCCGCTCGATTGCAGCCTGCAGGATGTCCTGGTGCTCATGCTCGCCAACGCCAACGCCGCCTGGCGCGACATCCCGCTCCTGCGCACCCGCATGTGGCTCGCCCGCGTTCTGCGCCCGCTGCGCCAGGCCAATAATGCCCGCCGCGCCCGGCGCAACATCGCTTTGCATTACGATCTCAGCGGCCGGCTCTACTCGCTGTTCCTCGACCGCGACCGGCAATATTCCTGCGGCTATTTCCCCCGCGGCGACGAGAGCATCGACGAAGCCCAGGCCGCCAAGAAACGCCACATCGCCGCCAAATTGAAACTCGATCGCCCAAACCTCACCGTGCTCGATATCGGCTGCGGCTGGGGCGGCATGGCACTCACGCTCGCGCGCGATTACGGCGCCATCGTCACCGGCATCACCCTCTCCGCCGAACAGCTCGATGAAGCCCGCGCCCGCGCCGCCGCCGAAGGCCTGAGTGACCGCGTGACATTCGAGCTGCTCGATTACCGCGCCATGGACCGGCAATTTGACCGCATCGTCTCGGTGGGCATGTTCGAGCATGTCGGCCTGCCGCACTACCAAACCTATTTCAGCAAAATCAAGGATTGCCTGAAACCGGACGGCATCGCCCTGGTCCACTCGATCGGCCGGTTCGACGGCCCGGCCTCCACCAACCCATGGCTCGCCCGCTATATCTTCCCCGGCGGCTATGCCCCGGCGCTCTCCGAGGTATTCACCGCCCTCGAACGCACCCAATTGCGCAGCACGGATCTGGAAATTCTCCGCCTGCATTACGCCAAAACCATCGCCCATTGGCGCAAACGCTTCGCCGCCAACCGCGACACCATCGCCTCCCTCTATGATGAACGATTCTGCCGGATGTTCGAATTCTATCTGACCGGCTCGGAACTCGCCTTCCGCCATCAGGATCATATGGTCTTCCAATTGCAACTCACCCGCGCGCAGGATGCCGCCCCCCTGACCCGCGATTATCTCTTCGAGGCCGAACGCCGCGTGCCCAGCCCCGCCTCCTCCTCCGACTAGATCAATATTGGTTGTGCTGGAGTCACTCGACTCCAGCACAACCAATGAAATTGATCGGAAAATATGGCCAGAGCGGGTGCGTGATAACGCATCACGCTCCAGCTGGTCGGGCAGGGCGGGTTGGGCTAAAGCTAGCCCATGAAATTCCCCTTCCCACGGCGCCCCCGCGTGCCGGTGATCATGTTCCGCGGCATCATCGCCGCCCGCCCGAACGCCATCAGCCTCGCTGCTTACCAGGGGGCCATCGAACGCGGCATCAATGCCGCCAAGCGCTGCAAGCATCTCATCCTGGCCATCGAAAGCCCCGGCGGCTCGCCCGTCCAGTCCGACCTCATCGGCGCACTCCTGCGCCGCCGCGCCGATGAAGCCGGCATCAAAATCATCGCCGTCATCGGCGATGTCGGCGCATCGGGCGGCTATTGGCTGGCCTGCGCGGCCGATGAAATCCGCGCCAACCCGATGAGCATCGTCGGCTCCATCGGGGTCATCGGCGGCGGCTTCGGCTTTGCCGATTTCATCGCCCGCTGGGGCATCGAGCGCCGGGTTTACACCGCCGGCGGCAATAAATCCCGCCTCGATCCCTTCCGCCCAGAACGCCCCGAGGATGTCGCCTTCACCCAAACCCTGCTCGACGATATTCACGCCCAATTCAAGAACTGGGTGCGCACAAGGCGCGGCGCCCGCTTGCAGGGCGGCGATGAATTATTCGACGGCTCCTACATGCTCGGCACCAAAGCCCTCGAACTTGGCCTGATCGATAGGCTGGGCGATGTCGATGCCACCGTGAAAGACATCGCCGGCCCGAAAGCCCGCGCGATGTCGATCGAACCCAAACGCCCGCGCGGCCTGTTCCGCCTGCTCAGCCGCTCCGCCATCGAAGCCGCACTCGACATCGCCGACGAGCGCCATTTTGTGCCGCTCCTCAAATGAGCCTCACCGCCGAACGCGTCCGCGCGGACGAAGCCGACATCCTGCTCGCCATGGCGCGTGACTTCCATCTCGAAGACGGCCACGCCCTCACCGAAGCCGGCGAGCAAGCAATCCGCCTGGTCGCCGCGGGCGAACCCCTGGCACCCACCTTCTTCTTGCGCCAGGACAGCGAGGTGATCGGCTATTTCGTGCTGACCTTGGGCTACAGCCCGGAAAATGGCGGCACTGACGGCTTCATCGACGATATTTTCCTCCGCCCCGCCTGGCGCGGCCAGGGCCTGGGCAAAGCCGCCTTGCAACTCGCCATCACCGAAGCCCGCCAGGCCGGCATCGGCGTCCTGCTCCTCGAGGTCGAGGCCCACAACAACCGCGCCTACCGTCTCTACGAACAGGCCGGCTTCACCGACACCAAACGCCGCCTCCTGCGCATGGTCCTCTAGATCAATATTGGTTTAGGTGGAGTCGCTTGACTCCAGCTAAACCAATGAAATTGATCGACAAAATGAACATAGAGCGTGTCGTTGTAAAACGATCACGCTCTAAGCAACTCTCCAATACCACTCAGGCCGCATCGTTATCAGACAAGCCCGCTCTCACCCAACCCATCAACCACCCACAATCAAAAAATCCCGCCCCACCCAAAATTATTGCTTTATTGACCATACAAGCTTAAGTCCTCCTCCTTGCAATCCCAAAACGGCTTGCCCGCGACCATGACCGACGATCCATCCCAAAGCGGAATAATCGTCGCCATCTCATTCAGGTGCGCCCATGGCAGTGCCGCCGGTGACGGAAATGTTCCAGCCCATCACCAGCCCCGCCCCCGATTGGAGTGCGGCGCAAAACTGGTCGGCCGGCCTCGTCCCCGATCAGGCGGTGGCGGCCATCATCACAGGCGGCGTCGCCATGATCGATCCGCTGGTCGTCCTTTCCGCACAAATCACGCTGCAAGGCGGCGCAGCTTGCAATGTCACCTTGTCCGGCAACCAAAGCGGTTTCTCCATCGGCGCCGATGCCGCCTTGCTGATCTCGGATCAAACCGGCCCGGTCGCTGCATCCTTGTTCGCCGCGGGCGGCATCCTCAATCAAGGCCGGATCGATCTCGCAGGCGCCGCCGCCAGCCTACGCATCGTCGTGCAGGACGGCCCCGCGATCGCCGGATTTTACGGCTTCACAGCACCCAGTTTCGGCAATAGCGGCAGCATCACCATCACCGATCACGCGGCCCTCACCATCGCGGGCACGGCACTGCAAAATACCGGCAGCATCAATATCAGCGCCGCCGATATGGCGGTCATCGGCGGCGCGCTCGCCGGCACAGCATCCCGCGCGGGCCACATCATGATCGACCAAGGCGGCACGCTCTCTCTGGCCGATCAAGTGGCCGGCCAAACCATCTCCTTCGGCCCAGGCGGCGGCACCCTCACACTCGCCGACCTGCCCGATTTCGCCGCCACCAACATCGTCACGGGCTTGGGCTCGCAGGACGTTATTCTTCTCGAAGGCGAACAAAACCTTTCGCTCACCACGAACGGTCCCGTCATCACACTCCGCAACGCGTCATCGCGCATCGTCGGACAATTCAATTTCGCCACTCCGCCCGATCCCGCCACCCATTTCGTCCTGACACAACAACAAAACGGCACGATATTAACCCTCGCCCCGAACCCGCCATGCTTTGCGCGCGGCACGCATATCCTCACCCAATCAGGCTATGTGCCGGTCGAATCCCTCAAGCCGCATGACCCTGTGGTCACCATCGATGGTGCCATAAAGCCGATCCGCTGGATCGGTCAGCGCCATTTCGATATCGGCAGCGACCCGCACTCCCACGATATCCGGCCGGTGCGCATCCTCCCCGGCGCCTTCGCCCCCGGCCTGCCGCGCCGCCTGCTGCGCCTCTCACCCGACCACGCGCTGTTTCTCGAAGGCCGCCTGATCCCGGTGAAATATCTGCTCAACGGCGCCACCATTTTGCGCGAACAGACCTGTCAGGCGGTCAGCTATTATCATGTCGAGCTGGACCGTCACGACATCATTCTCGCCGAAGCCCTGCCGGTCGAAACCTATCTCGATACCGGCAATCGCGCCGCCTTCGAAACCGCCCAACAGCCTGCCTTTGCCCGCACCCAAAACTGGGACCAGCACGCCGCCGCCGCCTTGTGCTGCGCCGGCCCCATTTTGCAAAAAGCCCGCAAGCGCCTGCATGAACGGGCCATCGCGTTGGGCTTTTCAATCCGCACCCTGACCGACATTGCCCTATGGGTGGATGGGGTAAAATTGCCGTATCATCGCAGTGCCACACCAACACAGCCTTGCTTCTCGCTCCCCGCGGATCATCGCGGTGTCGCGATTATTCGCTCGCCGCATTTCTCCCCCGCCGAGCTCGATCCCGCCTCGAACGACAGGCGCGCACTCGGCATCGCCATCCGCGCCGTCAAACTCGGCCGCTCACGCTTGCTATTGGACGATATCGCAGGTGCCGGCTTTCATCCCCGCGCACCGGACGATCACGCGCGCTGGACCGACGGCGAAGCCCAAATCGCTCTACCCGCCGGGCGCGCCCGCCGCCTGCAATTCTCCATCGCCGCCCTGCCCAAAGCCTGGCACGGCCCGCTAGAGCAACATCCGATCAGGTTGAATCGTAGATTCAACCTGATCGGATAAAGTTGCTCGCCAAAAAATTGATCGATAAAACGAAAACGCTACAGATGAATGAATGTGCGCGCCGGCCGATCTATTCGGACTTCAAATGCGCAATCAACGCATCGATCGCACCTTGCTTATCCTTGCCCTCAAGCGCGCCATATTCCGCCGCCAGCCGCTCCAACGCCGCCTCATAAATCTGCCGCTCGGAAAAACTCTGGTCCGGCTGGCCGGAATTGCGGTGCAAATCGCGCACCACTTCGGCAATCGCCTGCGGATCACCGGAATTGATTTTCGCCTCATATTCCTGCGCCCGGCGCGACCACATGGTCCGCTTGATTCGCGCCCGGCCCTTCAATGTCGCCAGCACGTCATCAAATTGCTTGCGGCTCGATAATTTGCGCAACCCCGCGGTGCGCGCTTTGTTCACCGGCACCCGCAGCGTCATGCGGTTTTCATCGAACGTGATATGGATCAGTTCAAGCCGATGCCCGGCAATATCCTCAACGGCAATGCGCTCGACCTTGCCGACGCCATGCGTCGGATAAACCACGAAATCGCCCTCGACGAAATTTTCCGCTTTCGCCATCGCCCGCGGCGGAGTCATCGGCCGCAAACCGGCATTCTGGCCCATCATGCCGCCATGCGAAGGACGCGTCTGCGGCGGGGCGGAACCGGGCTGCGTGGATAAAGCGGTCGGGGCAGGGGATGCGTGTTCAGACGCCGCCTTGGCCGATTCCACCGGCACGGACGCATCCTCGATCGGGTCTTGCTGCTTTTTGGCTTCAGATAAATTCACGCTGTTCTTCTTCTCGACAAAAGGGAGGGGCGATTTGGCAGAGGCGACGGGTTTTGCCGCCGCCGCCGCTTTGGCATGGGTGGTGATCACAGGCTTTGCGGCCGGCGCTGATTTTACCGCCGATTTCTTTATGTCCGGTTGCGCCGCACCGGATTTTTCAGGCGTTGATGCTTTGACAGAAGGCTTTGCGACCGGCTTCGCAGCCGCTTTTTTGCTCGCACCCTCCTTGCTTGCGCCGACCTTGCTTGCGCCGACCTTGCTCGTGCCCGCTTTGCTCACACCCGCCTTTGTGGGTGCCGCCTTAGCGGCCGCTTTCGGCGCAACCGGCTTGGCCACCGCCGCACTCTTCACCTGGGCAGCCATGCTGCGTTGCCCAGCTCCGGCCTGCGCCGGCTGATCACCATCATTATCGCTCATGTAAGACCCCGTTTGCGGGCCGGCGGGCAGGGATGGCGCAACCAAAACAAGCCCCACGCGGCTCAAAATGCTTCACAGGGCTGTCACATAGCAAAAAAAACCGCCCCCGTCACCCAAGCCGCGCCAAGGAAGCGCCAAGGCGGCTCCTGCAATCAGGGCTTGCCCGGTTCCTCGGACAGCAGGGCCTCTTTGCCGGGCTTGTCCTTCCACTCATCCGCATCCTCGGGCGGCGTGCCCTTGCGCGTAATGTTCGGCCACACCAACGCCAGGCTGCGGTTGCGCTCAATCCAGGCGGCGGCCTTATTGTCGCTGTCCGGCACAATTGCCTCAGCCGGGCATTCGGGCTCGCACACGCCGCAATCGATGCATTCATCCGGATGGATCACCAGCATGTTTTCACCGACATAGAAGCAATCCACCGGACAGACTTCGATGCAATCCATGTATTTACATTTGATGCAGTTTTCGGTGACCACATAGGTCATCGGGCACTCCTGACGGGTTTGAAATCGAATGGGGATATGCCCCCACATCGGTCCGCGCGCAAGGTCAACCCGCCTCACCAATCTCCTCGATCAGCCCCGCCGCCTCGGATGCCGGGCCGCGCCTGCGCGCCAGCGCCCGCACCCGCACCACCCGCACCCCGCGCGGCAAAGTCAGCGTCAGCACATCGCCCGGCCGAATTTTGAAATGCGGCTTGTCGGTCGCCAGCCGGTTGATCCGCACCCGCCCCGCCGCGATCGCCGCCCCGGCCTCGCTACGGGTCTTATTGAAACGGGCAAAAACCAGGAATTTATCGAGCCGCTGCCAGGCCTGATCCTCCTGCTCCACACTCAGGCCCGGCGCAAAGCCGCCAGGGCGGCGAAGGGATTATCCGGGTTGGGCGGCTCGCGCGGCGGCGGCGGCGGTGCCTGCACCGGCTTGTCAACCCGCTTGAGGCTGATCATCGGCGGCGGCGGCGGGCCATAAAAACGATCCGGCAAAGCAGGCGTCGGGATCAGCCTGAACCCCAGCGCATTCAGCGTCGCCGGCAAGCTCTCCCGCTTGACCGACAAGCGCGAAGGCAGGTCGGTCGGCATCACCACCGGACCGCGCCGCGTCTGATACGCCAAATCCCCCGCCACCCGCTCGGCGGCATCAAGCCTGATCATCACCGGCCCCGCCTGCACCCAGCCCATCGCGCCGGCAAAACCCGCCGGCCAATCAGCGGGCAGGGGTGCTGAAACCAGCCCAGGCCCCGGCAATTCCGGCGTCGGGCAGCGCTGCCACACCGCCCATAGCAGCGCCCGCATGGCAGCCGCCTGCGGCTTCATCAAATGCGGCACGAACAGCGCGAACCGCCCGCCCCGCACGCCGATCTTTTTCAGCGCCTCGCGCTGGTCTTGGGGCATTTTCTCCTCGCCCGCCAGCACCCCGCCCGCCTCGGCCAGCCGGTGCATCAAGCCGCGCAAAGCGGCCAGGCTGTTCGCCGCCTCAACCGCGCTGAACAACGCCTCCAGCGCCGATTTAATCATGCTGTCCAGATATATCTGCACCCGCTCGCGCACCGCATCGCGCGCCGGCCCATCGAGAAACTCGCTGTCCAGCAGCTCAATCTGCGGCCTGAGCATCGAAACACCAGGCCGGATGCGCGCCACCTCCACCTGCTCCCACAGCACACGCTG
>NCAP01000106.1 GCA_002255495.1 Rhodospirillales bacterium 20-60-12 | reverse complement strand
ATGAACGCCGAACAATTATGGAAAACCACGCTCGACCCCGATATCCGCACATTGCTGCAAGTCCGCATCGGCGATGCCGAAGAGAGCGATCAGATTTTCTCCACGCTCATGGGAGACGTGGTCGAACCACGCCGCGATTTCATCGTCAGCAACGCATTAAAAGTCGCGAACCTCGATATCTGATCGTCTCCTGCGTGCGATCTGTCAAAACATCGCATGCCGAGCCACAAATTCATCGCTTAATAATGCTCGGCAACCGATTTCCGTGTTGCCATATCCGATTAGATCAATATTGGTTTAGGTTGAGTCACTCGACTCTAGCTAAACCAATGAAATTGATCGGGAAAATATGGCTAGAGTGGGTGCGTGATAACGCATTACGCTCTAAAGAATGCGCAGCACCAAAATAACAACCACAACAATAACGACAATCCCAACCAGCCCACCGCCCAAATACATGATCCCACACTCCATGTTTCAATTTGAGTGTAGATGGCCCAGTCCCATCCCGGCAGAATCGGAAACTACCTATATCGGGATAAGTAGATATTGTCGTTCGCGCGCCTTCCGCGCCACCCCTTGAGGAGACCTCGCCATGATTCACGAATTGCGGATTTATCGATGCCTGCCCGGCAGATTGCCGGCACTGCTCAAGCGTTTCGAGACGATCACGCTGCCGCTCTGGACCAAACACGGCATCCGGCAGGCCGGGTTCTGGACCACGCTGATCGGCGACTCAAACCAGGATTTGCATTATCTTCTGCAATGGGAATCGCTCGCCGATCGGGAGGCCAAATGGAACGAATTTCAAAGCGATCCGGACTGGATCAAAGCGCGTGCCGAAACCGAGCGCGATGGCCAAATCGTCGAGACAATCAGCAATCGCATCCTGCTCCCGACATCCTTCTCATCAATTCGGTGAATGAGATCAATATTGGTTTAGATGGAGTCGTCAGACTCCAGCTAAACCAATGACATTGATCGACAAAATGAACATAGAGCGTGTCGTTGTAAAATGATCACGCTCTAAAAATGCGAGCCGCATGACGGCCCGCATTTTCATTTACAAAAAACAAATCAAGCCAAGTCTTATCCGGCTTTTTTGCTATCCGGCACCTTCACCGCCACGAACAAAGCCTCGCCATTGCGCACCACGCGCAGGGCCAAAGCCTTGCCGCCTTTGCCTTCGGCCGATTTGATGGCCGCAGCCGCCTGATCGGGCGAGGTGATCGGATCATTGCCGACACCCACCAGCAAATCACCCGATTGCAGCCCGGCTTCATCGGCCGGTGAACCCGGCTGCACCTGCGCCACAACAGCACCCTGCGTGCCATTCGGCAGATTGAGCTGGGCCAAATCATGCCCGGTCAGCGGTGCCAGAGTGAGGCCAATATCGCCGTGCGCCGTCATGTCCGGCCCGCCGGCGCCGTTCGTGCCGAAATCCTTATTCGGGTTTGTCGGCAAAGTCGCCACCGCAACCGTCAGCGTGTGCGGCTTGCCGTTGCGCAGATACTCGATCGAGGTATCGTGCCCGGGATCGACATTGGCGATATCGATGGCCAGATCACCCGGATTGGTTACCGGCGCGCCATCCACCTTGGTGATCACGTCGCCCGGTTTCAGGCCGGCCCGGAAAGCCGGGCTGCTGGGCGAAATGCCGGCGATCAACGCACCCACCGGCGCACCATCCTGGCCATCGGGCAGGCCCATCGCCTGGGCCATGGTTGGCGTAATCATCTGCGCTTCAACCCCCAGATACCCGCGGGTCACTTTGCCGCTGGCAACCAACTGCGTCACCACCCGCTTGATCATGTCCGAGGGAATCGCAAAACCAATCCCGACCGAACCGCCCGAGGGCGAGAGAATGGCGGTATTGATGCCGATCACCCGGCCTTTCTGGTCAAACAGCGGGCCGCCCGAATTGCCTTCATTGATCGGCGCATCGATCTGGATGAAGCGGTCATAAGGCCCGTCGCCGATATCGCGGCCGAGTGCCGAGACAATGCCGGCGGTGACCGTATTGCTCAGCCCAAACGGGTTGCCCATCGCGATCACCCATTCACCCGGGATCACCGCGCGCGAATCGCCCAGTTCAACAAACGGCAAAGGATGCCCCGCACTCACTTTCACCACCGCCAGATCGGTCCGCGGGTCAGCGCCGATGACTTTCGCGGGGTAGCTCTGCCCGTCCGACAACGTCACCGTGATGCTCTTGGCGTTTTTCACCACGTGATTATTGGTCACGATCGTGCCGTCAGAATTGATGATGAAGCCGGAGCCCTTGGCTTCAACAGCCTGCGGCTGGGGCGCCTGCCCGCCACCGAAGCCCGGCATGGGGAAGGGGAACGGGAAGGGCGATGCCCCGCCCGGTCCGCTCTGCCCGCCTTGGTCGTTCGGGTCAGGCACCTGCTCGGAAGCATCGGAGATTTTCAGATGCACGGTAATGGAGACAACAGCGGGTTTCAGCGCCGTCACCAGAGCGGAGAAATCCGGCACCGGCGTAAAATTTTTCTGCACGGCGGCCGAGGCGTTCAGCCCCGCAGTCTCGTCGGCCCGGGCAATGCCATAGCCGCCAAGCGCCGTGCCGGCCAGCAAAACCAATGTCAATGCAGCAATACGGCGATGTTTCGATGATGTGGCCAAAGTCTTAAGTCCGGTCATGTGGTCGATTCCCTGAGCTTAGCCAGTGATTGATTCCGTAGCCAAATTAAGCGCCCGATCCAGGCATCCATATCATAATCAGCATGCGACTCGGTTAACCAACTATCTCATAATGGGGTCAAACTAAACAATCATCAGGGGTGGGGATGAAACACTTGTCATCCGCCACCGCCGGCCCCGCTTTTGTCTCAGCCCCGGACATCGACCAAAACAATCTCCGCTTCCGCCCGGGCGGTAATCGTAATCTCGCGCTCACCGGCAATCGCCAGCCCGTCGCGCGCATTCGCCTCCACTGCCGCCGCGTCCTGCCCGGCGACTTCAATCCGGCCGGTCGCCGGCACCAAATACAAAGCGCGCCCCGCATTGGTGCGGTAGGTCACGGTTTCTCCGGCTTTCAGCTTCCCCGCCATCACCGCCGCATCGGTGTAAAGCGGCAAAGCGCCGCTTTGTGCATCGCTCGCCCGCCCGCTCGCCAAAACCGTCAGCCCCTCGGCCGAATCCCGGGGAAATTCCCGCGCGCCCCAGCCTGGCTCCACACCGGTCCGGTCCGGCGTCACCCAGATTTGAAACAAAGTCGTGGTTTCCGGCTCCAAATTGAATTCTCCGTGAACGATGCCGGTGCCGGCATGCATCACCTGCACGTCGCCGGCTTTCGTCACACCCTCATTGCCCAGATTATCCCGGTGCGTAATCGCGCCCTGGCGGACATAGGTGATGATTTCCATGTCGCGGTGCGGATGCGGGTTGAAACCCTGGCCGGCGGCAATTTCATCATCGTTCTACACCACAAGCGAGCCGAACCCCATGCGCTTGGGGTCGCGGTAATGACCGAAGCTGAAATGATGATGGGCGTTCAGCCAGTCATTGCGAAACCGGCCGATGGAGGCAAAAGGACGAAGTTCGATCATGGGGTTTGACCTCGGTTAATTATTCGATATCGAATGATTTAGGAGCCAATGTCATCGGTTCAAGAGGCTGCATGCAGCCCAAGCTGGCGCAGCATCCGCTCCAGGCTCGCCAGATCCTCCGCCGAGAGCCCGGCCATCGCGTGGGCAATGTCGCGCGCATGGTCAGGAAACAGCCCGGCGATGAAACTCTGCCCCGCCGGGGTCAGCACCACCCGCACGCTGCGCCGGTCTTCCGGGCAGCGATGCCGCTCCACCAGCGCCCGCTTGGCCAATTTATCGATTACATCGGTCAGATTACCCGGGCTGGTGAGCAATTTGCGGGTCAGCTCGCGCTGGGTGAGCGGGCCCAGATGCAGCAGCGCCTCCAGCACGCCCAATTGCGTGTGGGTCAGGCCCGCCTGGGTCAGGCGCGGCTCGGTCCGCGCATTGATCGCATGGCTGGCGCGCTGCAATTTCACATAAGTCCGTACCGCGTCCAAAACCCGCTGATCATCGACACCATGCATCACCTGTTCATCAGCACCGGCAATTTAGCCGATTCGAGCACGTGCCGCGTCACCCCGCCCAAAATCAATTGGCGCAGACGCGAATGCGAATAAGCGCCCATGGACATCAAATCCGCATCGAACTCCGCCGCGGCCCCGAGCAACCCCGCCCCGACACTGCGATCGATCGGCCGAAACATCACAATATCGGCGGCAATGCCGTGCAGGCGCAGAAATTCCGCCAGCCGGTCGGCGGTCGGGCCGCGCCGCTGATAATCATCCGAGGCCAGAATCCGCACCGCTTTGGCGCGCGATAGCCACGGCAGAACCGATGCCACGGCAGAAGCACTCTCCCCGGTGCCGTTCCAGGCAATGGCGATGCGCGTGCCGATGCTGGCCGGCTTGACCAAAGGTGCAATCAAGGCCGGGCGGCCGGAATCAAACAGCACCGCATGCAGCGCGTCGGCGGCGGCGACATCCTCACCCGACTGCGGATGCGGCACAATGGTCAGGTCCGCCAGGCGCGCTTCGCTGGCGACCAATTCATCCTCCCGGCCGATCACCGAGCTGAACAACGCGCCCGCTGCCCGCACCCCGCCTTCGGACAAACTGGGCGGCGTGCCGACCGGAATGCCGCGCAAGGCGGTCTCACGTTCGAACAAAGCGAGCAGGGACCGGGCCTGGCTTGAACCCTCTTTCTCGGTCGTGGTCATCATCTCTTCGATCATCGCGCCCGAGAGGCCTTCGCCCGCCAAAGGTGCAATGTCGCGGGTATCAGCGCGGATATGCAGGGCATAAACATGCGCCTGCCAGATCGTCGCCAGATCAAGCGCGGTCGCGAGTGCCGCCTCACCGGAGGCCGAACTGATCAACGGCAGCAGCAATTTGCGAATCGCCATGGCACTCTCCTTCGGCTGATGGTCAATTCATAACATAATTCTTACGGATACAATGTCTCCGCCGTCCAACCATCGGCAGCCCGCTCGAACACACGCCGGTCATGCAGGCGGAATTCAACATCCTGCCAGAACTCGAACCGCGCGGGCGCGAGCCGCCAGCCCGACCAATGCGGCGGCCGGGGAATCTGCGGGCCTGGATATTCAACGTCCAAAGCGGCAAGCCGCGCCTCGAACACCGCCCGATCTTGCATCGGCCGTGATTGATCCGACGCCCAGGCGCCCAGGCGCGATTGCCGTGGCCGGGTTGCATAATACTCATCCGCCTCCGCGTCAGCGACGAGGCTGACATGCCCCTCAATGCGAATCTGCCGCCGCCGGCTCTTCCAATGGAACAATAAACTCGCCTGCGGATTGGCGAAAAGCTCGGCCGATTTGCGGCTTTCGAGATTGGTATAAAACACAAAGCCCCGCTCATCCCAAGCCTTCAACAGCACAATCCGCGCCGATGGCGCGCCGCCCGTGGTCGCGGTCGCCAGCGTCATCGCATTGGCATCGTTGGGTTCGCTCTGCTCTGCCTCGGCAAGCCAGGTGGCGAACCAAGCAAACGGATCTGTCGGCGCGGGCTGCATGCGATCTCCTATGTCTGGCCGGGGAGCGGCCTCTGCCCTCTTGATACGCCTGCCTTGCTTGTGTCACCACCCATGAGCATTTTTGTGGACTACGAGTATTTGGAGCTGAACATGCACAACGACATCGCCGAAAATCCAGCACCGGCCGGCAATTTGATGGCCGGCAAACGCGGCCTGATCATGGGTGTCGCAAATAACCGCTCGCTGGGCTGGGGCATTGCCCAGTCTGTCGCCGCTCAAGGCGCCACATTGGCCTTCACCTATCAGGGCGACGCTCTGGAAAAGCGGGTCCGCCCGCTCGCCGCCTCCCTCAACTCAGATCTGGTTTTGCCCTGCGACGTCACCGACGATGCAGCGATGGATGAAACCTTTGCCGCCATCAAGGAAAAATGGGGCGGGCTCGATTTCCTGGTCCATGCCATCGGTTTTGCCGATAAAAACTTTCTCCGCGGCCGCTATCTCGACACGCCGCGCAGCGCATTTCTGCAGGCGCTGGATATTTCCTGCTTCTCCTTCGTCGCCGTCGCCCAGCGCGCCGCCGCCATGATGGCGCCGGGCGGCTCGATCCTGACACTCACCTATCTCGGCGCCGAACGCGTAACCCCGCATTACAACGTCATGGGTGTCGCCAAAGCCGCGCTGGAAGCCTCGGTGCGCTACATGGCAGCCGATCTGGGCAGTGCCGGCATCAGGGTGAACGCGCTGAGTGCCGGGCCGGTGAAAACGCTGGCCGCCAGCGGCATTGGCGATTTCAGCTATATCCTGAAATGGAACCGGCTGAACGCACCGCTGACCCGCAATGTCGATCTCGATGATGTCGGTGGCTCAGGCCTGTATCTGCTCTCCAACCTTGCCAGCGGCGTCACCGGCGAGGTGCATCATGTCGATTGCGGCTATCATATCGTCGGCATGAAAAACCCCGCCGCACCCGATATCGCCGCCGTTCAGGACTAACTCAGTTGTCGCATAACAGTTTCGGCCATTTATTCCGCGTCACCACCTGGGGCGAAAGCCACGGCCCTTCGATCGGCTGCGTGGTCGATGGCTGCCCGCCCCGGATTCCACTCAGCGAGGCGGATATCCAGCCTTTTCTCGATCAGCGCCGCCCCGGCCAGTCGAAATTCACCACCCAGCGGCAAGAGGCCGATCAGGTCAAAATCCTCTCCGGCGTCTATCAGGGCCAGACCACCGGCACGCCGATCTCGCTGCTCATCGAAAATACCGATCAGCGGTCGAAGGATTATAGCGGCATCGGCGAAAAATTCCGCCCCGGCCATGCCGATCTCAGCTATCAGTTAAAATACGGCATTCGCGATCCGCGCGGCGGCGGCCGCTCATCGGCGCGCGAGACCGCCATGCGCGTCGCCGCCGGCGCCATCGCCCGCAAAATTCTCGGCCCCGCCATCAATATCCGCGGCGCCCTGGTCCAGCTCGGGCCACACGCCATCACCCGCACCCGCTTCGATTGGGCAGAGACGCGAAATAATCCGTTTTTCTGCCCCGATCCGGTAGCCGCCGACGCCTGGGCCAGCATCCTCGATCTGGTGCGCAAGGAAGGCTCCTCCCTCGGTGCAGTCATCGAACTGGTCGCCGAAGGCGTGCCGGCGGGTCTCGGCGCGCCGATTTACGGCAAGCTCGATGCTGACATCGCGGGTGCGCTGATGAGCATCAATGCGGTCAAAGGCGTGGAAATCGGCGATGGCTTCGCCGCCGCCAGCCTGCGCGGCGAAGAAGACGCCGACGAGATGCGCATGCAGCAGGGCGCCATCACCTTCATGGCGAACCATGCCGGCGGCATTCTGGGCGGCATATCATCGGGCCAGCCGATCATTGCGCGCTTTGCGGTCAAGCCGACCAGCTCAATCCTGACGCCGGTGCAAACGGTGGATATTCACGGCGCCGACACCGACATCGTGACCAAAGGCCGGCATGATCCCTGCGTCGGCATCCGCGCGGTCCCGGTTGGGGAAGCCATGCTGGCCTGTGTGCTGGCCGATCATTTATTGCGCCACCGGGGGCAGAACGGGCCGGTCCCCACATCATCGTGATCGGCCCATAATTCTCTGTTCGCGCCGCCGCCTTTGCGTTACCACATTGTTATGACCGACACGCGCGAATCCGCTTTGCCCCCTCGTCCGACCGGACCAGGCCTTTCAAACATCGATCCCCTTCTGGGCCGTCAGGTCCATCAGGTGATCGAATTGATCGGGCGCACCGCCTGGGCCAACCGGATCGAGGAATTGCGCATCTGCATTTCTCAATCGACACGCTACGGCAAATTGCTGATGCAACGCCACATCGTTGAACTGACCGTGGAAAAATGCCGCCGTGGTGCGGTGCTCTCGGATGTCGAAACCCGTATCATCAAGCTGGTCGGCGGCATCGCGGCCTTGCATCAATCCCTCCCCGAAACCGGCCGGGTCCGCCTGATCGAGACCTTGCAGGCGGCCATCACGGGGGAGGCGCTTCTGGTCCCCTTGCTGCACATCATGCGTACCGCCGGCCTGCAACAGAGCCGCGGTTTCGATGTCCGCTTTGCCGGCCTGGCCGACGGGGCGAGTTTCGATCTGCTGATCACCCGCGAAGGAGCCGAAGCCGAAATCGCCTGTGACACGCTCTCCGCCGAGGATGGCCGCTTCGTCAATCGCGGCGCCTGGAACCGCCTGCTGGATGGCATCGATACCGAATTGCAAACCTGGCTGGCCGCCCACCCGGGCCGCTATTTGTTGAAAATGACCCTGCCGCAAGGCCTGCGCGCCGAACCCGATGATACCGGGGCCTGTCAGCTGCTGGCGTTGCAGGGGCGCATCAAAACCATGCTCGCCTCAGCCACCCGCTCGGATCACGATGAAGCGGCGGTGCTGCGGCTCGATCCGCTTTTGCTGGCCGGTGCCCAGGCCGAAGAACTCGGCCTGATGAAGCAATTGCGCCGGCAATTCGGCCCCGAGGCGCAACTCGCCGTGACCGAGTCGCAAAGCGGCACCTTGGTGCTCGCCGCCCGCGCCGGCGCCGATGATGAGGTGGCAGGCGCCATGCGCCGCCGGCTCGCGGCCATCGCCCCGGCCCGGCTCAGCGGCACCAGGCCCGGCATATTGGCCATGTTCATTGAAGACACGGATCGTGTGGAGTGGCGCGCGCTGCGCGAGCATTTATTGCTCGAAGGCGAAGCCCGGCAATTTTTGACCTTTCCGGAAGCCAAGCCGGTCATCGCGGTCAGTTGTGTCTCGCGGCTGGAATTATTCGGCCTCACCGGGCCGGAGGTTGCACCGGAAGGCGAATTGCGTTTCCGCAACCCATCGCATCCGGCGGCAAAATCTCTCGGACTTGCCCCGGCGGTCATTTCATCGATGTAGGAAGCCCTGCTTTCGGTCGAGAGCAGGTGCTGTAATGGCCGCTTTCGGTTGAAAGCAGTCAGTCGATATCAGAACCCTTCGCGCTCAAGGCGCTTGCGTTCCATCTTACGCGCCCGGCGAACGGCTTCAGCGGCTTCCCGCGCGCGGCGTTCCGAGGGCTTCTCATAATGGCGGCGAAGTTTCATTTCGCGGAAAACACCTTCCCGCTGAAGCTTCTTTTTAAGCGCTTTCAGCGCCTGGTCGACGTTATTATCACGAACAAGAACTTGCACTTGGCAGCCAACTCCTCTGGAAAACGCTGAAAACCGAAAACGACGAAAGGCTGTGCATCACGCACAGCCACCCGGCCGATCACGGATTTCCGTATCGACGGCGGCGCTATAGCACATTTTCACCACTCGCCAAATCCTTTCTGCGAGGCCATCTTACCAGCATGGCCATATTGAAAATTGCCCGCATGGGCCACCCCGTCCTGTTGCAGCGCGCCGCTTCCGTGCCCGACCCCACGGCACCCGCCGTCCAGCGCCTGATCGCCGACATGACCGAGACCATGCTCGATGCCGGTGGAGTCGGTCTCGCTGCCCCGCAAGTCCATGAATCTATACGCTTATTTGTCTATTTCGTCCCCGGCGGCCGGGCCTCGGACGACCCCGATGACAAACCCCAGCCGATCACCACGCTGATCAACCCGGTCATCACCGCCGATGGTCCGGCCCAAAGCCTGCGCTGGGAGGGATGCTTATCAATCCCAGGTCTGCGTGCCGCGGTGCCCCGCTATGACAGGATTATCGTCGATGCCACCTTGCCCGACGGCCAGTCCGTGACATTTCGCGCCAGCTTCTTTCATGCCGGTGTGATTCAGCACGAAAATGACCATCTCGATGGCATCCTCTACCCGATGCGCATGACCGATCACCGGCTTTTCGGCTTCAACGAAGAATTGGCCCGCTATCCTGCGGATCTGCCGGTTTTGTCGTAACTTTGCCCAAACGCCGCCCCGCCCAACCAATGCCCCGTCCCCGTTTTTATTATTAGGCCCGATCATGATCACCCTGACCGACGAGACCGACGACCTCATCGACGCGCTGGTACCCCTCGTGCCTTTGCAGGGCTGGACCATGAGCAGCCTGCGCCAGGCGCTGGCCGATCTCGGGCATGACCCGGCGGATGCGCCGCTGATCTTCCCCGGCGGCGCTGCCGAAATGATCGAATATTGGTCAAGCCTGACCGACCGGCGCATG
>NCAP01000105.1 GCA_002255495.1 Rhodospirillales bacterium 20-60-12 | reverse complement strand
AAATTCGGCACATCACACCCGCAAGGCGAGATCATCACCCCCGATATCGTGCTGGTGCCGCTTCTCGCTTTCGATGATCAGGGGCATCGCCTGGGTTATGGTGCGGGCTATTACGACCGCAGCCTAGCCGCCATGCCGCAGGCCTATCGCCTCGGCTGCGCCTTTGCCGCCCAGGAATTCGACGAGGTGCCGGTCGGCCCCGATGACCAGAGCCTGCACGCGGTGGCCAGCGAAACCGGAATTGATATTTTTAAGGTCTGATGGATAACATCTGAAAAACAAGACACATAATATTACATAAAAACGGGTTGAACCGCACGCGCACTAACGCACATAATGAGTCCGCGAACTTAACGATCGGGCGGTGACAAATGGATGGCGCATTGCGCCAGTCGGTACGCAACGCGGCCCTCAAGGGGTTTGCAGCCCTGACTGGACCAATTATTTTACGGACAGTATTGGGGCGCTGGCCGGCGGCAAATGAACGCCGGAAATTCCGTGAGGGCTTTACTCAGCCTTACGCCCAAGTGCCGCCCTTGCTGCGTGGCATCGCCCGCCTGCCGCCCGGGCAAACTCAATTGAACAAGCTCATGCTTCTCAGCTGGCTTTATGGCGAGCACGATCCGATCACAATGCCGCCAAGCCCGCTTGGTCATTTACGCCGCCTCGGGCCAGACCGGCCGTGGGAGCTTGAGCATGGCATGGGCGATTTATTCACCGCTTGGAACGGCCCCCCACTATCATTTCTGCATTTGGAGAAAACCGCGGGTATTTCACTGACCGCCTTTCTCAGCGCGCAATTCCACCCAAGCCAGCTCGATCGAGATGATTGGCGCACTTTGCCGCCGCATCTGGTTCAGCGCTTTGGGCCACATCTCGATAATCACGCAGGCAAATCGCCCTTGGTCTGGGGCCATTATGACCTGCCCTCATTGCGCCGCCTCGACCCTGAACGGTTCGTGCTGACTATGCTGCGTGAGCCGAAAGCGCGGCTGGTCTCGCTGTATCACTTCTGGCGATCCGTCGATCCGCGCCTGATATCCGACGATCAGGGCAATTTCACCGTGGCTCTGGCGCATAAAGCGGACCTCGCCGGATTCCTGCGCACCGATGATCCGTTCGTGCGTGATTACATCGATAATTTCTATGTCCGCCGGCTGACCGGATATTATGTCACGGGCAACGACAGCGATCCGCTTGCCGATGATCCGCAGACGAGTTTGAACCACGCGATCGCGGCGCTTGATGACATCGAATTTGTCGGCATTACCGAATATATGGATGAAAGTCTGGTTCGTTTGGCGTCCTGCCTGGGCATCGCACCCCCGGAGCGCGCGCCGCGCGCAAATGTCATGGAGCGTAATGCCGACGAGGACCCCGCGGCTTTCCGCGCGGTGAGCCGCCAGCCGATCTCACCCGAGGCGCAGGAGGCGCTTGCCGATCTGACCAGGCTTGACCGTGTGATCTATCAACGCGCATCAGCCGCTTACGCTGGAATGCCCGTCATCGCTTGATCGCAAACAAGGCCGATCGCCTTGCCGCACGCGGGGCAAAGGGATAACTGAGGTCACGCGATTATCGGGATGATCATGTGCGCCGCAGATTATTCAGCTTTTTTGGACTGACCATAATCGGCCTCGCCGGGGTCATGTCGCAGCTTGCAGGGGCCTCATCCTCATCGGCCCAATCCCCGGCGGGTGGGCCTCAAGCAAGCAAGCCGGACTGGGTGGCGGCGCGCAGCGCCGTCGAAGTACCGCATCTGACCGGGTTCGCCACAGCCCAATCCACCGGCTTGATCGACATCACGGCGTTGCGGCCGGGCATTGCCGCCGGCCTGCATATTCTGCCCGGCGATCATGTTCAGGCCGGGCAGGTTCTCGCCGTTCTGACCGGCCCCGACATCGAGGCCGCCCGCATTCAGGCACAGAGCAACTTGACCAGCGCCATCGCAGAGGACAAGGCGGCACGATTGTCGCTTGCCGCTGAGACTCAAAAGCGCGCAGACCATCTGGCGACCAATCAAGCTGTGGATGCTGCGGCATCCGCCGTGCAATCCGCGCAAGGCCGGCTTGCGGTGGCGCGCCACGCGTTGGCGGCGCTGAATATGACCGATGAACTGGTTAGTCCGCAGGCGGGGATCGTGCAAACGGTTACAGCCGCCGATGGTGACGCATTGGCGCGAGGAGCGATCATCGCGACGGTCCAACCGGCCGGCGCGGCCTGGCTCCGTGCTGTGTTTTACCATGCCACGGCAGGGGATCTGGCCGCCGGAATCCATGGCCTGTTCCAGCCAGCCAGCGGCGGTGCCGCGATTCCGGTGGCCATCCGTGGTGCGCTGGGTATTGCCCAGCCCGATGGCGGGCTGCCGGTCGCTTTGACCAGTCCAACCACTCTGCCGCCGGGCAGTTCGGGCACCGTCACGCTCGATCTGCCGCGCCGGAGTGTGATCCTGGTGCCGACTGCCGCGCTGATCCTCGATCAGGGTAGATGGTGGGTCATGCGCCATGGCGCGCAGGGTGATCAGCCGGTGCAAGTGATCCCCGATATGGGGCCCGGCGCAGGACAAGGTTTTGATACGATCATCGAATCGGGAATTCAGCCGGGCCAGGATGTGGTGGTGGTGAACGCTTATTTGCTTTTCCATCGCGGCATTGCCGCCTTGTATCAGCCGCCGAATTAGCAACCCGCTCATGGTCAGCTCAATCAGCCGGGTTCTTCTGCGGCCCGCTTTATGGATTTTGGTGTATGCTGGCCTGCTCGGCTTCGGGGTTTATGCGCTGGTGCATATTCCGGTCGAGGTTCTGCCGACCTTCAATTTCCCCGCGATCAGCGTGATCACCCATATGCCGGGCAGTACGGCGAGCACGATGGAAGCGCTTGTGGCGACCCCGCTCGAAGGCCAGTTGCTCGGCCTGCCGGATGTGACGGACGTGCGATCGACCATCAGTGACGGGCTGGTCGAAACCGATTTGCGCTTTCGTGCGGCGACTAACCCGAACGCCGATTTGCAGGCGGTGAACGGCGCCATCAGCCGAGCCCGCGCCGGTCTGCCGGCTGACGCCCAGCCGCTGAGCGAGATTATGGGCAACGCCATCAACGAGGTCGCGGATTACGCGGTCGAAATCCCGCCCGGCGTGCCGCCCGCTGCGGTCTCTCGCATCATCGCCGCCGATATCGTGCCGGCCCTGCGTGCGGTATCGGGTGTGCAGATGGTCGATAATGCGGGTATCGGCGCCGAAGTGCTGTGGGTGCAACCGGATCTGGCAGCACTCCAGCAGGCGCATATTCCCATCAGCGCGATCGCCACGGCGTTGGCCGGGCAAGTCAGTCTGGCGCCCGGCGGATATCTCACGCTGGGGCATCAGGATAATCTGATCGAGCTGCGTAATCTGCCGACCCATCTGACTGATCTGAGTGCGACCCCGATCATCGGCCCTGATGGAACCATCGCCTTGGGCAATCTGGCGCGTATCGTGCGCACCACTTTGCCGACCCGCCAGCGCGAATTGCTCGACGGACGACCCAGCATCGCCTTGACGATATTCAAGCAGCAAGGCGCGTCCACCCTGCCGGTGACACAGAATATCGCCGCCGTGATCGCCCGAACCCAAAGCCAGTTGCCACCCGGCGTGCGCTTTATCCGCATTTATGATCAGGGGCATCTGGTCCATGCGGTCGGGGCGGATTTACAGCGCAACCTCGTCATTGGCGGCATTCTGGCGATTACGGTTATGTTGTTTCTGCTCGGGCTGTCGAGCGGCGCGTGGCTGCTGGCCCTGAGCATTCCCGCCTCACTGTTGCTCGGCATCGCGGGGCTGTATCTGGCCGCGCAAAGCCTGAATTTGATGACTTTGGGGGCGATTACGGTTGCTCTGGGGCTTGTCGCCGATGATGCGATCATTGTGCTGGAAAGCATCTGCCACCGATGGGAAGCCGGCGACGCCTCCTGGCCCGGGATCATGCGCGGCTTACGCGACATCGCTGCCCCGGACATCATCGGCACAGTGACCACCATTCTGGTTTTTGTGCCGCTTTTATTCACCGGCGGATTGGCCGGGCTATTTTTCATCCCCTTCGCCCTGGCCATGGTTTTTTCGCTTTTGGCGTCGTTGCTTGTGTCACTGACATTGATCCCGCTGGGCCTTGCCTTGGTGCATCGCGGCGGCGCCATACGCGCGCCGGCGACGAGCTTCTCCGTGATAGCTTGGCTGCGCCGGCGAAACCGGTTTTTATTCAATGTGGCGCTGCATCATCCCTGGATAAGCCTGGCCGGTTGCTCAGCTTTGCTGATCCTGAGTGTGGCCGCGATGAGCCTGGTCTCGGTGAATATACTGCCCCTGCCGAATGAAGGGGTGCTGCTGGAATCCTATACTTTGCCGCCGGGCACAGCGCTTTTGGACACTCAGGCGACGATCAACAGCATGGTGGCGCGGATCAATGCCAACCCGAACGTCGCCCATAGCCTCGCGCGCATCGGCTCAGCCCAGGGCAGCGCCTATACTGAGCCGGCTTATGCCGGCGAGATCGAAATTCTGCTTAAACCCCAAGCCTCGGCCAACAGCTTGGACCGGATTGCCGCGAATATTCTGGCCGCCACCAAAACGCCCGCCGTGCAAACCGGCATCGACACCCCGACCATCGAACGGCTGGGCGAAAGCCTATCGGGTTTGCCTCAGCCTTTTGAAATTCGACTGTTCGGCCAGAGCTTCGCTGCCATGAGCCGCACGGCCAAGGCGATCACCACCAAGCTGGCGCAGGTGAACGGGCTTTCCGGCATCTATAATGATGACGGCTATCCCGAGACCCAGATCAATCTGCAACCGCGCGCGGCAGCGCTTGCGGCGGCGGGGCTCACGCCGGCGGAGTTGAGCGGGGAAATCGCTGATCTGCTGGCCGGGCAGGTCATCACCACCGTGCCCGATGGGAATCTGGCGATCCCGGTGTATCTGCGCCTGCCCGATTCCGAATCGCTCTCACTGGCGCAGCTCGCTTCATTGCCGGTCGGCGCCACCAGCGGCATAGCGCTTGGCGCGTTAGCGCGGATTTCCATGGTCACCAGCCCCAATCAGTTTCATCACATCGATGGCGCGCGGGCTTATGATATTTTGGCGACACCGACCACGACGCCCGGTGCGGCCATTGCGGCGGCGCGCCATGCTTTGGCCGAGATGCATCTACCGGCCAATGAGCGGGTCAGTTTCGGTGGGCTTTACCCGATGCTCGAACATGCGCTGCTCGGGCTGATTCTGGCCGCCCTGGTTGCCGTGGCCTTGATGGCCGGCTTGTTGTTTTTGCGCTTTGGCGGGCGGCGCGCACCGCTGCTTTTGATGCTGCAAATCCCGCTCGCCATGACCGGCGGCGCCCTGGCTTTGGCGGCCAGCGGGCTGGGCTTGAACGGGATCGGGTTGGTCGGATTTCTAACCCTCGCCGGGGTGAGTTTGAATCATGGCATTGTTCTGCTTGATCGCGCGCAACGCAACGAAGATGACGGCATGGCTCCAGAAGCCGCCATGGAGGAGGCACTCGATGTGCGCTTTCGGCCGATTTTCCTGACCACGGCGGTCGCTGTGCTGGGCATGTTGCCAACCGCCTTGGGCTTTGGCGTCGGAGCCGCCCCGGAACAGGGGCTGGCTATCGTGATTGCCGGCGGCATTGTCTGGAGTGCGTTGCTGAGCACCAATCTGATCCCGGCTTTGTTCATTCTGGGCCGGCATAAAAAATGAGCAACCAGATCAATATTGGCTTAGATGGCGTCACCTGGCTCCAGCTAAACCAATGAAATTGATCGGGAAAATATGGCTAGAGCGGGGTCGTGATAATGCTTCACGCTCTGCCTTATTGATTGCTCATGCGCTTGGTGATGGCAAAGAATAAAGGTGCCGGCAGAAAGCGGATGATCCGCAATGGCCAGGCGAGACCGGCGGGGAAGGCGATTAAAAACCGGTCGGCATCCAACCCGCTGATCATCGTCGCCGCAGCCGCCTCAACCTCCATCAAAAACGGCATCGGGAATTTATTTTTCGCCGTCAGGGGGGTTTTCACAAAGCCCGGGCAGATCGCGCTGATGGCAATATCGTAACGATCAAGATCGGGTTTGAGGCTTTGCGCCATGGCAATCAGCCCGGCTTTGGTCGTGGCGTAGGTGACCGCGCCGGGCAACCCGGCCAACCCAGCCAGCGAGGAGACAATCCCGATCTGCCCGCGCCGCCTCGTGCGCAAAGGCGGCAGGACCGCTTCCAGGCAATTGGCCGTGCCGATCAAATTAACCTCGACCTGGGCACGGAACCGCGCGGCGTCGAACGCATCGCCGGTATCGCGCACATAGGTGCCGGCGTTGAGGATCACCCGCGCGATCGGGCCTTCCGCCTCGATCCGCCCGACCGCTGCCAACACCGCATCATGGTCGGTGATATCGAGCGGCACGGCGATCATTTTATCGGGATATAAAGCAACGAGGGCCGCCAGTTCGTCAGCGCGGCGGGCGGAAATGGCCACGCGCCAGCCGGATTTGGCGAGTTGTATGGCAATCTCACGGCCGATGCCGCTTGATGCGCCGGTGACCCAGGCCAAGCCGTCAGTTGGTTTGGGAATGCTCATATTTTTTCGCCTTTTTCGAGTCTGCGCAACAATGTCGCTGCCCTGCCCTGCAATGCAAGCTGCTTTTCTGCCGGCATTTTCGCCCAACTGCGCGCCGGCATGGCCATGCGCGGATTCTGTGCGAAGCGTTCGGCGTGGCGGGCGATGAAATCCCAATAAAGCGCGTTGAACGGGCAGGCGCGCGGCGTTGTCGCTTCACTCACATCGTAATGGCAATTGGTGCAATAATGGCTCATCCGGTTGATATAGGCGCCCGATGCCGCATAGGGTTTGGAGCCGACGATTCCCCCATCGGCATGCAGCGCCATGCCGCGCGTGTTGGGCATTTCCACCCATTCATACGCATCGGCATAGACCGCGAGATACCATTCATCGATTTGTGCGGGATCTAGCCCGGCGAGCAAAGCGAAATTGCCGGTAATCATCAGCCGCTGGATATGATGCGCATAGGCGTAGCGCATGGTCTGGCCGATCGCATCTTTCATGCAGGCCATGTCGGTCTGCCCGGTCCAGTAAAATTCGGGAATTTTCCGGTGCGCGTTCAAACTGTTGCGGGCGGCATATTCGGGCATATGCAGCCAATAGATACCGCGAATATATTCCCGCCAGCCGAGAATTTGGCGGATAAACCCTTCGACGGCATTCAGCGGTGCGACGCCCTCGTGATAAGCAACCTCGGCAGCCTGGCACAAATCGAGCGGGGCGAGCAGACCCAGATTAAGTGCGGCCGAGAGCAGACTATGAAACATGAAAGGCTGATCGGGCAGCATTGCATCCTGCCATTCTCCGAACTGGCCGAGCCGGTGGGCAAAAAAATCCGCCGCCGCTGCCGATGCCTGCTGTGCGGTGACGGGAAAGCCGAATGCTTCGATATCACCGTAATGATCGGGAAATGTCGCACGGACCAGTGCGATCACCTCGTCGGTGATCGCGTCGGGGGGAAAGCGCAGCGGCTTGGGTGGTTTGATATCGACCGGCGGGCGCTTGCGATTTTCCGAATCGAAATTCCACTTGCCGCCGACCGGTTGATCGCCGTGCAGCAATATCCGGTATTTCCGGCGCATCTCGCGATAGAAAAATTCCATGCGCAGTTGCGTCTTGCCGGCGGCCCAGGCGGCGAACTCGCCTGTGGTGGCGAGGAAGCGATGATCCTCGCGGATCTCATCGGCCCAATCTTCCATCGCGCGGCGCACCCGGTATTCACCCGGCGCCGTTGCAATCACACGCGCCGGGGAAAGCGCATCGACGGCGCGGGCCACTTCGCCCGGGATGGTTCCGCTATTGGCGGGATCATCGAGTTTGATATAGCGCACCCGCACGCCGCGCGCTTGCAGGGCATGGGCGAAATGCCGCATGGCCGAGAGCACCAGAATGATTTTTTGGCGATGATGCGGCACATAAGTGCATTCGCCCATCACTTCGGCGAGCATGACGATATCGGTCTCTGGATTGAGCCCTTCGAGACTGGCTATGCCACGAGAAAGCTGATCACCCAGAACAACGCGCAGAGCTGCAATTTTCAAGTGCTGATTATCTTTTCGTATTGAATATGACCTTTATGGTCGAATAATAAGGCGGACCATTGACCTTGCTCATCATACCAGATGGTCTCGTGCAATACGCCCGATTGCACGAACGCTTGCGCCAGGATGGTGCCGCCATTGGCCGTGGGCACATTGTTCCAGCCCGGCGATGTGGATTTGACGAAATCGGTATGGCCGGTCTGGAGATTCAAGACCGGTGCCATGAGCATCGCCTTGTTCCAAAAGCTCAACGCCATCATGCTCGGCGGCGCGACATAAGGTTGCACTTTCGTGCCCTGCACCTTGAACCCGGCATTGGCCCGTGCTGCCTCGACGCTGAGCGGGGTGCCGTTATAATTCACTTTGCTGGCGACGGCCTGAAACACTCCATTACTCCAATGTTCCTGCGCGCTTAGAGTATAGCGAAACATATTGATATCGAGCATTTTGACCAGCAGATCGACAGTGATTTGGGTCGTCAGCGCATCGCCCGCACGAGTGAAGGCAATGTGGTGCTCGCCGATCTTGCTGCCATTGCGGATCACCGCAAAGGCGATTTCATCGCCCGGCGGCACCGGCAGCGCGTCGGCCCTGGCGCGTGATAGCGGCAAGCATGCAGCCCCCGCCGCCAACAGCAAAGACCTTCGGCCGAATGTCATCATTCTGTCTATCCTTTGCTTCTCAAACTCCCCCGGCCGCCATCTACCCCGATGATCTGACCAGTGATCCATCCTGCTTCATCCGATAGCAGAAATGCCGCCAAAGCCGCGAGATCGTCCGCCTCGCCCAGACGACCCAGCGGATGTTGCGCTGCTAATGCTTTGGCCATCGTCTCGTTGCTGGTCAATTGCGCGGCCATTCGCGTTTTCGTGAGGCTGGGGGCAATGCAATTCACCCGCACCTGCGGCGCAAGCTCGGCGGCCAGCGCCAATGCCAGCCCCTCGACCGCGGCTTTCGCCGGCCCGATGACACTATGATTAACGAAGCCCGCACCGGCGGCCACCGAGCTGAACAGCACAATGCCGGCGCCGGGGGATGCCCGCAAACCGGCCTCAGCGGCGGCGATCGCACGTGCCGCACCGGTTACGTTCAGGGCAAAGCAGCTGGCGAAATCATCCGCCGTGGTGCGCTTGAGCGGCTTGAGCAGGATCGAGCCGACACAATAGGCAAGCCCGCCGATGCGCGGGCCGGCGGCAGCCACGGCATCCATAATGGCGGTTTCATCGAACATGTCAGCGGTCGCATGAGAAGCATTTAATGCCCCGGCCAGCGCGCCGACAGAGTGGGAATCCCGCCCGATCAGGTGCAATGCATGGCCGCGCCCTGCCAGCTTGTGCGCCAGGGCAGCGCCGGTGACGCCTGTGGCGCCGATAATCACGATTGGATCGGTCATATTATTACTCCTCTCGCCTGTATGTGGGGTGGCCTACGCGTCTGACGAGCAGCCATACGGGGTCGTATAATCAGAGGGCGACAAAGCCTGCGCCGCATGGCAAAAGCCCCGCATGCATCAATTGCTCCTCATGCGGCATGCCAAGGCCGTTCGCGCATCGGCCGGTCTGCCCGACCATAGCCGGGCGCTCGCCCCTCAAGGGATTGAGGCTGCCGCGCGCATGCGCCAGACCCTGCATGAACTCGGCTTCGCGCCGGATGTCATTCTGGTCTCCTCGGCCAAGCGCACGCAGGAGACCCTGATTGCGCTGGAACCCTGGGATGACCGGCCGAACATCGAAGTGCTCGACACGCTCTATATGGCGACCGCCGCACGCCTGCTCGATTCAATACGCGAAACCCGCGAGACGGTGCGCAGTGTGATGGTCATCGGCCATAATCCGGGCCTGCATGAATTAGCGCTCGCGCTGGCCGGCCCCAAGGCGCCGGCCTCCTTGCTCGAACATTACCCCACCGCATCGCTCACTGAATTCACCGTTCTGACCCCATGGCAGGCGATCAAACCGGCAATGACCCGCTTTGGCTGCTTCATCCAACCGGGTGACACCCCATCTGGCCCGCGATAACGAGACGCCGGGACGGTTGCTGCAACTGCGAAGCTGAGCCATTATCCGCTGATAAGAAGGAGCTTTCCATGGTCAATAAAGCAAATCATAAGGCTGCGGGCACTGCCACGATCACAATGGACGCCACCGGCAAAACGGCAAAACTGCC
>NCAP01000104.1 GCA_002255495.1 Rhodospirillales bacterium 20-60-12 | reverse complement strand
GCATCGGCACTGCGCGCCAGACCCAGTATGGCAATGAAGGCACAAAGCAGGCTGAGCAGGCGCATGGCGGTCTCCGAGATCGATAATCTGATATCGTGGTGCAACACGTTATCGCCAGACTTGGCAAGAGCATTCATAAGGGCCCGATGAGCGAACCGCGAATCAAAGCTGGATTATGGGTGCAAATGGCCTTGCGAATGGGCGACGCCGATGGCCGGCCGGGGGCGGTTCTGCATAAAGGCGACGCCGATGCCGGTGCGGTTCTGGTCGTGCTGCGCGGTGTGGGCGGTCTGGTCGTGCTCGCCCAGACCCGGGATCAGGCGGGCGAGCCCGCCTGGCTGCGTGGCACCGGGCCGGGCCCTGTGGATCAGCAGGCGGCTGATCAATATGTCGCCAAGCAGCGCAAATATGATCCTGATTTATGGGTCATCGAATTCGATGCCCGCGATTTTCTTCCCCCTTTCGAAGCGAACATCCTATGAAACTCGATATTGCCCATCTGCCCGCCCATGGACCCCGGCGCGGCACCATCCTGTTCCTGCATGGCGCCTGGAGTTGGCTCTGGTATTGGCAGGTTTATTTCATGCCCTGGTTTGCCGCCCAGGGTTACGACGCGGTGGCCTTCAGCCTGCGCGGCCATGGCGCCAGCGACGGTATCGAGCTGATCAACACCGCCTCGATCGGCGATTATGTCCGCGATTTGCGCAGCGTCGTCGCCACTCTCGATGACCCGCTGATCGTCGGTCATTCCATGGGCGGCTTCATCACCCAGGCCTACCTTGCTCGATTTCCCGCCCGCGGGGCGGTGTTGCTGGCCTCGGCCGCGCCGAAGCCGCTTTACGCTCAATTATTCCGCCTGATGCTCACCCAGCCGGGCAAAATGCTGCGCGCCACCCTCGCCCAAACCGTCGCCTCCGGCACGTCGGACACCGATAATCAGCGCCGCCAGATGTTCTCCCGCGGCCCCGAGGACCGCTCGATGGATCAATATCTGCCCAATATCCAGGCCGAGAGCTATCGGGCCATCGCATCGATGCTGACCCGTGGCCTGCCGCACCCCGAGCGCGTCACATCGCCTCTGCTGATCCTGGGTGCCGGGCGCGACCGGCTTGTTCCGCCTGATGCGGTGGCCCTGACCGGTAAAATTTATGGTAAAAAGCCGGTGATGTTCGACGAGATGTCGCATATGATGATGCTTGAGCCGCGCTGGCAGGCGATTTGCGAAACCATTCTCGAATTCGACCGGAGCCTGTAGATCAATGTCCCTCTATCAGCCGCCGCATTTCCGCGAGGACGACCCGGCCGCTTTGCAGCGCATCATGCGGGCCGCCCATTTGCCGATCCTGGTCACCACCGGCGTGGAAGGCTTGATCGCCACTCACATGCCGCTCACTTACCAGCCGGTGCCGGGGCAACCGGGGCGGCTGATCGGTCATCTCGCCCGCGCCAACCCGCAATGGCGGCACTTCGATCCCGCACAGGAGGCGCTGGCCATTTTCCAGGCGCATGAAGCCTATATCTCGCCCTCCTGGTATGAGGCCAAGCGCGAGCACGGCAAAGTGGTGCCGACCTGGAATTACGAAATCGTCCACGCGACCGGCCGGCTCGAAATTATCGAGGATAGGCAGGCTTTATTGGATATCGTGACCACCCTGACCGATTTGCATGAGCAACCGCGCGCAGCGCCATGGCAGGTTGATGATGCGCCATCAGCCTATATTGACAGCCAGCTGAAAGGCATTGTCGGCATTGTGCTGCATATCTCCAAGCTCGAAGGCAAGCGCAAGCTCGGCCAGAATCGCAGCCTCGCCGATCGGCAGGGTGTCATTGCAGGGCTCACCGCGGATGGCGAGGCGGATATGGCCGCGCTGACGCAGGCGACTCTGCCGGCGTAAGGCGTTTTTCTTTTTTTGAACAAAAAGAAACAAAAAACTTTATGAGTCAGAAACTGTGAGACGCGATATAATTTCGCCAGCCGCCATATGAGGTGATGTCGGCGGCCGATTGCAGCATATGGGCCTCGCAGAGAAATCCGGGATATTCCCCGCCATCGGCGACACTCACTTTGCCAATGCCCATCGGCGCCGGCAGGGCGGCGACGAATTTGCCGAAACTCTCCGGCGTCATCGCCCAAATCTCGACAGCAATGCCCGGCCCTTCGAACCCCGGCATCCGGGCGAGTCCGGGTTTGGCCGGTGTCGTCGGCAAGGCATATAATTTGTAATCCGCTGTCGTGGTGGTCGCGCATTCAAGCCGTGCGCCGAGGGCCGTCAGTTCATGATTGAGCACCATGCCCGACAGATGCGCCCCCGCCACGACGATTTTGGTCAATGGTTCAGCCGGTGCGGCCATGCGGGTTGTCGGCATCTGCCGGCTCACCCCGGCGCCGGCACCCAAAGCGACGTGCAATTGGTCGGCCAGATGGAGCAAAGCCAGATCGCTGAATGCCGGGCCGATCAATGTGACGCCGAACGGCAAGCCATCGGCGCGGAAGCCGGCCGGCACCGCGACCGCGGCCTGATCGAAGAAATTGACGAAATTGGTGTAAATCCCGAGCGTTGCGTTGTTGGTGATCGGCTCGGCCAGCAATTCGTCGAATTTAAAAATTGTCGGGGTTGTCGGCAGCAGCACGATATCCATCCCGGCAATCGCGTGCGCGGCGGCGGCCCGCAAATCCTGCAGCAGATAAATATCGCGGAACGCATCGGCCGCGCTGAACCCGTTGGCGCCTTGAATAATCCGCAACACTGTCGGGTCCATCGCGTCGGGCCGGCTTGCGATGAATGTGCGGATCGTCTGATAACGCTCGGCCACGAACGACGCGCCATACAGCAAGCTTGCAGCCTGGCGGAAGGGCGTGAAATCGAAAGTGCGCAATTCCCAGCCCAGCTCCTGCGCTTTCGCAAGTGCCGCCTCATACAAAGCAGCATAACCCGTATCACCGGCGAAATCCCGCTGATCCTCGGCCAGCACACCGACCACGGGGCGGACCGGCAGGCTGATTTCGGCACCAATGCGGGAGAGGCTGTCGGCCGCGTCAAGCCCTTCGGCGACCCGCAGCACCAAGCCCGCATCCGCCGCCGAATTGGCAAACACGCTGACGCAATCAATGCTGCGGCATGCCGGCAACACGCCCGCGGTGCTGATCCGCCCGCGGGTCGGTTTCAACCCGATCAGATTATTATACGCAGCCGGCACCCGGCCCGAGCCGGCGGTATCGGTGCCGAGCGAAAATGCGGCAAGCCCCGCTCCGACCGCGACCGCCGAGCCTGATGAGGAGCCGCCGGAGATGTAATCATGCGAAAATACCGAGCGCGGCGCGCCATAAGGTGAGCGCGTGCCGTTCAACCCGGTGGCGAACTGGTCCAGATTGGTTTTACCGAGCATCAGTGCGCCCGCTTCGCGCAATTTCCGCACGATTGTGGAATCCTCGGTCGGGTGGAATGCAAAGGACGGGCAGGCGGCGGTGGTGGCCAGCGGCAGCGCGTCGATATTATCCTTCACCGCGAAGGGTATGCCGAATAACGGCAATTCATCGATCCGCGACGCGTCCAGCAGGCGGGCTTCGGCGCGCAATGCGGCAGGATCGACCCGGCTGATCCATACAGCCGGATCATAAGCATCGATCCGGGGCAGTAAATCAGCAAGCATCTGCTCGGGTGTCAGTGCACCGCGTCGATAGGCATGGCGCAGGGCAGACATGTCGAACATCCGAGGGATCATTGGTCACTCCATCTCTGAGCATATCGGTATGGTCGGGCAACATTGCAACGAGAGCAATTCTGCCATCAGCCGGGTCGGTCAGGCCTGTTTCACGCTGGCGTCGCACCAATTGCACTGCCACATATAGTTTATGGCCGATTCTCCGCTCAAAATCACCCGCGAATCTTTGCGCGATGGCTCTATGTTGGCGCAAGTCCGGGCGCGCTTGGAAGCCCAGGCGCGCGAATTGGGCTGGACATTGCGCAGCGAGGCCGAGCTTGACCAGTCGCTGCAGGATCTGCTCGCCCAACAGCCCGGCGGGCAGGATATCTACGTATTCGGCTATGGCTCGCTGATGTGGAACCCGGCTTTTCACCATCAGGGGCGGCATTCGGCGCTGCTGCATGGCTGGCACCGGCGCTATTGTTTCTGGGTCATGCTGGGCCGCGGCACGCCGGAAACCCCGGGTTTGATGCTCGCGCTGGATCGCGGCGGGGCGTGCCGGGGCATCGCCTACCGGATTCCAGCCGCGCAGGCGAAGGAGGAGCTGGCCTTGCTGTGGCGGCGCGAGATGTTCGGCGGCGCCTATCATGCCCGCTGGGTCGATATCACCATTGAAACGGGAACCGTCAAAGCCATCACCTTCGTCATCAATCGGCTCCATCCGCGCTATGTCGCCCGGCTGGAACCCGCCGAAACCGCTGCCGTGATTGCCCGTGCCGGCGGTGAGCTCGGCACCTGCCGGGCCTATTTCGATGAAACGGTGGCGCAATTGCGGGCGTTGGGTGTGCGCGATAGCGGGCTTGAGCGAATCCGCGCCTTCCTGCCGGCCAGCACGCCCCCCCTTTGACCAGCAAGCTTATGCTGCTAGTGGATCGGCCCTTGCGTCTGGTTCCCAGGCGGGAGGTGAGTCGGCCCACAAACAAGGGCTAGTGGTTAAAATCCGGGGGTCTGGTCCGCCGGATTTTAACCACTCGCAGAGGGCCGGTTGGAACGGGGCATATGTTCGGGTTTTCCTGGTCAGAAATAGGGTTGATCATCGTCGTCGCGTTGCTCTTCATCGGGCCCAAGGATTTGCCGGTGGCGATCCGCACGGTAACCGGGCTGATGCGCAAGGCGCGTGGCATGGCGAGCGAGTTTCAGGGCCATCTCGATGAGCTGGTGCGCGAGGCGGATTTGCAGGACGTGCGGACCGAGATGCGCAAATTGCGCAGTTTCGATTTCCGCGGTGCGGTGGAACGCCAGATCGACCCCGATGGCAGCCTGAAATCGTCGTTGAAATCGGCCAGTCTGGACGGCAACTGGGTTGAGCCGCAGCCGGCCCATCAGTTCGATGCCCCTGGTGCAGTGTCGGGCCCCTGGCCGGAGCCCGAACCGCAGTCCCAGCTTGATATCGCCGCCGATCACCCGGCTTTCATCCCGCCCGAATATGCCCATAAAAAGCCTGTGCCGGCCTTCATCCCGCCGGGCACGCGGCACTGGTAGGATTTTCCCCGATGGCTACAAGCACGGACCAGGATACGATCGACGATAAGGAGATGCCGCTGCTCGAGCATCTCAAGGAGTTGCGCAAAAGGCTGATGTGGTCGGCGGCGGCGTTTTTCATCGCCTTCTTCATCTGCTTTCACTTCGCGCAGAATATTTATGCCTTTCTCGCCGAGCCCCTGGCCCATATCATGCGCCAGCGCGGCGAGGAGCCAAGGCTGATCTACACGGCCTTGTACGAGGCGTTCTTCACTTACATCAAAGTGGCGATTTTTGCCGCCGGCTTCATCTCCTTTCCCATCGTCGCCTCGCAAATCTGGCTGTTCATCGCGCCGGGCCTTTATAAGAGCGAGAAAAAAGCCATCCTGCCCTTCCTGATCGCGACACCCGTGCTGTTTTTCGCCGGTGGCGCATTGGCCTATTACGTCATTTTTCCCAATGCTTGGCGCTTCTTTCTGAGTTTCCAAACGCCCGCGACCGGCAGCGGCTTTCAGATCGATCTGATGGCCAAAGTCAGCGATTATTTGAATTTGGTGATGAAACTCATTTTTGCCTTCGGCCTGTCTTTTGAATTGCCGGTTTTGCTCACCCTGCTCGGCCGGGTCGGTATCATCAATTCGGGCACGCTGAAAAAATACCGGCGCTACGCCTATGTTGGTTGCTTCATCGTCGCCGCCATTCTGACCCCGCCGGATGTATTGACCCAGACCGGGCTCGCGGTTCCTTTGATCCTGCTTTACGAATTATCCATCTTCTCGGTCCGCTGGGTCGAGCCGAAACTGGACCCCGCCTGACCATGCATGACATTCGCAGCATTCGCGACAATCCTTCAGGCTTTGACGAGGCGCTGGCGCGTCGCGGAATCGCTCCGGCCAGTGCCGATATTCTCGCCATCGATAGCGAGCGGCGGACTTTCCTCGCTTCGTTGCAGGAGCTTGAAGCGCGGCGCAACGCGCTCGCCAAGCAAATCGGCGAAGCCAAGCGCGCGCGAGCTGATAGTGCATCTCTGGAGGCCGAAGGGGGGCGCTTGCGCGACCAGATCGCCGCGCTGAAAGCCAGCGCCGACAATGTCGATGAGCGGCTCGAGGCCGCTTTGTCTCAATTACCTAATCTGTTGGCCCAAGCGGTGCCGCCGGGTGCTGACGAGGCGGATAACAGCGAGGTCAAACGCCACGGTGCGATTCGTAATTTCGCCTTCGCACCCCGGCAGCATTTCGAAATCGGCGAAGCGCTCGGCCTGATGGATTTCGCCAATGCCGGCAAAATCGCCGGCAGCCGCTTCACGATCCTGCGGGGCGCTCTGGCGCGGCTTGAGCGCGCACTCGCGCAATTCATGATCGATCTGCACACCGACAAGCATGGTTATAGCGAGACTGCTGTACCGCTTCTGGTCAATGACGAAACCATGTATGGCACCGGCCAATTGCCAAAATTCGCTGCTGAATTATTCCGCACGACCGATGGCCGCTGGCTGATCCCGACCGCCGAAGTGCCGCTGACCAATATGGTGCGCGACGAGATTTTACCGCTTTCCAGCCTGCCTTTGCGCATGGCGTCTCTCACCCCGTGTTTTCGCTCCGAGGCCGGTGCGGCCGGGCGCGATACGCGCGGCATGTTGCGCCAGCATCAATTCGCCAAGGTCGAGATGGTCAGTATCGTGCATCCCGATCTCAGCGATGACGAGCATGAACGCATGACACGCTGTGCTGAGACGGTGCTGGAGGCTTTGGAATTGCCATATCGGCGCATGCTGCTCTGCGCCGGCGATACCGGCTTTTCGGCGATGAAGACGTACGATTTAGAAGTTTGGCTGCCTGGCCAGGGCGCCTATCGCGAGATCAGCTCCTGCTCCAATTGCGGTGATTTCCAGGCCAGGCGCATGGCCGCCCGATTCCGCAAGGATGATGGTAAATCGATCGATTTCGTCCATACGCTGAACGGCTCAGGTGTCGCGGTCGGCCGCGCCCTGATCGCGGTTCTGGAAAACCACCAGCAAGAGGATGGCTCGGTCATGATCCCATCCCGCTTGCGGCCATATATGGGTGGCCTCACGCATATTGCCCGATGAATGTCATGTCGCACGCGCCATCCGCCGATGAGATTATGCAGACTGGCGGTGATGTCAGGCTGAAACTCGATCCCGCGACCGAACTCAACGGCTATGGCAGCAGCCATCGCCCGCGCCCCTGGGCGGTGACCTTCGCCTCATCGACCGCGTCCTCGGTCTCTGAGCGCGGCTATGCGGCCGCCGATGCGGCGCGTCTGCGCGTGCTGCAAGCGCAGAGCCATCGCGGCGATGAGGCGCCGGTGATACGCGAATTGGCCGAATTGCGTGCCGCCATCGGGCGCTATTACCATCTGAGCAAGGGCACCAAAATCATTCTCGCTGCCTCGGGCACTGATGCCGAATTGGCGGCTCTGGCCATGACCCATCTGCGCACACCCTCACGCCCGATCCTGAATATTCTGCTTGCCCCGGAGGAAACCGGCAGCGGTGTGCCGATGGCCGCGCGAGGATTTCATTTTGCGATCGACACGGCAAATGGTCATGACGTGAAGCGTGAAACCCCCATTGCGGGCTTCCGCACCGATACCGCCATCGCCACCATCGCCTTGCGCGACGAGCATGGCAACGCGCGCGCGCATCACGATATCGAAGCTGATTGTCAGGCCACCATTCAAGTCGGCATCGCTGCCGGCCGGCATGTCATTTTGCATGGGCTCGATTTATCGAAAACCGGACTCTTGGCGCCTCGATTGGATATTTTGCAAAATTTACGAAGCGCATTTGGCAGCGCCCAGCTCGATATCGTCATCGATGCCTGCCAGGTGCGGCTTTGCACGAAACGCGTGCGCGATTATCTTGCGCTCGATGCGATGGTGCAGATCACCGGGTCGAAATTTTTCACCGGGCCGCCTTTCGCCGGTGCGGTGTTGCTGCCGCCTGCCATTGCCGCACGGCTCGGCCAAGGGGCGTTGCCTGCCGGGCTCGGCGCCTATTTTTCCACCGGCGAATGGCCGCAATCGGCCCGCGCCGCATCGGTCCTGCCGGTCGGTGGCAATTTCGGGCTGCTTTTGCGCTGGCATGCCGCCCTTGCCGAGATGCACGCATTCGCCGCGATTAAACCCAAACGCCGTGCGAAGATTCTCGATCTATTCGCCGCCACCGTCACCCAAGCCATGAGTGATCCGGCCTTCGAACTTCTGCCCATCCCTGCTCTCGCGCGCCCGGGCCCCGATGATTGGGATCATCGGCGCAGCATTTTCGCGTTCTCGGTGCGCCATACTGATGATTCCCGTTTCATGACGGTCGAAGAGGCGCGCAAAATCTATCGCTGGCTGAATGCCGATTGCGCCGCCTATGTCGCCGATGACGATAAAAAATTCGCCTCGGTCATTTGCCATATCGGTCAGCCGGTGAAATGGCGTGGCGCGGATGGCGCCGAGCGTGGCCTGTTACGCGTCTCGGCCGGCGCACGCCTGATCTCGGGCGAGCCTTCGCATCATGATCTCGATCAAGCGCACAGGCTGGCCCGTGAACTTGCTGATTTGCGCAGCGTCTTTGCCAAAATTCTGCTCCTGCGTCGCTATTGGAGCGAATTGAGCGCTGCAGATCCCCTGCCGCATTACCGTCAGAGTGCAGCTTCCATCTGATCCGCTTTTTCGCCCAGCGGCATGAGGCATCGCCGTTCATGGGCAATCAGCCAAGCCTTGCGGCCCACGCCGCCGCTATAGCCGCACAAAGCGCCTGACGCGCTGATCACCCGATGGCATGGCACAATGATCGCAATCGGGTTTGAGCCATTGGCCGCACCAACCGCACGGCTTGCTCTCGGCCGGCCCACGCGCTGGGCGAGTGTGGCGTAGCTGATTGTCGAGCCTGCCGGTATCTCGCGCAGTTTTTGCCATACAGCGCGCTGAAACATACGACCTGCATTTGCCGTTTCAATCATATCCAATGCGCGAATATCACCCGCGAAATACGCCTCCAGCGCGCCCTGCGCTTGTGATGCGGTATGGGCCGGTTGCACCAGCGGCCGGCCATAATGCAACGCCAGAAGCCGCTGCATGCGGGTCTCGTAATTGGCGAAATCCAACGCCCGGACAGTGCCCGCCTCGTCGGTCAGTAAAATCAATTCACCAAGCGGTGAAGCTAATTTTTCACAAAACAGGCGCATTTTTGCTCTCCTTTAATTGGCTTGGTACCGCTTGGTCGGCGGCCCATAAATGCATCACCGCGTAAGCCCGCCAGGGCCGCCAGGCTTCCGCGCGGGCCTGCACGGCGGCCGTGCTCAGGTAATCGCCTTGTGCCCCGAGGATTCGGCGCAGCACGATATCGCTGGCGAGGCACGCATCGTTCTCACGCAATACCCGCATGGCGATATAATGCGCGGTCCATGGGCCAAGGCCGGGCAGGGCGCTCAATTGGGCAATCGCAGTTTCTAGATCCGCTTTCCGATCGAACAAGAACGGATCGGCCAATGATGCCGCGGCGAGGCCCGCCAAGGCCGCCCGCCGCGCCCGCGGCATGCCGATCTGATCGAGCAAGGCGGGCGTGAAACATCCGGCTGCGGGGAATAAATGGGTCAGTTCCGCGAACGGCCCCGCGCTGCGGCTCGGCCGACCCAAAACGGCCACGAGTTTGTTTGCCAGCGCGGTTGCCGCCGCCACGGTAATCTGTTGGCCCAGGATCGCGCGGATTGCGGTCTCAAACCCGCTCCAGGCACCGGGGACACGCAGTCCCGGCCGGGCCGCGACCAGAGGGGCGAGCCGCTCATCGCGCGCCAAGGCCGCATCGATCGCGTCCGGATCGGATGCCAGATCGAACAGCCGGCGAATGCGCGCGATCATGCCCGGCAGCGCCCCAAGGTTCGGATGATGAATGCTCACCGCAAGCGCGTGCTTTTCAGGTGCGTGGCCAATCTCGATCCATCCCGCCACATCATCAATCTCGATGCTGCGCCGGTAGCGTCCATCGACCACCGATTCGACATGTTGCATGGCGCGCGCTGCCAAAAACCCGAGCATCGCCGGCCAATGATAGGGCGGGCGATAGGGCAGCAACAGATGAATGCCGTACCCGGCTGCTGTGGCCGCGCGCCGCCGCAACGCGCCGGGCGGGCGTTCATAAAGCTGCTGAAAACATTCTGGCCGCGCGCCGCCGCAACGCGCCGGGCGGGCGTTCATAAAGCTGCTGAAAACATTCATTGAACCGGCGCAAGCTGCCAAAGCCGCTGGCCAGGGCAATGTCGGTCATGCTCAAATCGGTTTGATGGATCAATTGCATGGCCAGATTCATCCGCCTTGTCTGGGCCACGGCAATCGGTGTGGCTCCCAGATGCTGGCTGAACAGCCGGCGCAAATGCCGCTCGCCCATGCCCAGCCGCTCCGCCAATGTCTCAACTTTGCCCTCATCGAGCGCCCCTGCCTCGATCAAAGCCAGCGCCCGCGACACGCTGGCCGAGGTGCCGCGCCAGGCGCCGAGGTCCGGCGCGCTCTCCGGCCGGCAGCGCAGACAAGCGCGAAATCCGGCTTCCTGGGCTGCGGCCGCACTCGGGACGAACCGGCAATTCGTGATTTTCGGCGGCCTGGCCGGGCAGATCGGCCGACAATAAATCCGCGTGCTGGTCACGCAGGTGAAAAATACCCCGTCATAGCGCGCATCCCGCGCGAGCACCGCCTGGTAGCAAAGAGGGTCGGATAATTCCATGGCGGCAGCCTAGCATGATCAAGCAGCGCCGCTCGCGGTTTTCGGACATGATTGATCGATCGCCCCGGCCTGATCCGACCGCTCGCAAACAGTTTTCTTGACAAACCCTATCCTGTAACGCTTCTCTTGACGTAATCGGCAACCTGCGGGGAAGCTCTGGAAAGCCGTGTTTCACGAAAGGGAAAATGTCCGATGAACGTCACAAGCATGATTTCGCCTGAAATGCCGGTCACCGGCTCGGCCATCGAGCCGGTTTTCGCCCGCCAGCAGGCGCGCGCCATCCAGCTGCGCACCTCTACCGCCGATGAACGCATCGCCCGTCTGCGCAAGCTGCAAGCCAGCATCGAGGCGCATCGCCCGGCGATTTACAAGGCTTTGGCCGCGGACCTGCACCGCGCCGAGGCCGAGGCGGATCTGGCCGAAGTGCTGCCGATGATCAGCGAAATCAAGCATGCGTGCAGCCATTTGAAATCCTGGATGAAACCCACCCGCGTCGGCGGCACCATGGCCATGCTCGGCACCTTTGCCCATGTCCGCTACGAGCCCAAGGGCGTCAGCCTGATCATCTCGCCGTGGAATTATCCGTTCGGCCTCACCTTCGGCCCGCTCGCCTCGGCCATCGCTGCCGGCTGCACCGCCATCGTCAAGCCCTCAGAGATGACACCTGCGAGCTCGGCTGTGATTGCCGAAATCATCCGCACCACGTTCGATCCCGCCGATGTTGCGGTGTTCGAGGGTGATGCATCGGTGGCGACTTCTCTGCTCGATCTGCCATTCGATCATATGTTCTTCACCGGCAGCCCGGCGGTCGGCAAAATCGTCATGGCCGCGGCGGCCAAGCATCTCTCCTCGGTGACGCTCGAACTGGGCGGCAAATCCCCTGCCATCATTGATGAAACCGCCGATCTCGACCGCGCGGTGAAAAGCCTGATGTTCGGCAAATTCTGCAATAACGGCCAGACCTGCATCGCGCCGGATTATCTTTATGTCCAGCAAAGCGTGCTGCCTGCCTTTCTCGATAAGGCGAAAGCCGCGATCACGAAAATGTATGGCACCGATGCCGCCGCCAGCCCCGACCTCACGCGCATCGTCAATGGTCGTCATTACGACCGGGTGAAACGCCTGCTCGATGATGCCCAGGCCAAGGGTGCCAACATTGTCACCGGCGGCACGTCCAATCCGGCTGATAAATATATCGCCCCGACGCTGCTGACCAACGTGGCCGAGGATAGTGCGGTGATGGAAGAGGAGATTTTCGGCCCGCTTCTGCCGATCATTTCCTATAATGACGTCGCCGGGCCGATCGCGGCGATCAACGCCAAGCCCAAGCCCCTGGCGCTCTATATGTATTCCAAGGACAGCCAGCGGACTGATCGGGTGATCGCCGAGACCTCGTCGGGCGGCACCTGCGTGAACACCTCGGTGGTGCATTTCCTGCACCAGAACCTGCCTTTCGGCGGGGTGAATAATTCGGGTATCGGAAATGCGCACGGGCTGTATGGCTTCAAGGCCTTCAGCCACGAACGCGCTGTGCTGCGTGACCGGTTCAGCTCCACCTCGATGCTGTTTCCGCCTTATACCAACCGGGTCAAGCAGCTGATTAAACTCACCATCAAATTCTTCTCCTGAGACGACCCAGCGCCTGACCTTGCCTTGGCGAGCCCCCCCGGCTAATAGGGCTCGCCAAGGTCGCGTTGCTTCAACGCTTCGACAGAAAAGGTCAGACCATGGCTCCCGATCATCAAGGCTCGCCGTCCGCTCACGCCCGCATCTCCGAGGCATTCGCCTTCGACGATGTGCTTCTCGTGCCCTCCTATTCGCAAATTCTGCCCGCCACGGCGCAGATCGGCACCCGGCTGACGCGCGGTATTTCGCTCAATATTCCGCTGATTTCCGCCGCCATGGACACGGTCACCGAGGCTGCAATGGCGATTGCGATGGCGCAGCAAGGCGGCATCGGCGTGATTCATAAGAACCTCACCATCGATGAGCAGGCGGCCCAGGTGCGGCGGGTGAAAAAATTCGAATCCGGTATGGTGGTCAACCCGCTGACCATCCACCCCGATCAGACCCTCGCCGAAGCCCAAGCCCTCATGACCGCTCATCACATCAGCGGCTTCCCGGTGGTCGAACGCGATACCGGCCGTCTGGTCGGCATTCTCACGCACCGCGATGTGCGCTTCGCCACCGACCCGAATTCGCGCGTCTATGAGCTGATGACACGGGAAAATCTGATCACTGTGAGTGCCGATGTCGGTGCCGAGGAAGCCCGGCATTTGCTGCATAAACGGCGCATCGAGAAATTGCTCGTGGTCGATGAAGCCTATCGCTGCATCGGGCTGATCACGGTCAAGGATATGGACAAGGCGCAAGCCCATCCGCTGGCCAACAAGGACGAATTGGGCCGCTTGCGCGTCGCTGCGGCCACCGGTGTCGGCGATGATGGCACAGCCCGCGCCGAGGCGCTGATCGCCTCTGGGGTGGATGTCGTGGTGGTCGATACCGCGCACGGCCATTCCGAGGGCGTGCTCGCCACCGTCAGCCGCATCAAGCGCCAATCCAATGAGGTTCAGGTGATTGCTGGCAATGTCGCCACCGCCGAGGGGGCTGCAGCCCTGATCGATGCCGGTGCCGACGGGATCAAAATCGGCATCGGGCCTGGTTCCATTTGCACGACCCGCATCGTCGCTGGTGTCGGTGTGCCGCAATTCACGGCCGTCATGGAAACCTCCGCCGCCTGCCGCGCCCGTGGCGTCCCCGCGATTGCCGATGGCGGCATCCGCACCTCGGGCGACATGGTCAAGGCGCTCGCGGCCGGGGCCGATTGCGTCATGGTCGGTTCGCTGCTCGCCGGCACCGAGGAGGCGCCGGGCGAGGTGTTTCTCTATCAGGGCCGCAGCTATAAATCCTATCGCGGCATGGGTAGCCTTGGTGCCATGGCGCGCGGCTCGGCGGATCGCTATTTCCAGCAGGATATCAAGGACCAGCTGAAATTGGTGCCCGAAGGGATTGAAGGCCGGGTCGGCTATAAAGGGGCCATGGCCGGGGTTGTGCATCAACTGGTCGGCGGCTTGCGCGCGGGCATGGGCTATACGGGATGCGGCACCATCGCCAGCCTGCAAACCGATGCGAAATTC
>NCAP01000103.1 GCA_002255495.1 Rhodospirillales bacterium 20-60-12 | reverse complement strand
CGTGAAACTTGCCTCGTTGGACAGGATGAGCGTGCCGATTTGATCGATTGATGCGAGGTTATTGGCGAATCCCACGGTCGCCAGACTGCCCGACAAGGACAGAGTTGCCGCAAGTTCGGTTACGGCATAATCATATATCGCTGATTGGTAATAGTAACTCGATCCGCCGATGACTTCGTATAGCCCACCTGATAAAATCGTATCATTCGTTGAGATGTTGATTGCGCCGCCATTACACAGCACGGTGCCGTCATTGGTGAATGTGGTGGCATCGATATACAGATATTGTCCCGGCTGGGTCGCGCTTATAACACCGTCATTGATCAAGCTGCCGCCATAGCCTGCAATATATCCCGATCCGGCAACCGTCACCCCGGCGGCGATTGTGATGATCGGTGTGGCGGTGACGCCCGATATATTCTGCCAATTCAGCCCGCCATTGCTCATGCTCACCTGATTGAGCAACACATAGTCCGGGCCGCCGGTGAAATAGGCATTGCCACCGGCCAGATCGATACTGCCGGCATTCGTTCCGGTTGCATCCTCGATCGTCGTGGAGCCGCTCAGTGTGATATTCGTGCTGCTGGTCAGATTGTCGATGACCAGCACATTATCCAAATCGCCGCCAGTATAATAATTGCCATTATTGATAGCCGCGATCGATAAGCCCAGACCAAGCTGATCAAGCGTGCCGCCTTCAATTGTGCCGGAGGCAAAAGTGAGGCCCTGCAATCTTGTAGCAAGCGCCCCCAGGACGGCGCCTTGGTTATCATAAGTGCCGCCGACCATCCCCAACACATCACCCTGGCTTTGGATGTTTGCCAGGTCACTATAATTGATGTTGGAATCGAGCAGGATTTCGCCGGAATTGACGAGAATGCTGCCCGTATTGAGGAAGCTGCTATAGGAATTGACATAGGTGCCGTTGACATAGCTATTAATCGACTCGCCGACCGTGACTGTGCCGCCTGTCGAAGTGATAAGCCCAGCATTGGTGAAATCGCCGCCGAGCACGATATTGCTGAGGCTGCCGCCCGCTATCGTGCCTTCGTTACTCCAACTCGGTGTTTCGATCGATAAACCCGCTGATGCTGCGGCGGTAACAAGACCGCGATTATCGAAGCTACCACCCTGGATATGCAAGTAGTCGCTCGTGTAACTGCCCGGCAGCGCATCGATTGTGCCGCTATTGGTCAGATCTACGATACTGTCATTATTGATGTAATTATTGCCGATCGTGCCGAACCCTGTGACCGGCGCGGTCGTGATCGTCACCTGGACGGTGGATGTATTGCCAGGGGCAAGGGGGTTATAACCGAGCGGATTTTCCCACAGCACATTGCCGCCCGATAGATCGATCGGGTTCGCCAGATTGTAGGTGCCGGCGGTATTAAACGCGACGTCGCCACCCTGTCCCACATTGATCGAGCCTGCGGCGGTTGCGGCGAGATCGCTATAGATTGCCGTGCTGCCGGACAAAGTGAGTGTCACATTGGCGACATCGAGGCCGCCCAACACGGCGACATTATCGAGTACGGCCGGTGCAGGGCTATAGGCATATTGCGTGCTACCGGCCATGAAACCCAGGCCCGCCACGTCGATCGCACCGCCCTCGATCGTCCCGCCGATCAAATGCAGCCCGCTCAGCGCGGTATCGGCAGCACCAATTGTCGCGCCGGCATTTTCCAATGTGCCGTCGGTGAAATAGAGAGTGCCGCCTTGGTTGGCGATGGCGCCGATATCGGCGGCGGTTTCGATGCCGCCGAGCAGCAGGCTCGCCCCATTACTAACCGATATCGTCGTTTGATTGATCCAGCTATTTTGCAATCCGGTATTGGGGATCAGCCCGTCAAGTGTGAGCGTGCTCAGCGTGCCGCTCACCGCGACAGGGGTGGTCAAGGTAAAGGGCCCGGAGATCGCCGCTGCACCGTCCGTAACCGCGAGGCCGGTTGCGACGACACCTGGGGAGGTGATTAAAATATCCAAATTGCCGGCGCTGTAGCCGGTGCCGGTCACTTGAATTGTTCCGGTGGTGCTGCCGGCATCGGCGAATATTTGTGTATCGCCCAACAGGGTCAGCCGGCCGGCGCTTAAGTTCAGGCCGTTGATCAGCGTTACATTCTCGAACGTCGCATTATTCAGGATCAGGCCGAGTGCGGCTTCATCAATGACACCGCCGATAATGGTGCCACCCGCCATCACCGCCTGGCTCAGCAGGCTGCTCGACCCCGTGCCATTCAGCGTCTCGCCCTGATTCTGGATCGTGCCGGCGATATTCAGCGTGGAATTTGTCAGCGCCAGACTGCCCAGATCGGCCAGTGTCTCGTCGCCATATAACGTCACCGACGCCGATAACGCGTCCACTGTTCCTGTATTGATGAATTGATTGGCGCCGCTTGCGCCATAATTACCCAGCGTCAGCACGCCGCCCGCCACATTAATCAGGCCGGCATTCGTGAAATCGCCGTTAAGCTGAACATTATAAGCATTATTCGTGGCGATCGTGCCCTCGTTTGACCAGCTTTCGGCCAAGGCGGAAATATCCAAAGCGGCTGAGCCGCTCGCTGTGATCAGGCCGCGATTATCTAAGCTGACAGGATCGATCGTCAGCGCATTATAGGCTTGTGTTGCATCGATGGTGCCCAGATTGAGCAAGGTCGTTGCATCATATCCGAGCCCGACGCTGCCGAAGCCGACGAGGCTCTGGCCGCTGCCGATCGTCACATTCACCGCAGCACTGGCGGTGCTGCCCTGCCAGTCTATGCCGCCGCCGGCCAGCACGATCTGATTGACCAGGCTGGTCTGCGCCAAGCCCGCAAAGACCAACTCGCCGGAAATATAATTATTGCTGCTGCTGGCCGTGCCGAGCGTGATCGTGCCCGGTGCAGAACCCGATCCGGCGGCAAATACCGTGCTGCCGCCACTCAGGACCAGGGTGCCGCCCGATACTGAAAGATTATTGATGATGGCCACATGATCCAGCGTGCCGCCCGTATATGAATAACCGAGATTGAGCGCCCCGGCATCGAGCACACCGCCCTCAATCACACCGCCATCGAGCGTCATGCCGGCCAACAGCGTATTGGCGGCATTCAAAGTCTGGCCGGTATTTTCCAGCGTGCCCGCCAGATCGATCACACCGCCTTGGTTGATGATGGTGCCAAGATCCGCAAGTGTCTCATCCCCACCAATGACGAGCGTCGCACCGGCTGAAATTGATATGACTGCATCATTGATAAATGTGCCGGTGGTGCTGCTGACCGTGACACTGCCACTATTGGTGACAGTTTGGAGAATCTGTCCCTGATCGATCGACAGAACGGCATTGTTGCCGCTGGCCGATAAATCGCCGGTCAATGTAAAATTGCCGCTCAATGACGCGTCGCCGGCGAGCACTTCGAGCGGTTGGTCAATGATCGAACCGCTTGCGATGATCGCCAGAGTAGGCGGATTGTTCGGGTAGGGCGATGTCATGCCATCGAGCATGATCGTGCCGATATGTGTGCCCGCGTCGCTGAACACCTGGCTGCCATTGCTCAGCGTGAACCCGCCGCTGGTCATGGTCAGCCCGTTGAGGATGCTGACATCATTGAGGGTATTGGAGAGATAATTGGCGGTCTGCAAAGCATTTCGCGCGCCATTGTCAATTGCACCGCCGACGATCGTGCCGCCATCCAGAGTGGCACCGCCCAGTAATGAGCTGGTTGCACTCAAAGTCTCGCCGGCATTCTGCAATTGCCCGGTGATCAGAACGATCGCACTGCTTTCGGCAATCTGGCCGATATCGCTCCAGGTCTCATCCCCGCCGATTGCCAATGTCGCGCCGCTCGCAAGACTAATCGTCGATTGATTGGTCCAGGCCGGCGCGAGCCCAAAGCTTTCACCCAGACTGATCTCAGCCGACGGCCCCGCCGCTATGATCGGGCTGACCAATGTAAAAGCGCCGGTCAAGGAGGCTAACCCGCTTTGCACGTCAATGGGTTGATCGATCGTGCCGCCGCCGATCGGGGCGGCGATATCCAGCACACCTAAATTACCGAAGGACCCCGGCGCGTCGCTGACCGTGATGGTCTGCAATAATGTTCCGGCATCCTGGAACACGACCGCATTATTATCGAGCCCAACCGTATCGCCCTGCACCACGAGGCCGCCATTGATCAGCGTTGTGTCGTTGAAGAACGCGCTGTTGCTGATTTGCAGTTGCGCTGCGCCAAGATCAACCACACCACCCACGATTGCGCCGTCGGCAATGGTGGCTCCGAATAAATTGCCCGCCTGACCGGCGAGCGTCGCGCCACTATTATTCAGCACGCCGTCGAGCTGAATCTGCGATTGCGTGATATGCAGCGAGGCAATGTCGGATGCTGTCTCAGTGCCGCCGATGAGCACGAGCGCATTGCTCGCCGTAATGGTCCCCTGATTGCGCCACGCGCCGCTGCTATTGCCCGCACCAAGTTCTAAGGTGCCGCCGCTCGCACTGATCAAGCCGCTATTGGTGAAATCCTGTCCCAGTTGCAACACGCCGTTGGTTTCACTGAGCGTGCCCGTGCTGGTGTTGGTTAAATTCGTGCTGGATAGAAAAATGGCCGCGTTGCTCGCGGTGATCAGCCCGCTATTGATCAGCCCATCGAGCGCGATATCCAGGCTGTTGGTGAAATAGCTCGACCCGCCGATCGTCTGCGAAGTGCCGGATGTGGGCGTGATGGTTCCCAGATTATCCAGCGTCACCAAGCTGACCGCCGTCAGACCTGCGGTCGCATTTTGGAGAAATTCATCACCGACATATCCGGTGCCCGTGAAGACCGCACTCGTTGTATTTGTCAGATTGACTGTTATGCCGTTTATATTGGCAAAGGCGAGCGATCCGCCATCAAGTATGTTTGTGGTCGGCAATACCGCTGTTGTGCCGACCTGCTGCACCAGCGTGCCGCCGCTCTGTATTGTGATTGGCCCCGCCAGCGTGCCGGCATTGATCAACGTGCCATACGCAATGTCGATTCCGGAATTGGTCGAAAGCGCGCCGTTGACCAGTAATTCCGCATTATAGGCATTCAGGGTCAGGTTCGAAATATCGTAGGTTTCGCCGGCACTCAGATCGATCGTTGCGTTGACGATGCTGATTGTCGCACTTGCAAGGGCGCTGTTCGGTACACCGGCCGACCAGTCGGCGCTGTTCGACCAGTCGCCTGTGGTTCCAGTCCAATCGGTATCAAACGGTGCACCAACCATGACAACTCCATTATTTCACGAAATTTGCGGCGGCCTATGCGCAGGGGACATCACCATGCGTTGCTATAAAGTTTCTCTCGATGGAATAGTGAGCCCGCATTCCGTAGGAATCCGTTACCGGAACGACGCGAACATACCGACATGTCCTGATCGGAGTCAAAATATTATTTGTAATAGTTGGGCGACATATATTTTACACTTTCCATGAATTGTCATGGAAAGATCAGTTTGCGTAAATCAATAGGAGTCTCGAAATTATAGCGAATTTGTACTGGGTAAAGCCGATTCGGCAATCAATGACTCAATTAAAGGTTGCATATAAGACCCGTAATCACGCCAACGATTAATGCCGTCAGCATTGATAGGCCGGCGCACCTGATTTTGACTGGCTGTCAATATCGGTCGCTCGGTTTCAAAAAACCGTATGCATGAGGGATCAAATTCGAGATCCAGAAAATCCAGCAAACGCGCGAGCGTGCGGTCGAAATTATGGATCCATTCCGGCAGATGAATTTTATAGATCCGTGCGCCGAAGCAAGCCTGCCAATGTGACATCAGTTTGACATGCTGAGCGATATACCAGCCCAGATCACTCAAATCATGTGCATAGGCGTGAGCAGCATGGAAGCGCCTCGTATATATCGAAAACCCGATATCGCGCGGGTCGCGGGCGCAATAGATGATCTTCGCCGATGGAAACAGCAGCGCAATCAACCCGGCATATAGATAATTGCCAGGCATTTTATCGATAATGCGGGTAGCCCGAGGTGCCAGGGCGTGCAATGAGTCAAGGAACCGGCATGCCGCTTCATTGACCATATTGCTCGTTGCACCATCATCGCCGTTCAGCAGAACGGGTAACGTGCGGGCATAGGAAATCGTTCGCGCCAACTTGCCGATCGCGCTGCGTTCGCCCGCGCCGTAAACTCGATGATGCGATGCCAGGATCTGTTCGCATAATGTCGTGCCCGAGCGCGGCATACCGACAATGAAAATCGGTGTCGGATCACGATTATCAGCCTGCCACCTGCTGATTTTTTCAACGTCGAACATTGTCATGGCGTGACCGATGAACGCAGCGTGAGACGTACGGTCAAACGGTTCCAGATCGCGCAACAGATTATGGCCATGATGCAAAGCAGCGAAGGCTTTCGGACCATCTTTGCGGTCAAGCCATAAGCGGGCCAACTGGAACTGTGTCGCGAGGCGGCTCGTGATCGATGCGTCGTGATCAGCCAATGACGCCTGGAATGCCCGGGCAGCCCGCTCTTCGATTTCGTCTGGCAAGGCGGCGCGAGCGAGCTGCCAGCGTGCCCGGCAGTCTACAAGGCTGTGCGGGTCATCCGGTAAAACAGTCAAAATGGCTGCTGCGGCATCAGCATCGCCGCGTGCGATCAGCGCTTCAGCTTGGGTGCGCAATTGCGCGTCATCAAGCGTTCCAGGAAACTCAGCCAAGACCGCGAGTGCTTCCTGCGGTCGGCTCATATCCAGCAGGCAGCGTGCCTGTTCGTTGCATAATCCATGATGCGCGGGGTTGCGTGCCGCAGCGTCGGTCAGTAATTTCAAGGCCGCTTCGTCGCGATAGGTCAGACGCAGGCCGCGTGCGATTTCAATTAGTGCGTCCGCCATGCCGGGCTGCAAGCGTAAAGCGCGCGTGAACGCTGCCTGGGCGTCACGCGGCCGGCCGGCGCGCTGCCTTGCTTGGCCCAGTTGATAGCGCAATGACGCATCGCGCGGTGCCAGTTGAATGGCCGCCGCCAGAGCCTCGCATGCGCGCTCGGGCTGTCCCGCCGCCAGCAAGGCTTTTGCATAGACCGACCGCGGGGCAATCTGGTCGGGTGCGCGGGTCATGGCGCGGCGTGCTTCGCGGATCGCTTGCCCCGTTTGTCCGGCGGCCAGAAGGCCTTCGGCCAATCGCAGCGGCGGTAAAAAATGACCCGGCCAAAGCTGATAAAACGCGCGAAACTCCGCTATCGCGCGCCCCGTTTCGCCGGCGCTCAGCCAGCCTTCGGCAACGGCGAAACGCTCTTGCAATACAGCGTCATGTGCAGCACCACTCATGGTCTGCGCCGCTTCGAATGCAGCCCCATGCTCTTGCGCCCCGAATAGCCACCATAATCACATAACGTAATCTGACGCAGATTTTGACATAATACGATAAAAAATATCATGTTTTTCATTCGGACTTATAACCAGTCGCCCATCAAAATGAACGCGGCCCAATGAAAAGGCTCATGAGTGCCGTCCTTTTTGGCGATCTGCGCGCATTGGGCCATTTGCAATGCGTGGGCCTTTGATGCGCCGTCGCGCCGGGCGCGGTAGAACGCCTCCATGAGATCGGGTGTGCTGCGATCTGATACCGACCATAGCGAAGCCAGCACGGCCCGCGCGCCCCGATTTTGCACCAGCGCGCCGAATCCCTCGATCTCGCGGCCATTTTCCCGCCCGCCGCCCATCGCGGTCTCGCAGGCGGACAGGGTGATCAATTCGATATCATCGAACTGAAATATCGGGTCGCGCAGTCCCTCCAACGTCAAAATATTGCCATCGCCCAAGAGTAGGCGGGAGAGCGATTCGTGCCCGGGTGAAAAATGGAAATGGCTGGCGATATGCACCGCGTCATGGCTGGTCAGGGCGGCGGCGAAATGCGCTGCGGTGAAAAGCGCGTCGAGATGGATTCGGCCGGGAAACAGGCCCTGCGTGCCGGCGTCCTCATCCTTCACGATGCGGGCCAGCTCGTCGGCCACCATGTTTAGCTTGGCATGGCCGTCAATTTCACGGGCGACACCGAATGCCGCGATGCGCCAGCCGGTTGTGGCACGGTAATGCAGAGCGTCGGCCGCGGCAGCGGTGTAAAGTGATAGGGCGACGCGCTCGACCAGATAATGTTGCCCGTCATGCAAGGCGGCAAAGGGCAAATAGCGCAGCGCGCCGACCGGTGCCAGCATCAGGGTTTGCAATCTGTCCGGTCCGATGAATTCAGCAATCGGTGCCACCAAAATCCGGTCGAGCTGCTGTGCCACGAGGGGCAAATCATCGCTGCGCTGTTCGGCGGCGAAGCGCATTTCGTAGATCAAGCGGTTCAGGGCGGCCGCACCGATCTCGATGCTGCGGCCGATCTGCAGGCTGGCTGTCGTCAGAATGATCGTCAGATGCGTGGCGCCGGGCAGATAATGCACAAGACCGACATCCGGGCCGATCGCGGCGAGGGCGCTTTGCAAACGCTCCCGCGCGGCGCGGTTCAGGGCACTGGCTTCGCGCGCATGGCTTTCTGAGGCATCGGCGAAGGATTGCCGTGCAGCATCGAGCCAATCATCGAAAGCCGCACGGGCGGTCTCGCGGGCGGTGCTCGTGGGCGCATTGGCAATGAGGGCGATGATGTCATCGCCAAGGCGCTGCCAAATTGCCTCCAGCGATGTGAGCGCGACAAAACTGACCCGCTGGTTGGATTTGTCATCGCGTTGCAGCAACTCGAATAATTCATCTTCCTTCAGCAAGCCGATCACCCGCTCGGCCTCGGCAAGCCTGCCGGTGATCACCAACTGGTCGGCCAGATGCCGGTAGACGAGTTCATGGGCGGTGGCGTAGCTGCGTTGCATGTCGCCTGCCTCGCGATCCAGGGCACGGCGCATCATTTGAATCGCATTCACCGCCTGCTTGCCGAAGAAAATGGCTGTATCATGCTGCCCGGCGGCGGCTTCCACCTGGCTCAGCCCATGCCACACAGAGCGACGCAGCGCGGCACCATCGGCCAGCCCAGCGACCCGCAGCGCCCGGCGTAAATGCGCGCGCGCCTGGTCGAGCGCCATTTCCTGCCGGTCAAGATCAGCGAGGCACAGCAAGGTGAATCCAGTGTCGGGATGATCGGCGCCGAGTAAGCCGAGCCGCATGGCCAGCGCCTGCTCCTGATACAGCCGGGCGGCGGCACGGTCACCCATCGCCTCGGCCGCTGCACCCAGATTTGTCAGGCAATAGCCAACATCGGCATTGGTCTCGCCGAGGCTTGCGCGCATCATCGCGAGCGCCTGCTCGAATATCGGCCGTGCCGCCCTGGCATCGCCGCTTTCGATCAGCGTGAAGCCCAGATTCATCAGGGCATTGGCGATTTCCGGATGGGCCTCGCCGCGGCTCTTGCGGCGCACCGCCAGGGCCTGCTCGTGGCAGTGCAAGGCGGCCGGAAAATCGCCGATATGGGTGAGCACATTACCCAGATTGCTCAAACAGGCCGCGACGCTGAAATGCTCTGCGCCATACGCCGATTGCAGGATCGGCAGTGCTGTTTCGAAGCTGTTTTTGGCGCCGACATAATCGCCAAGATTGCGCGCCAATGTGCCGATATTGCTGTAACTATATCCAACCATCCCATTGTTCGGGCCGAGCACCCGCAACCGGATGGCCAAAGCCTGCTCATGGCAGCGCCGCGCGGCGGCGAAATCGCCCTCCTCCTTGAGTTGAATACCCAAATTATTCAGGCTGGACGCGACCTCCGGGTGATCCGGGCCATATAGAAGCTGCCTGATCGCCAAGGCTTTTTCGAAATGCAGCCGTCCTTGGGCGTGGTCACCGGTCTCCAGATAAATCCGGCCGAGTTGGTTATGCGCATCGGCGATCTCTGACTGGTATGAACCGGGCTGGTATCGCAGCAGCGACAAGCCAGCCTCCAGCGCCTCGCGCGCGGCGGCATAATCACCAGCGCGCAACGCTGCTTTGCCGGCCTCAATATGCTGCAATGCTTGCGCGCCTTCGTCGCCCATCAGCCTCTCCCCACGATCGGGCTATTGCGCCGGTTCATGGCGCCGATTCATTGCGTCGGCGCATCGGGGGGAGGGGCAGGCCAGCCGCAAAAGCGAATGCCCATCCAGCCTGCCGCGTGATCACCCGTGGCCGCCAGATCCTGCAACACCCGGCAGATATGGATGCGCGCCTGGCGAACGAGGACATAGCCATTGCGCCCCTCCATCGCGGCGCCGATTTCGGGTGGTGAAAAATCCTCGCACATCAGAGCCAGAACCCGCGCCCAATGCGGGTCGAGCGTATCGAGCAGATAATCCAGCAATTGCCGCGTCGCGACTTCGTCTTCCACCGGGTGGTCAAGCCCGATCGGCTGGTGCCGATCCGTCGCCCGCTCAATCGGCTCGGCACCGTCATGCAAGCGTTGACGCTTGAGGGCGGATGCGGCGCGGACTTCATCAATCAGCAAATGGCGTGCTGTCACATGCAATAATTGCAACAGGACCGTCTCGCTCTCGGGCATCGCCTCGCCCAGTTTATAGCGCCGGTATAGCCGGGTGAATGCCTCCTGGATCAGGTCTTCAGCGTCGCTGAGCGAGCGGCATTGAAACCGCCAGCGGCGGACGATCCGGACATAATGCGCCTCATGCAGCCGCGCGAGCCGTTCGGCGAACGATGCGGTGGTGGATTCAGTGTCAGCCATCGTCGTCCCCGCGCGGATTGCCCAGGGCAATGGCATAAAGCCCCGGCTCAACCAGGGCTTCATAGCGCAGCCGAAATGTGCCGCCCGCCGCGATCCATTCCGGGTCGATCTCGATGGCCGGGCCTTGGCCGATGACGAGCAGAACAGGGATGGGCTCATCGGGCATGACATCGCGGATCATGACCAGAATTCGTGGCTCGGGCCCGGCATCGTCGATCAGAACGGCAACCCGGCCGTCAGCGGTCGCGGCCTGTAATCCTCCCTTGGCCGAGCGGGTGACGCCTTGATCCCGTAATTCAAACCGCCAAGCGTCTTGCATAAGCCGAAAAAATTCTGGCAATGCCGGGAAAAACCGCGACGGCGCGCCGCCGATACCGATGGATATTTGCAGCGCCGCCCAAACCCGGCCGCGCCACCCCTCCCGCCGCCCGGCCGCAATCCCGGCCAGCGTCTGCTCGCTGGTGCTGAACTCGGCATCAATCGCGCTGAAGCGAGCGAGCAAGGCGGCCTTGCGATCGCGCGTGCGCGCGGCGGGCAAAGCTTCGGCGCGATCCGCCAAAGCAGCCCGCATCACGTCACGCAGCGTCTTCCTCGGTGGTGCCGCCAGGCTCATCACTGCATTCCCCGAACCGATTACTAGAGCGTGATCGTTTAACAACGACACGCTCTATGTGTATTTTATCGATCAATTTCATAGGTTTAACTGGAGCGAAGTGGCTCCAGTTAAACCTATATTGATCTAAGGCCCGCCATTGGTGCAGTCACGTTGCCTCATTATGCGCAACGGAGCAATTAAGGGCGCAATCGTCCGGCAACGACGCGCTCCATGTTTATTTTATCGATCAATGTCATAGGTTTAGCTGGAGTCAGGCGACTCCGTCTAAAGCGATATTGATCTAATCTCCCATTGGCCGCGCCGAAAATCGCGCCCGGATATCCGGCAGGCGTGCAGCGCCCATGGACAGGCGCCGAATACCGGCCGCAACGAGCAGCTCAGCCGTGCGGGGCTCACCCGCCGCTTCGCCGCAGACCGAGACTGGTATCGCACCGGCTTGCGCCACGATGCCCGCACAGAGATCGAGTATGGCGGGGTGCGCCGCATCCGCGAAGTCCGATAATGCCTGGTTGCCACGCTCGGCGGCCAAGACATATTGCGTCAGGTCGTTCGTGCCGATCGAGATGAAATCGCAAGCCGGTGCGAGATCGCGCAGCCGGATCGCCGCCGCCGGCACCTCGATCATCGCGCCGAGCGGTGGCGGCGGCAGCCCCCATTCTTGGCAAATATCCGCGAGGATAGAGCGCGTCTCCTGCATCTCCCCTGGTCCCGTGACCATCGGGATCATGATGCGCAGATCATGCCCCGCCCCGGCGCGCAAAATGGCCCGCAGATGGGCGGCGAAAAATGCCGGCCGGCGCAGCAAGGCGCGGATGCCGCGCACGCCGAGTGCAGGGTTGCTTTCGCGCGCGAGACCCAGGAACGGCACCGGCTTGTCCGCCCCGGCGTCGAGTGCGCGCACCACGACAGGGCGGCCGGCAAAGGGCGCGATCATGGCCGCGATGCGGGCGGCCTGTTCGTCGATACCCGGCTCGTCATGGCGTTCGAGAAATAATATTTCGGTGCGCGCCAGACCGATGCCGTAGGCACCGGCCTGGTGGGCTGCGGTCGCATCACGCGGGCTCGACACATTGGCCCAGAATTCAAGCATGCTGCCATCGGTCAGCATTACGGCAGGCGCACCCGCCTCGATGACGGGACGTGTGCCCATGGCCTTCATGACGGCGTCGTCAGGGTCGGTATGGATGGCGCCGGTCGCACCGTCGAAGGCGATGCGCGCGGGGATCGGGTCCAGCGTCACGCTGCCCAGCGCCGGAATGCCGGCGGCGCGCAACAAAATGGCGGCATGGCTGCTGGCGCTGCCGCCGCGGTCCAGCACGCCGAGCACCTGGGGCGGCAAGCCGGCGGCTTCGGCGGCGGTCAGTTCGTCGATCAGCACGATGATCGGTTCAGCGGGCCACTCAATGGCCGGTGCGGCCGTAGCGCCGCGAAGTTGGCGCTGCACCAGCTCGCCGACCTCGCGCACATCGCGCGCGCGCTCACGCAGATAAGGATTTTCCAAGCCCGCATAGATCGCGGCCGCCGCCTCGATCGCCTGGTGCCATGCCGCGAACTCGTTCAGGCCATCCTGCGCGATGTGGCGGTGCGCGGCCTGCGCAATGGCAGGGTCAGTCAGCAAGGCGGCCTGGGCTTGCAGGATGTCCGTGCCGCCAAGGCCGGAAGCGGCGGTGGCAATGGCAGCGTCCAGCCGGCGTCGCGCGGCGTCGCGGTCCGGCGCAGGGTGGCTTGGGATCGCCGGCCGATGGCGCTCGGCGACAAACAGGATGCCGGCCGCTTGGCCAGGGGAGATCGGGGCCGGGCTGCCCGGTGTGCTGGGCGAGGCAGGGGCCTGCGGCGCCGCTGCGAGCGGGGTTTCCAGCAGCGCAGCCAGCGCCGTGGCTGCCGCTTCTGCCTGCCGACCGCTGGCCTCGATGATGACGAGGGCGCCGCCGCCGGCACCCAGCGCCACCAGCGCCATCAGGCTGTCACCGCGCGCTGTGCGCTTGCCGTGGCGAAGATTGATCTCGGCTGCGAAACCGGCGGCGCGCTGCACAAAGGCAGCGGCGGGACGCAGATGCAGCCCGTGTGGATCGGCAATGACGGCTTCGCGCATCACGGTCGGCGGTTGTTCCAGGGCGGCAGGCGCGGGCGCCGGGCCCAGGCCCGATTGTTTTTGCGTGAGACCGGCTGCGGCTTCGGCCAGCACGCGCGCCAGGGGTAACCCGGCGGCAGCCGCGACGCCGGCGGCCAGCGCGCCTTCGACAAACGGCGCCGGCGAAAGATGAATTTTTGCCTGCAGCGCCTCGGTCGCCATGTCGCGGGCGAGTTCGGTGCTCAGGATGGCGCTGCCGATATCCATCAGCACGACGATCGCCTCGCAATCCTGCAGCGCCTCCATGCGCGCCAAAATCAGCGAGGCATCAGTGCCCAGTGCCGACCCATCCTCGCCCGCGCCGGCCGCGCAATGCAGCGGCAGAGCGGCACCCGCCATCTGCCGGACCAGAATTTCGGTTGCGGCGGCAAGCCCCGCGCTATGGGAGACCAGGAGCAGACCAATCATCGCTCAGCCCGCCTCGCTCGCCAGCCCCTGGAGAAGCATGGCGAGGGAGGTGGCGCCGGGATCCTGATGGCCGATGGCGCGTTCACCGAGATAGGAGGCACGGCCCTTATGGGCGATGAGTTTCTTGGTCGCTTCCGCCCCGTGCACAGCCGCCGCCGCGGATGCTGTGAGCGCGGCTGTGAGGTCGGTCTCGCCCTGCAGCGCCTGCACCGCCGGCGTCAGCGCATCGATCATCGTCTTATCGCCCGGCTGAGCCTTGCCGCGGGCGGCGACACCCGCAAGACCGGCTGCCAGCACCTTTGCCCAGGAAGCGGCGTCCAATGTCGTGCTCTCGCCCGCCGCCTTGCCCATATCGATGAAGAGTGTGCCATAAAGCGGGCCGGATGCGCCGCCGACCGTGCCGATCAGCGTCATCCCGACGGATTTGAACAAGGCGGCCGGGCTCGCTGGCTGGCCAAGTTTGGCCACGACGGCGGTGAAACCGCGGGCCAGATTCGCGCCGTGGTCGCCATCGCCGATCGCTGCGTCCAGGTCGCACAGATAGCCCTGCTCGGCCGCGTAGCGCACCGCCACGCGGCCAAGCCAGGCGGTCAGCACCGCGACATCCAGCCCGCCGCTCATGCGCCCCAACGCAAGGCTGGGGTGACCACCGGCGCGTCCCAGTATTTCGTCATGCTATCGTCTAGCCGCAGCAGGCTGATCGATGCGCCGGCCATCTCCAGGCTGGTGATATAAGAGCCGACCAGCGACCGGCTGATCGTCACACCGTGCTGGGCGGCGATGGCGTGCGCTTTACGGAACAGAACATAGAGTTCGATCAACGGCGTGCCGCCCATGCCGTTGACGAACAGCAAGGCATGATCGCCCTTGGTGAAGGGCAGGTCTGTCAAAATCGGCTCCATCATCATTGCAGCCAGTTCGTCGGCGCTGGCATGTTTGGCGCGCCGCCGTCCAGGTTCGCCGTGAATGCCGATGCCGAATTCGATCTCGTCATCCTCCAGCGTGAAACTGGGCTTGCCGGCATGCGGCACGGTGCAGGCGGACAGTGCCACACCGATGGAGCGGACCGAGGCATTGACCTTTCGGCAGAGCGCTGTGACGGTCTCCAAATCGGCACCGGCCTCTGCCGCCGCGCCGCAGATTTTCTCGGCGAGCACGGTGCCGCCGACACCACGCCGACCCGCTGTGTAGAGGCTGTCCTGCACCGCCACGTCATCATCGGTGACAACCGCATTGACGTGGATATTCTCCTCCTTCGCGAGGTCGGCCGCCATTTCGAAATTCAGAATATCGCCAGTATAGTTCTTCACGATATGCAAAACCCCGGTACCGCCATCGACGGCTTTGGTCGCCGCCAGCATCTGATCGGGCGTCGGGCTGGTGAATACCGCACCCGGGCAGGCTGCGTGGAGCATGCCGCGCCCGACAAAGCCGCCATGCATCGGTTCATGGCCCGAACCGCCGCCCGAGACGATGGCGACCTTGCCTTTGACCGGGCCGCCCGCGCGGGTGATGAAATTGGGTTCGTAATGGACCTTGATCAGATCGTGATGCGCTGCGGCCATGCCGGCTAGCGAGTCTTCGACCACCCTATCGGCGGCATTGATGAATTTTTTCATGGCGTCCTCTCATGGTTTAACTCATGTTGAACAAAGCCAGGCGAGATCTGCATTTTTAAAAAATGCTGATCCCGCTTTTCAGGTCACATACCGAAAGCCGAAATCGCCAGCCCGGCGAGCGAAGCGCCGATGACCGGGCCGATCACCGGGATGGCCGCGTAGCTCCAATCCGAGCTGCCTTTGCCGGGAATCGGCAGCAGCGCGTGCGCAATGCGTGGCCCGAGATCGCGGGCCGGGTTGATTGCGTAGCCGGTGGTTCCGCCAAGTGAGAGGCCGATGCCCCAGACCAGAGAGGCAACGAGATACGGGCCAAACCCGCCGACAGTGCCGCTCGGCATTGCCGCCTTGGAGAAAATCGCACCGATGACAAAGACCAGAACGAAAGTGCCGATGATTTCACTGAGCATATTGGCCGCCACATTGCGGATGGCAGGGCCGGTGCAGAACACGGCGAGTTTCAGCCCGGCATCCTCTGTGCCTTTCCAGTGCGGCAGATATTGCACGAACACAATCACGCCGCCGAGGAAGGCGCCGACGAAATCTCCCGCAATCGCCTGTGGCAAATTCGCCCAGCCACCATGTGCTATGGAAATGCCGATGGCGAAAGCCGGATTGATGTAAGCCGCCGGACTGCCGCAGGCATTGGCGACGAAAATGCCGCACAGCACGGCAAAGGCCCAGCCAGCGGTGATGACGATCCAGCCGGAATTCTCCGCCTTGGATCCTTTGAGCAAGACGCCGGCTACAACACCATCGCCGAGCACGATCAATGTTGCCGTGCCCATCATTTCTCCCATAAATATCGACAATATTTCCTCCTTTTGTTGCGGTTGATTTTAAGATCCGGCGGCCATTGCCGCTCTGGTTCAGGCGCTTATCGCAAGGCAATTCATTATTGCCTTGCGATAAGCCGGGGTTAAGACGGCATCAGTTCAAACGATGGCCCTTAATCCACCCAGCCGAATGAGCGCGTGACCGCTTTCTTCCAGGATTTGTAATAATGATCGCGCAAGCCGGCTTCCATCGCCGGCTTCCAGGTTTTATCGACACCCCAATTGGCACGCAGATCGTCGGTATTGCGCCAATATCCAACGGCGAGGCCGGCGGCATAGGCGGCGCCGAGTGCGGTGGTTTCGCTCACTTTCGGGCGCACCACCGGCACGTCCAGCATGTCGGCCTGGAATTGCATCAGCAATTCATTGGCCACCATGCCGCCATCGGTCTTCAAGGTCGCGAGTTTGATACCGCTATCGGTCTCCATGGCTTCCACCACGTCGCGGACCTGATAGGCCGTGGATTCAAGGGCCGCGCGTGCAAGATGGGCGCGTGTTGCATAGCGTGTGAGGCCGGCGATCACGCCGCGCGCGTCATCCTTCCAATACGGCGCATACAGACCCGAGAAAGCCGGCACGATATAAACATCGCCGTTATCATCGACGCTACGGGCCAGCGGCTCGATCTGCGGCGCCACATCGAAGAGTTTCAGATTATCGCGCAGCCACTGGACCAGCGCACCGGTAATCGCGATGGCGCCTTCGAGCGCGTAATGCGGTTTTTCACCCTCGAACTGGTAGGCCAAAGTGGTGAGCAAGCCGGCTTTCGATTGCACCGGTTCGGTTCCCGTATTCATCAGCATGAACGAGCCTGTGCCGTAAGTGTTCTTCGCCTCACCGGGGGCAAAACAGGTCTGACCCACCAGCGCGGCCTGCTGATCGCCCAACATGCCGGCGAGTTTCGCGCCGCGCAGCGCCGCAGTTTTGATGTCGCCATAAACCGCTGACGATGGCACGATTTTTGGTAAGCACGCGCGCGGGATATTGAATGCGCGCAGCATATCCTCATCCCACTCGCAGGTCGCCAGATCGATCAGCATGGTGCGGCTGGCATTGGTCACGTCGGTTACGTGCAGGCCGCCATTGACACCGCCCGTGAGATTCCAGGTGAGCCAGGAATCGATCGTGCCGAACAAAGCCTCCCCGGCTTCGGCTTTGCGCCGCGCGCCATCGACATTTTCCAGAATCCAAAGCAATTTCAGGCCGGAGAAATAAGTGGCCAGAGGCAGTCCGGTCTTGGCACGAAACCGGTCCTGGCCACCCTCGCGGGTGAAACGATGCACCAGCTGATCTGTGCGTGTGTCCATCCAGACCAAGGCATTGCAGAGCGGTTGGCCGGTCGTTTTATCCCATAGCACGGTGGTCTCGCGCTGGTTGGTAATCCCGACGGCGGCGAGATCGGCTGCGGTGAGATTGGCGCGCGCCAGGGCGGCACCGATCACCTCGTTGGTGTTGTTGAGAATTTCCAGCGGGTCATGTTCGACCCAGCCCGGCTTTGGATAAATCTGCTTATGTTCTTTCTGGGCGACAGACACGACATTGCCGTGCTTGTCGAACACGATGAAGCGTGAACTCGTCGTGCCCTGGTCGATTGCACCGACATATTTACTCATTTTGTTTCTCTCCCTTGTGTTCGTTAAGACGCGTTGGAAATCGTCAATTCTCCCGCCATGCGCGTTCGGCACGTCTGGTTGGTTCAGGTGCTGCAAGATAGGCCGCCAAGCGCTCGGCCGTGCCCGCCGGCACGTGCAATGCGAGTTTCGAGCGGCGCCACAAAATATCCTCGGCCGTGCGCGCCCACTCTTCGGCCACGAGGTAATCAATTTCGGCCGCCGTCAGCATGCCACCGAAATCGCGGCCGAGATCATTGAGGTGCGTCGCATCGCCCAGAATGCGGGTTGCGCGCGTGCCGTAAGCGCGCGCCAGTCGGCGCAGCAAATCGATCGGCAGGCCCGGGTAACGTGCGATGATGGTGGCAAGATAGCGCTCGAAATCGGCACCCGGCATGTCCCCGCCCGGCAGGGTTGCCCCCGCCGTCCAGCCCGCGCCGATCTCGCGGCCCATGACCGGCAGCAGCTTCTCCAGCGCGTGTTCGGCCAATTTGCGAAATGTCGTGATCTTGCCGCCGAACACCGAAAGCAAAGCGGGCTGGTTGCCGCCACCGGTCACGTCCAGCACATAATCGCGGGTCACCGCCGAGGCATTCTCGGCGTGATCGTCATAAAGCGGGCGCACACCGGAATAGCTGCGCACCACGTCCTCGGGGCGCACCGGTGTTTGGAAATAGCGCGAGACACTCTCACAAAGATAGCTGGTTTCCTCTGGCGAAATGCTAACTGCCGCAGGATCGTCCTCGTAAGGGATGTCGGTCGTGCCGATCAGCGTGAAATCCTGCTCATAGGGCACCGCGAAGACGATCCGCTTATCCGGGTTCTGCAAAATAAAGGCGAATTCGCCCTGGTAGAGCCGTTTGACGATGATGTGGCTGCCTTTGACCATGCGCACGGTCTTGCCGTCATTGCGCCCCAGGCTGGCGCTGAGGATTTGCCCGACCCAGGGGCCCGCGGCATTGACCAGCGCGTGAGCGCTGACGGTCTGGCGCAACCCATCAGCGCTTTCGATCACCGCTCGCCAAAGCGCGCCTGCAGGCCGTGCCGAAACCAGCTTTGTGCCCGTGCGAATATCCGCACCGCGGGCGGCTGCGTCCATCGCGTTCAACACCACCAGCCGGCTATCCTCGACCCAGCAATCGGCATAGGTGAAACCCCGCCGGTAATCGGCCTTGAGGATGTTGGCTGCAGGATGTGGGCCGAACCGCACGGCGCGCGAGGCCGGCAGCCGCTCGCGCTTGGCCAGATGGTCGTACAAAAACAGCCCGGCGCGGACCATCCAGGCGGGGCGCTGTTCGCGTGAGTGAGGCAGCACGAATTCCAGCGGCCAGATGATATGCGGGGCCATGTTGAGCAGCCGTTCACGCTCCATCAGCGCCTCGCGCACCAGCCGGAACTCGTAATATTCCAGATAACGCAGGCCCCCATGCACCAGCTTGGTGCTGGCCGATGAGGTATGGCCGGCCAGGTCGTCCTGTTCGACCAGCAACACCGACAGGCCGCGCCCGGCAGCATCGCGGGCTATGCCGGCGCCATTAATGCCGCCGCCAATGATCAGCAGGTCAACGGGGTTTTGCTCTGCCGCTGCGTTCATTTTCTGTTCATGGCGTGATCATTGATGGAATGTTTCCCGTATTTTTTTAATGTTCGAAGACGAAAGTCAAAATGTCTGTGCCGAGATGTCCAAAAGGCCCGAGATCTCAATGTGCTACGCGCCTTTCAAGTCGCGCACCCCGCGCCAAATGGCTTTTCTTCGCACCTCTCCTCAAAGAAAAATTGATCGCCGCTTCCTCGCACAACCGCAACGTATCCGAAATCGTCTTTAATCGCCCGCGCGGATATTCGCAAGCGAAAATACATTGCCAATGATTGTCAGAATTCACTTATTTTGACGATTTAATTTTTCGCAGTGCAACATAAAATCGAGCGTGGACAATGCGTGCTGTTGTGCTACGGCGAGTTGTTCAAGGAGTTGGAATTTGTCGGACACGCAAAGTAATGAGCAGCGTCAGCAGCGGATTGTCGAACTGGTCGGCAAACAGGGTTTTTTGACCATCGAGGCGCTGGCCCGTGAATTCGGCGTGACCGTGCAGACCATCCGGCGCGACGTTAATCTGCTGGCCTCCGAAGGGCGCATTTTGCGCTATCGTGGCGGCGCGGGGCTCACCTCCTCGATCGAGAATATGGAATATCATCGGCGTCAGGTTGTGAACCTGGACGCCAAACAGCGTATTGCGACCAATGTTGCGGTGGATGTGCCGGATAACGCGTCCTTGTTCATCAATATCGGCACAACGACCGAGCAGACGGCCCGCGCGCTCCTGGCGCACCGGCATTTGCAAGTGATCACCAACAACATCAATGTCGCGCGGATTTTGAGTGAAAACTCGAACTTCACCATCGTCATGGCGGGCGGCAAGGTGCGCAACCGCGACGGTGCGGTAACCGGCCAGTCCACTGTGAACATGTTCGAGCAATTCCAGGTCGATATCGGTATCATCGGCATCTCCGGCATTGATCGCGATGGTGGGCTGTATGATTTCGATCTGGACGAGGTGCTCTGCGCGCAGACCATCATCCGCAATTCACGGCGGGTATTTCTACTGGCGGACCACTCGAAATTCGGCCGCCCGGCGTTGGTGAAGGTCGGCAATTTGCGCGATGTGACGGCACTCTACACAGATGCACCACCACCCGGACGCATCGCGGCGATTATGCAGGAGGCCAACGTAACGTTGGAGATTGCAAGGTAGGAGCCTGTCCTGGTAACGGCTGAATTGTCTCGACAATCTTGGCTTGGCGTGATTCTGTTTTCTGATGAGCAAAGTATTTCGTCCGTGGAAGACCGA
>NCAP01000102.1 GCA_002255495.1 Rhodospirillales bacterium 20-60-12 | reverse complement strand
ACGGTGCCGGCCAGCGTGTTCACATCGGCAATGCCGATCGCATCGTGACCCAAACTGGCCGCCATCGCCACCAATTCGTCAGCCGATGAGGCGCCTTGAAGAAAACTGAAATTGCTCTGCGCGGCAAGTTCAGCGTAGCGCATCACATCACCTTGGCTTCAATACGTTCCCAGATGGCGGTGGCCAGATTGGTCCCGTCGAACCGCTCAATTTGCTGCAAGCCGGTGGGCGAGGTGACATTGATCTCGGTGAGATAATCACCGATCACATCGATGCCCGTGAAAATCAGCCCCTGCTGTTTCAGCGTCGGCCCGATTGCCGCACAGATCTCCAAATCGCGCTTGGTCAAAATCGTCGGCTCCGCCCGCCCGCCGGCATGCATGTTCGACCGGCTATCGCCCTCGGGCGGCACCCGGTTGATCGCGCCCAGCGGTTCGCCGTCGATCAGGATAATCCGCTTATCGCCCAACCGCACCGCAGGCTCGTAACGCTGGACCATCAAAGGCTCGCGCGAGGCAGCAAAATGCATGTCCAGCAGCGAGGACAAATTCTCGTCATCCGGCTTGATGCGAAAAATGCCCGCGCCGCCATTGCCGAATAATGGCTTGACGATGATGTCCTCATGCGTGGCGCGAAACGCCTTGATCGCTGTGCGGTCCCAGCTGATCAAAGTCGGCGGCATCAAATCGGGGAAATGCGTCACCAGTAATTTCTCCGGCGCGTTGCGCACGGAAGCCGGGTCGTTCACCACCAGGGTCTTGGGGTGAATATGATCGAGCATATGGGTCGCCGTGATATAGCCCATATCGAATGGCGGGTCCTGGCGCATCAGCACTACATCCATGCTCGACAGATCCAGCCACTCCGCTTCGCCGAAACTGTAAAACGCGCTATCTTGCCGGCTCACCCGCACTTTATGCGCGAGCGCCGTCAGCCTGGTGCCGGTCAATGCCATGTGGCGCACTTCGTAGTGCCATAAATCGTGGCCGCGCGCTTGCGCCTCCAGCATTAGCGCGAACGTCGAATCGCCATTGATATCGATGCTCTGCATCGGGTCCATCTGAATTGCGACCCGTAGTTTCGTCATGACGCTCAACTCCCTGTGCTGCCGGATACGGCTTATCAGGATGAGGTGGTGCGTTCCAGACTGGCCAGGCAATTGGCTGGATTGACCGCCGGTTCGATGGGCGATGCCGCGGCCACAAGCGGTTTGCCGTCGGCACCGGGGAAAATGAACACATTCATCCGGCAGAGCGGCGAGGCATAGAGCCATACCTGGCTTGGCCCTTCGACCCGCCGGAGTGCCGGTTCGCCCAGGGTCGCGGTAACCAGCGCCGGCGAATCGCCGACCAGGGTCACCGGCACGCTTGGCCCGGCCGCCGCACCGACGACCGGCGTCGGGGGTGCCGCACAACCGGCGATCAGCGCCAGCCCCCATAATCCCGCGACCGATGCACCGCGCCTGAGCATTGTCGGGTGGGTCGTGCTATTCGACGCTGGAGGTCGGCAAATCGGCAATCATCTCAATCCGCCCGGTAATCTGGCCGCCATCCTCAACCTGCAGGCGCCGGCAGCGCGCGGTGCCCAGAACCCGGCCCGTGCCGCGTACAATCAAGGCGTGGCGGGCGGTCAATGTCCCGTCGATCGTGCCGGCAACCTCGGCCTCTTCAACCTCAACCTCGCCTTTGAACACGCCGCCATGAGCAATCGACAATTCAACGGCATTGATCATCGTCGCTTCCACCGTGCCTTCAACCACCAGCCGCTCGGCATCCTGCACCACGCCCTGCACGCTGATGCCACGCCCGACCACCAGGGTCCGGCGCTCCCCGCCATCGCGCGACGGGGCGGGGCGCACCCCACCCATCGGCGCCGTGGCTGGTGTTTGAGCGGGAGCGAAAGGTGAACGGGCCATCATGGTCTCCTTTGAAAGGGTCGAAGGCAAAATCGCATCCGGCGGTGCGGCCGGGCGAAACGGCGGAACGCCTAATCCATTATCGGGCTGAGCGGGCTCTGGCTGAGCCGCTGGGGATACCGGCGTGACCGCGCCCGGAACGGGCAAAACCGCACGCGCGGCAGGATTGGTTTCTGCCTCGCTCTCTGGTTTGCGGCGGCTGAAAATGGACATTGAATTTGTGCCTTCCCAGAATTGATCACACAAAAGGGAGCTAGCACGTGGCACGTTGTCCAAACAATGCCACCACCTGCAAAATCCCGCCTTATCATTCGTTAATTCCGCTCTAAAACCGAAAAATCACGATGCAAGCTCGAGATTTATCAACGATACCATCGATTGATGAGCGCTCGGGTGAATGCTACGCAGATCATCCAAAACGAGGACCTGAAACATGACCGCACCACGTCTCGATATTGTCGGTATCGGCAATGCCATCGTCGATGTCATCGCCCGCACCGACGAACGATTTCTCGATCGCCATGCCATGCGCAAAGGCAGCATGGCCCTGATCGATGCGGCCACCGCGCAGGCGCTTTATGCGGCGATGCCGCCCGGCCAGGAATCCTCCGGCGGATCGGCGGCGAATAGCTGCGCGGTCGCCGCCGGACTCGGTGCAGCGGTTGGGTTTCTCGGCAAAGTCGCCGACGATCAACTCGGCGCGGTGTTCCGCCACGATATCACTTCCATCGGCGTCACCTACCAGACCAAACCATTGATCGGCGGCCACCCCACCGCCCGTTGCCTGATCCTGGTCACCCAAGATGGCCAGCGGACCATGAACACCTATCTCGGCGCGGGCGGCGCCTTCGCCGAACCCGACCTCGATGAATCCATGATCGCCGATTCGGCCATTCTGTATCTCGAAGGTTATTTGTTCGATCCGCCAGCCGCCAAGGCCGCCTTTACCAAAGCCGCTGCCATCGCCCGCGCCGCCGGCCGCAAAGTGGCGCTCTCGCTGTCGGATGCGTTCTGTGTCGATCGTCACCGGGCAGGATTCCTGCAATTGATCGCCTCATCGGTCGATATCGTCTTTGCCAACGAGGCCGAAATCTGCAGCCTGTTTGAATTGGCCGCCTTCACCGATGCCGCGCGCGCCGCCATGGACACCATCCCGCTCGCCGTACTCACCCGCAGCGAGGCCGGTAGCCTGATCGTGCAAGGTGGTGTTCAGCACGATATCCAGGCGGAAGCGACCACAGTGATCGACACAACCGGTGCTGGCGATGCTTATGCAGCGGGCTTCCTCACCGCCTATGCGCGCGGCAAGCCTCTGCCGGCCTGCGGTCTGCTCGGCACCCAGGCGGCAAGCCTGGCCGTGATCGTTTTACAACGACACGCTCTATGTTCATTTTGTCGATCAATTTCATTGGTTTACCTGGAGCCAAGTGACTCCATCTAAACCAATATTGATCTAAGCAATTCAGGCAATCACTTATGTTGAGTGCCGTGACTCAACATAAGTGATTCACATCGTCAGGCGACAAACAGCCTATTGATGCAGGCTGCCGCCCGGCGGCTGCAAAGGCTGTGCGGCTATGCCGCTGGCTGACGGCGGCGGAGTGGCGGCATCCGGCGCGGTTGCAAGCCACTCGGGCAGGCTACGCTGGATCTGATATTGCAATTCGACATTCATCGCATCCATCAATTTCTTAGTCAGATCATACAGCGCCGCCTTAATCTCGGCCTGGCTGGCGCCCACGTCCGGCGCTGTCTGGCTGCGTGACACTGAGGCATCTGCAAATCCGACCCGCGTGCCGTCACTGGTGCGGATATTCAGCTCAACATCCATCGTCCCATTGAGCATATCGCCGGTCTGATCGAGCGAGGCCCGGCGGATCACAAACGTCGCCGTACCGGGGCTGCCATTGGCAACGAGGCGATCTTGCGCCATCTGGGTCAAGGCAGTCGCCGGCGCCTCAGGCGCGAGGCCGATCATCTCGGCACTGCCAGGCCCGGGGAGATAGTCATCTTCAACATTGATACTCGCCACCTTGAGTGTAATAGGCGGCAGATAACTATATCGCAGGGCCGGAAAACTGTGCGGCGGCGGCGTATCACCACCGCACGCGGCCAGCAGAAGGGGCAAAAGAACAACCAGACAGGGACCTAATTTCATCACGACTCCTCGGTTTTTCGGCCTTGCACGCTGATGCGCGGAAAGCGGAAATCGAAATTGCAGAACTCGCACGTCATCACGATGTCGCCGTCGATGGACATGTGATCAAGGTCATCCTGGTCGAATCCCTCTAGAATATCGGCCAGCCGGGCCCGCGAACAGCGGCAGCCATAAGCCAAAGGCCGCGGCCGATCGACCGCCACCCCCTCTCCATGAAACAGCCGATACAGCAGCCGCTCAGGTGTCAGCGCATCGTCGAGCAGCTCAGCCTCGGTAATCGTCATGGCCAGAATATGCGCGGTGCGCCAGGCCTCGTCCTGCTCGGTCTCGTTCAGGCTCGGGTCAATGCCGCCGGCGCCGGCAATGCGCTCCAGAATCAACGCCGAGGCCCGCCAGCCGGAGGGCGTTTCACCGGCCGCCAGAAAAATCGCCCCGGGCAATTGCTCCGACGTATCAAAATAATGCCGCGCCATCTCCGCCAGACTCTCACCCTCCAACGAGACGATCCCTTGCTGCCGCTCGGTATCGGGTCCCTGATCCACGGTGAAGGCCAAATATCCATCGCCCAGCAATCCGCGCGCGCTGGTTGCCAGATTGTCTTTTTCCGCATCATAGCGGGCATAGCCGCGCAAGGCCCCGGCTTCGGTGCAATCGGCAATCAGCATCGGCACCGCCCCATCGCCCTTCGCCTGCAAAGAGAACGAGCCCGAAAACTTCAAAGCCGTGGATAATCCCGCCGCCAGCGCCAGGGCCTGGCCCAGCAGCGCGCGGACCGGCGGCGTATGGTCATGGCGCATCAACATCGTGTGGGCCAAGGGCCCGAGCCGCACCAGACGGCCGCGCACCGGTAAACGGGGTAAAAAAAACGGCGTGACGCCGCGCGGCACGGCAAGGTCGGGGACCTCTGGCCGGGTGCGATCAAGAAAGGCAGGGAGTTCGCTCATCCCCCCTCAATAATCAGGATGCGCCAATTAGGCTATCTTGATCTTGCCGAAAGCCGCGCGGCGGATTAGCCGAGAGTCATGAACATCATCGATGAGGATCAGCAGACCGCGCTCGCCGCCGCCATCCCTTTACTCAGCCGCGCCAGCGTGCTCGTTATCGGCGATCTGATGCTCGACCGCTATGTCTATGGCAGCGTCAACAGGGTCAGCCCCGAAGCGCCCGTGCCGATCCTCACCGTAGCCCGCGAAATCGCCATGCCTGGCGGGGCTGGTAATGTGGTGCGGAACCTCACCTCGCTCGAAGCCGCCGCCGCCTTTGTCTCGGTCGTCGGCGACGACCAGGCCGGGTCCGACCTCACCGCCCTGATCGGCGGCCAGCCGAATGTCGAACCCTGGCTCCTGGTCCAAGGCAGCCGCACCACCACGGTCAAAACCCGCTATATCGCCCAGGGCCAGCATCTGATTCGCGCCGACCGCGAGGAAATTATGCCCTTGCCCGAGAAATTGGCGGACCGGCTGCTCCGCATCGCGACCGATGCCATGGCCGCCACCTCGGTCACCATCCTGTCGGACTACCGCAAAGGCGTGCTCGATGGCGCTTTGGCCGGCAAGCTCATCGCCACCGCCAAATCACTGGGCCGCATTGTCATTGTCGATCCCAAAGGCACACATTACGACCGCTATGCCGGTGCCGATATCATCACCCCAAACCGCCGGGAGCTGGCCGAGGCAACCGGCATGCCGGTCGATACCGAGGCGGATCTGGTCCTGGCCGCGCAGTTCCTGCTCCATGAACATCAATTCGGCGCCGTGCTCGTCACCCGCTCCGAGGATGGCATGAGCCTGATCACCCCTCATCTGATCCGCCATTACCCCGCCGAAGCTGCCGAAGTATTCGATGTATCCGGTGCTGGCGATACCGTCGTCGCGGTGCTGGCCGCCGCCATCGCGGCCAATATCGACCTGCCGCTCGCCGCTCGCTTGGCCAATATTGCCGGCGGCATCGTCGTTGGCAAAGTCGGCACCGCGGTCGCCCGGCAAAGCGATCTGCTCGCCGCCCTGACCAGCACGGCCGGTGCGCTGCGCAAGGTCGTGCCGCTGGCCGCCGCCGCCGAAGCCGCCGAACGCTGGCGCCAGCGCGGCTGGCGCGTCGGCTTTACCAATGGCTGCTTCGATCTGCTGCATCCCGGCCACACCCATCTTCTCGAACAAGCCCGCTCCTCCTGCGACCGCCTGATCGTCGGGATGAATTCCGATGCATCCGTCCGCCGTCTGAAAGGCAATTCCCGGCCGATCACCACCGAAGCTGCCCGTGCGGCCGTTCTGGCCAGCATCGCCAGCGTCGATCTGGTCGTCGTGTTCGATGAGGACACACCGCTGAACGCCCTGCGCGCCATCAAGCCCGACCTGCTGGTCAAAGGCGCAGACTATACGCATGATCAGGTTGTCGGCGCGCGCGATGTCGAATCATGGGGCGGCAAAATCCTTCTGGCCGAACTTCTGCCCGGGCACTCCACAACCGCCACCGTCGCCCGGCTGCGTGGCTAGTCCAGTATGGAACTGGGTCCAGAGGTCGATGATGCACCACGCGGCCTGCCGGTCCGGCAGATCATTCGCGGCCGCTATGTCGTTCTAGAGCCGCTGCATCGCCGACATGTCGGCGATTTGTGGGACGCATCGCGGGGGGCTGAAACAAGCTGGGCCTATATGGGCTATGGCCCCTTTGCCGCGCGGCCTGATTTAGAGCGCTTCATCGGGTCCTGGGCCGCCGCGCAGGATAGCGCGGTGTGGGCGGTTCGGCCGGTGACAACCGGCTTGGCCTCGGGCTGGTTGTCGTTCATGTCGATCGAGCCGGCGAACGCCGCGATCGAGTTGGGCAATATCTGGTTTTCGCCGGCTCTGCAGCGCACCCGTGCCGCGACCGAGGCGATGTATTTATTATTGGCCATGGCGGCGGATGATCTGGGGTATCGCCGGCTCGTCTGGAAATGCAACGCCTTGAACGAAGGCTCACGGCGGGCGGCCGAGCGGCTGGGCTTTACGTTCGAGGGGATTCTGCGCGCACATCAAATCGTCAAAGGGCGCCGGCGGGATACTGCAATGTATAGTATTCTGACCGATGAATGGCCGGTTTGCGCTGCAGCTTTGCGAGCGTGGCTGGCGCCCGAGAATTTTGCCCCCGATGGCAGCGCCATCGTCAGCCTGGCCGCGTTACGCACAGCCGGTCACCGATCATAGATTTTCAACGCCAGTTTGACCAACCGATGCGCAGTGGGGGCGAGGCCTGCGCGTTCGGCTTCCTGAGCCAGTGTAATCAGCCGGTCCGACAGAACCAGCCTCGTCAAAGGTGCGATGAAAGCCGGTTCGGCAGCGGAACAAGAGCGGAGGTCGAATGAGCGTGCATCGAGCATGGGATTTTCCCTTCGAACAAGCGGCCGGTTTGGCCGCTTGTCCATTCTGGTTCGGGTTGATTTCAAAACGGTTAATTTTTTCCTGGAAAACTGCGTTTATCATGATAAAGGAGCAGAAACATGACCAATGAAGAGATTACCATGTGGGCTTTGAAAAATGGCTGGAAAATGATCGGTGGCTTTCCGAGCCTGTCCAAACCTGCCCGGCCCAACGAAGCCATCGTCCGGCTCGTGCTCAAAGCCACGGTCGCCAGCGTGGAAATTCGCAAACCCGCCGGTAAATGGGAAAAAGTATCAAGCGCCAAATATAAAGATATCACACCCGATGAAGATACCGCCATGCCGCGCGGATTGGGATTCGTCAGCATTTCAGGATTATCCAAGCTGATGCAGGATAATCGCGACAACATGGTGTTTGGTTAGAGATATGTGTTGAGATTGAACTTTATGATTCAATCTCAACACGTATTGATCTAACACAGCCGCCGCCCGTCAATTGACCTTCGTCCCCGGCACCGTTTCGGTCGCCAGGCCGCGCAGCCAGAAATCGGGCATGCCGGCGATGAATTGCCGGCGCAGGCTTTGCACGTCCACCTCGCTCATATTCACTGCCGCTGCATCAAAAAAGCGCCGATCGCGGGTGAAAATCAAATAAGCCTGCATTTCGTTCATCATTAAAATATCGTCGTTCATATCATAGCCTTCACTGCCCAGAAACGTTCGAAAATCCTGTCGCTGCGCAGGGCTCAACGTCGTCGTCCAGAATCGCGCCACATAGGCGCGATAGGCGGCGTCGGTAAAAAACGCCCCGTGCGACAATTCATGATGCAAAATCACCGCCCGCTCGCTTTGATCAATTCGGTGCCCTGGGCCTGCTGCTGGAACCGAAATCACAGCGCCCACCGCCCCTTGCTTGTCCCAGCCCAACCGATCGGCGAGGGCTCGCAGCATTTTCTCCTGGCGGTTCAGAACAATGCTGTCGCGTGCGGCCAGACGAAAAAACAAATCAATGGCCGATGCCGGGTAGTCATGGCCATAATAATATGTCCCCACCGTCTCATGGGCCGCGGCTAACGCGCTTTTGAATTGCCCATCATCAAGCACCCGATCACGCGGCTCGCCGGCCTTTTCAATCAAGGCTGCAAGCCGGTCCAACATCAGGCCCTGCTCATGCAGATCAGGGAAATCGAGCACGATAATCGCGGGGTCGGACCGATACCGAAATATCGTCAGATGCCGTGCCACATGGGCATCAATCTGCGCCTCATCGGCGAGTTTCATAGGTCTGGCATGTGCACTCAAAAACCACCCTGCCAGAGCAAAAATCACCAGCAAACAAATGCCGCCGCCAGCCCATAACAGCCATCGCGGCCGCCGGCTTGGTGCCGGCGGCCTTAATCTTATTGTGTCATCTGCACCATGTCCCCCCGACATGGCCGTAAAGATTTAATGGCCGAGATTAATAATCTCGACGCGGCGATTTTTCTGGTCGGGTGTTTGCGGCGGGGTTTTCACCATCAGGTCACTCTCACCAACACCCAAAGCCGCCAGCCGAGCGGCCGGAACATTGAATTTTGATTCGAGATAGCTCTCAACAGCCTGAGCGCGGGCTTCGGATAGGGCCTTATTGGCATCCGGCGTTCCCACCGTATCCGTGTGCCCGACAATCTTGAACCGATAATCAGCCAGCGTCGAGCTGGTCAGCGCCTGACCAAGCTGGTCGAGCGACTGCATCGCATGCGGCGTCAATTGCGCCGAACCGCTCTGGAAATCGACATTCAGGTTCACTGACGGGCTGGATGGGGCCGCCATCGCTTCGCCCTGACCCTGCGGCTTCATCGGTGCCATCGCGTTCGAACCCATCGGCTTGGTCGCCATTGGTGCCGCTTCCACCCCACCTGGGCCAGGCGGCAAGGGGCGGATCCCGCGCGTCGTATCACTGACTGTGCCGGTCGGCTTCAAGGCATTGATGATCTGCTGGGCCGATGGCGTTTGCTGTGCCTGGGCGGCCGAGCCGACCAAAGCAATGCCCAACCCCAGCAATGCGGCCTGTGTGATGCGGTTTTGCATAGACTTCTCCTGTGTCTGTCCCTGCCGAGAATGCCGAGACGTTGATGTCATCGCGTAAGCCTGAAACATATTTTGAGCGACCGTCTCATGCGAGTTGATATATTCATAACCCAATCAACACGGAATGCCCAGATCATTGAGCACCGGGGCAAACTCATCAAAGAATTTCCGGAAAACCGTCATAAACTCGCCGCGCCTTGCGTCATCGGCAGCCGGCTCCAATTGGTCGATCCAGCGATCAATCGTCGGCGGACTGGGCCGTTGCAACACCAGCCCCGGCGTCTCGTCCGACAGCGCCGCCTGCTGGTTGAGCACGGCGATGGCTGCAATGCCTGGAATTGCGAACCCGCCGCCCAAGGCCGGCACCGCAAAGCCTATGCCGGTCTCCCCAATGTCTCCGCCGCGTTGGGTCACGCTTGCCGCATTGAGCGCGGTACACCGGCGGTCCATCGGCGCCCCTGGATTGGGTACCAGAACCGCCTGATTGGTGCCCATCAAAACGCCGATCAATTCGGCCGGGTTATCCCGCCGGCCAACCAGATCGGGCAGCGCCAGCAATTCTTCAATCGTCGCCGGTCCCTGGCTCAACCGGTCGAATACCGGCTCATAATAGCTTGGGCTTAAACTCGCCGTGCCACCGATCGTATCAAACTCCAGCTTGCATTCCGCACGCGGCTTGCTCAACGCCACCGTCATGCTGAGCAGCGCCGCATCGCGCTGCGCCAGCGGCATCGGGACCGCGCCGCGCATGAACACATCGTTACGTAGGCTGCGGCCCATGCATAAATCCTTGATCAGTTCGGCCATGCCAGGATCGTCGAATTCCTGCAAAATCGCCCGCTGTCCTTCGCTGAGCGATAATTGCGGAAAATTATCGAGCATCTGACATGAGCCGACAAAGACCATCTTGGCGCTGGCAAACCGCTCCGCCACATCCAGATGAAAACACGGCGCCCAATGCCGGTTCATGAATTCATGAGCAAGATAGGGCACCGGCAAATTGCCGATCCGATCGAGCAGCACATTGCCCATGCCCTCCAGAAATTTGCTGCCGGCTTCGTCTTTTGCCAGCCTGACTGCAATATCGGCCCCTGCTCTGGCCTGCTTGTCGCTGCGCCCGCCATGGCGCAATCCTGCCTCGCGGATCAAGCGCTGCAAGCCCAGGGCGCCACGCCAGGCGGGTAGCACATTATAGCTCACATGCATCAAACCGCCGGCCGCCAATTTTGCGTTCAGGAGCCGCAAAATGCCATCCTGCACCGCTGGCGCCACCCAGCTCCACACGCCGTGCATGCTCACCGTATCAATCTCGGGCAGCGCCTGACAGGCCGTACTCTCGGCAAAATTCGTGAAATCCGCTTCAATAAAACTGATGTTGCTCAGCCCGGTCTGGCGCGCCATCTCGCGGGCGGCGGCAACATGGGCAGGGTTGAAATCAAGTCCGGTCACCTGCCAGCCCGGATTGGCCGCCGCCACAATCAGCGCCGACATACCAAGTCCGCAACCAATATCGGCATAATGATAGGCTTCATGGCGGCCCACGAGCCGGGCTTTCTTGCCGCTCAGTAAAGCCGCCAGCGCCATCGTCGATTGCATTTGTGCCTGATAAAACCCCGGAATATAGGCAATATCGGTAATATAGCCGCTGCCCCAGCCACTCATCTCAAACTCCCTTTCTGTCCGCAACCAGCTCGACCAGGCTGGCGCTGAATATCGCCTCGTCGGCGGGCTTATAGCCGCCATATCCCGCGTTCGGCGCCGGCAGCCAACTGGTCCAGCCCAGCCGCGGGGCGGCCTTTCCTCCTAATTGCAGAACCGGAATTTCGCTGCGCGCCAATACCAGATTAACGGCGAAATCAAGCTCCATCCCGACATAAGCACGGATCAGCGAGACAAATTTTCCCAAAGCCTCACGGTCTGGCAGCAACGCCTCGAATTCATTTTTGTTCAGCGGCCCGATCCGCAGCACAAACCGCGCTTGCGGATCATAAGCGCGCACACCGGCCGCAACATCCAGCCCCAATTGGTTGAAGCGCCCCGCCAACCGCCCATTGGGCATTTTGCTGCGCTGGTCAGGAGAAATCGGCAACCATACACCGATGAATTCATGTAATTCCACCGGCCGTCCCAGCCAGTCCGACGCCAACGCCGCCAGCCGATCCGCCGAGCGCGGCCGGGCTGCGAAAAATCCCGCATAATGCTGTAACGCTTCGGGGCCGACCGAGAGCCGGTCAACCATATGCGACGTGCCGTGGCCGGCCAGTGCCAATAGAACCCCACCCAGCGGATCGATCGCTTCAGGGTCGCGCATATGGGTCAGTTCCGCCGCTCGCGCGGGGCGGTATTTGGCGCCGGCCCAGGCGAAATGGCCGATCAACCGTTGCGCAATCATGTCAAAAAAATCACCGATCGCCGGCGCCCGCGCCCGCACTGATTGCGCGACCAATTCGGTATACCAGCGCGGCAGCATCCCCGAGGGCCCAACCAGACCGATCAACCGGCTGGTCATCCGTGCCCGCTTACCAGGCGTGGCGGGTTCGGCGGCTTCCACTTCCGCCACCGGATGAACAAGCGTTGGTTGGCTGACGAAATCGATCGCCTCACCCGGATCGGCAGCACCCGCTTGTCGCCAGAGCAATCGCACCGCCGCATCGAAGGAAAACCGATGCGGCTGGCGGCGTAAATAATCGAGCGGCGTCATCGGCTCACGATTGTCACAGCAGGCTGCGTGCACCGGCACGCGGCGGGAATTTCGCCGCCGGGTCGATCCGCCCGCGCAGCCGCACCGTGGTGCGGACAAATGAATTGACCGTCGCGTGCAGTGCTAAAAACCGTTCCAGCACCGAGCCTAGAACATAAAGGCCGGCATCCTGATAAGCACGCGGATCGAACTCGATGCTCACATCGAGCCCGCGACAAAAACTGCCCAACCTGCTGCCCGGCACCCGCGCCGTGCCAGGGCGCGATGATACAGCCAGGATTGATTCGATGGCCGCACGGGTCTCCGCCGTATCCGCCCGGTCATAAAGCCGCAGCACTTCTTTCAAGGCCGCCGCTCCCGAAGCACCGCCGACCACCGACAAATGACCGAGCGATAAATGCGAAATCAATCGCCATGCGCCCCGCTCACGCAAGCTCGCTCGTAAGGTCGCGGTCGGCGGTGTCAGGCAGGTGATCGAGGCCACCGCATCATGCGGCGTTACGGTATTGATCACCGGATGCCCGCCGCCAAACGGTAAATCGGCCGGCAAATCGCGATTGAGGCATGTCGCATTCACCGAGAGCACGTCATCGGATTTCTGGGTCGGGTCGAAGTCGGGTTCAAAGGGCGCCAGATAGGTCTCTGAGCCGCCTAATGCCCCCGGCGCGTCACGCCTGATCTCCTGATAGAAGCCGCTTGCCGCCTCGGCACTCTGGTCGCCATGGGTCAGTCGATAAAATGGCCGCCAGGGGCGCGACGAGCCATCCTGCTTAACCGCCCGTACATCGTTCAGCGCCCACACCTCCATGCCGCCCGAGCGGCGCGCGTCGGGCACCACACGATACTCAATATCGCTATGATTGATTTTAACCGGCTCGCATTGCTGCTCGAACAAATTAACGATCGGCGTGCACCCGATGGCGATATGCTCGGCACCCACAGCGCGTTCCAACTCGGCCTTGCTGCGGTTCAAATAAACAAAAATCTCCATGCGGTTCTGTGACGACACCAGACTTTTCTGATCCAGACCGGCGATGTCGAGAAACATGAATTTATCGGGAAAGGCGAAATATTCGCTGAGCAGCCGAAACCCCGTAAAACTCCGTGCGGGCCAGGGCAACAATGCCTCATTCGCCGCAAACCCCACCGGGCTGATCGCGCTCGCGGGCAATAACACCGGGTGCGGGTCACCTGGTGAATCAGCGAGCGCGACCGAATTGACGTGAGCGGCCAGTAATTCAAACAAAGGCTGCGCCACCGTCGAACCACCGCGCAGAAAAATCCGCAATTGATCGATGCCGAGCATCGACATATTGACCGCCGGATTGAGGCTGCTCAGCACAATGCGCAAACAGGCGGCCGCCCCGGCGGCCAGTTTATTGGGCGGGGCCACAAAGGGCTGGCCGGATAATTTCACGCTCTCAATACGGATCGGCCAGAGATTCAAATCATAGGCCGTCCGAAACTGGCAGGCCTGGCCGCGTACCCGCTCGGTTTCCAGTGCAAAACCGGCAGGCACCGCGAGAATTTTCTGCACATCCGGTTTGGCTGCGAACTGCGC
>NCAP01000101.1 GCA_002255495.1 Rhodospirillales bacterium 20-60-12 | reverse complement strand
GATCCGGCCGGTGGCCCGCGCGATTAGCAAGGGGGTGATGAGCAAATTCCTCGACCCGAATATCGGCGCGTTGATGACATTATGGGAATCGACTTTGGGCGCGACACCGTGGTTCGCTGGCACACAGATCACCGGGGCGGATATTCTGATGAGCTTCCCGGTTGAGGCATCGATGTCGCGGGGCGCGCCGGCAGGCGGATTTCCCAATTTGGCCCGCTTTCTCAACACCATCAAAGCGCGGCCCGCCTATCAGCGTGCCTTGGCCAAAGGCGGACCATTTGAATTGCTGAGCTGAGCGAGCCCGCCCAGCGCACAGCACATCGCCTGGTCCACCGCTTTTTCGCTGAAATCCCGCCTCACCAAAGCGCGGCCGGCGCGGGCGAGTTTGCGGTTCAGTGCCTCGTCCTCGTGCAGCTTGATGATGATCGCCGCCAGCGCCGCCGGATCATCCGCGATGCAGGCGCGCAGCATGTCGGGCAAAGCAAAACCTTCTGCGGCAATCGAAGTCATGGCGCAGGGCAGGCCATGAGCCAGACTATCGAGCACCTTGCCCTTTAGACCCGCGCCGAACCGCAGCGGCGCGACACTCAACCGCACGCGGCTAAACAGATCATGCAGGTCAGCCACGTGACCAAGGTGCCGGACCCGGGGATTGGTGCCGTATTCCGCTATATCGGGCCAATGAGCGCCGGCGATCAGCACCGGCATGGCAGGCAGGCTCTGCCAGACAATGGGCATGACGTGATTAAGCAGCCAGAGCACGCCGTCCTGATTGGGAATATGGCTGCCATAGCCGGCCATGACGATGCCGACCCGCTCTGCGAAGCCGGCTTTGATAGAAGACACATGAGCATGCCAGGGCACGATATGGCTCTCGGCCTGCGGCACTTCGCGCGCCAGATAAGCGGCTTCGGCCGGGGAATGGGTGATGACCGCGTCGGCCAAACGCATAGCCCAGATTTCCTGGGCCTTGGCCGCTCGGCTTTGCCCCATCAGATCGGCCTCCTGGCTGACGCATGCCTGCCGGGCGAGGCGCAGATGGTGCAAATCGGCAAGGCTGAATAGTATCCGCGCGCGGCCCTGGGTCTGCCGCGCCAACGCGCCATAGGCGGCGGCGTTGCTCAGACGGTGCAGATAAACGAGGTCGAAATGGTCGGGTGCGGCGCGCAATACCTGTTCGACTTTCAGACCGGTCAATATATCAACGCCTTGGCAGGCCAGGCTGGCGGCGAGTGCTGCATCGCTCGCAGATTGGCGGGCCGGGCATAAACTGACCCGATATCCAAGCCTGACCAATGACAGCGCATGGCTGAATACTGCCTGCGCCCCGGCATCACGGTTGATATGAGGCAATTCGTCATCGATGATCAAAGCTGTTTTGGCCGGACCTCGTTGGTCGAGCGTGCTGATCACGCCAGTGCGTGCCTGCCCGATCAATTCCATTTGCCGTCCGAAGAAAGCCATCATTCGGTCGAGATCGGCGCGGCCATTCTGATCGATTTGAGCGGCCCGCAACCCGCGGGCCAATAATTGTTCCAGGTCAGCTTCGAGCGTCGGGCTGAACCGACATGCGGGGTCGAGCAGGAGCGGTGAACCGCTCAGGGGCGCAGCGTCGGACGCGCGGGCGATGCGTAGATCGTGCCGGTCCGTCGGCGCGAGGCGGCGTGGGAAGGTGAATTCAAAGCCGCACCGCCCATCGCCCATGCCCGCCTCAGCCAGATCGCGGCGGAACCTGTTGGCGGTTACCTCGCCGAGATACACATCGCCGTCATGAATGGTGAGCCGGACCCGGCTTTCAGGCGATTCGGGCATGAAAGCCCAACCGGATATCCGCTCCCATCCGGCCTGATCGATAGCGCCTTGCAGGGGGCCGGTTTGACCGACCATGGCGCCCATTTCGATGCCGGCGCGCAGGGCCAAAGCCGCGCGCACCATGTCCAGCCGGTGGCCTTCCTGGACGCGCGGGGCGCAGAAATCCCAACTTGGAGCGAGATCATGCGGATATAGAGCGGCAAATTCGGCCGCGTTATGAAACAACATCCGCGAGTCGCAATCGAGAAAGCTTTCGGCGGGCGCACCGTTGGCGAAAATCACGTCATGAGTGGCAAGCTCGATATGGAAATAATCGATCGGGTCCACCTCCGGTGCCCGGCAAATGCTCTGATGATTAATCAAATTGGCCGCCGGGATCAGCATGTTCAGTAAATAAAGTGCATGCAGCGGCGAGACATAGAGATCTTGACTAGGCACGTTGTCGCTGAGCGCGCCCGCCCGCACGAGCACCGGCTGAATGTCCGGATTGCCGGCAGCGAAACTCGCCCGATAGCTGCGTTTACCGATCCATTTGATCGGCCTGAACGCGCCGCTCAGGGTTTTGACTTGATCACCAATCGCAAGATGTTCGACCGCGACGTCGCCTTGCTGCGTTGCGATCATGGTGCCGGCACAAAAACATGGCGAGGTGGGCGGCGGTGCGGGCGCCAAGGAGAGCAACAAGCCGCCTTTCAGATCCTGGCCCAGATGAAACACGTCGCCGGTCGGGATGACCGGATTATTCAGGGTCAGAGACGTCAATGACCCGTTATCATTGATGCTCAAAATGCCGCCCAGCAGCGAGACCGTCTCGCCGGTTGAGCTGTAGGGCACGCCTTGCAGATCGATCACGTCACCGACGCCGAAACCGCCGATCCCGGCACCGAGCAAGCCGGTGCTGAAGCCAGGCTCGGTGATCAGCGTGCCCACGCCAGCGAAATCGACCGCAGCACCGAGGGCTGAATTGACCCCTGCGGCAAACGCCAATGTGCCTTCATTGCCGATGGTGAAGCCGGTCAGCAGCGATAAATTCTGCATCGAATCGACAATCAATTCGGCACCGGTATCGACACGGATAACATCGCCGGCGCCAAATCCGGCGATCGCGACATCCACGGTGACCCCGGCACCTGTGACCTGGAGACTGCCGCCTAGCTGCCCGAGCGTTACATCGTACGAACCGGAGGTTGTAATGATGGTCGGTGTTGCGGGGTTGAGCGCGATTGTACCGGACATAAACTTCCTTTCGCAGACAGGCTCACGCCCGGCCAATGATCATGGCCGCCGCCTGTAAGGCCAAACCGGCAGCAGCCGATGGTCGTTTTAGGGTGGTTACGTAAAATCCTGGTTAACGAGAGGATATCCAGACATATACCAAACCAGCCACAAGGCCCGACATCAGGGTTTGGAAAATAAAAATAATCAGGCGCGGCCCGGCATGGTCAGGGGCGAAGCCGAGAAACCGGCCGAATGCAGCGAGCTTCGGCACAGCCAATGTCTGCAATGTACAATTGGACACCATGCCGATGACAGCGGCGCCGGCATAAAGCGGGAACAGCGCGAGCGCGCATGCGACAGGTGGCACCACCAATGCCAGGGTGATCATCAGGGCGGCACCATATTTTTGTGCAGCGAGCGTGCGCGGCGCGTGCGGGGCAATGGCTAGAACCAGTTTCTGCTCGTCGGTCACGCCGACGCGTTCCATGACGATGCCAATGATATTGCCAGGCAGCCAGATGGCTGCGAGTGCGGCGCGCAAGGCGTAGAAATGCGGTGTCAAAGGGCCGTTGTGAAACAGCAAGGCGGGGATCATCATAAGGATGGAGCTGATCACCCGCTGCCAAGTCATGCGGTCGCGCCGCAGACAGCGCCATTCCTTGCGTAAGATCGCCAGGAACAGAGCGGTCCGGAAAGTGAATATCCGGGTCGATGACCGCCGTCTGGTCCCTTGCCCCAGATTGGCCGATTCAGTCAGCACAGTGCGGAACGGGCCGGCCATCAGGCGGGCGGGCAGAGCAAACAAGGCCAAGCCGAGCAGCCCGACCAACATAGCCGGCCCGGGCGCACCAAACAGCCCGCGCGCAGGCGCCAGCGTGAGCCCCTGCCAGGATAGCCCGCCTTTTGCGCCGATGATGGCGAATTTTGCGAGAATCTCGGTCAGCGACGGATGCAGAACCAGCAGGGCGATTTGCGAGCCGATGACGCCGGAACTGACGATCAGGGTTTTGCCGACAATGCCGGCCACCCGCGCACCGCCGACGGGACCGAGCGAGAGGCTGAGCAGAAGAAACAGCATCACGGCGAGGCCGGTCATGGCGAAACCCACGGCGGTGAGCACCAAATAGCCAATCAGCCAGCGCAGCTGGCCATCGGCGAGAAGCCAGAGCAGCAGGAAAAACCCGATCATGGCCTGCAAGCCTTGGGCACGGACGAACACGCCGATCAATCGTGCGCCCAGGATCGCCCGGCCGCGCGCCGGCGATGCCAGCAGCAAATCGAAATCATGCCGCGCAGCCAAGGATTCCTGGGCGCCGACCAGCGACGCCCCCAAATTAATAACGCAGGCGTAAAACAGCACCAGCGTGCCATAGACCAACATCAGCGGGGTGGTCTGCGCCGGCAGGGCGGCCAGTTGCGGGGCCGGCCACAGCCCCTCGATCAGAGCCGGCAGAATGATCATGATGGCGAGGAATAAATAGCCGATTTTCGGCAGACTGAAGCGCATCGATTTCAGCTCAAAACGCAACAGCCAGGGCAGCGAGCCCGCTTTCATTCCACCATGCCGCGTTCGACCAGATCGAGAAACACATCCTCCAGCGTGGTATTGCCGTGTGAGGCCTGGCCGGCCAGTTCGGCGAAATTCCCCTCGGCGATTTTGCGGCCGTGATGCAAAATGCCGATCCGGTCGGCCATGCGTTCGGCGACATCGAGAATATGGGTGGTCAGAATCACCGCGGCGCCGGCCTGAGTGCGGGCGCGCAACATGGCTTTCACCCGCCGCGCCATGGCGGCATCAAGGCCGGTCAGCGGCTCATCGAGCAGCAGCAGACGCGGCTCATGGATCAGCGAGCCGGCCAGGCAGGCGCGCTGTTTCATGCCGCGTGAAAAACTGCCGCAGCGTTGGTCGCGCTGGCCCCACAGATCAAGCTCATTGAGCAGGATTTCAGCCCGCGCCTGGGCAATCCGGGCATCGATGCCCCACAGGCCGGCTACAAATTCAAGATATTCAAGCGGCGTCAACGCATCATAGAGCATCGGCTCGTCGGGCAGCCAGGCTATGATTTTCCGCGCTTCGATGGAATCGGCTACGGCATCGATCCCGCAGACTTGGATGCTGCCCGATTGCGGCTTCAAAAGCCCCGGTATCAGGCGCAGGCTGGTGGTTTTGCCGGCACCATTCGGCCCGAGCAACGCGTAGAACTCACCAGGTGCGACAGTCAGATCAAGCCCGGCGACCACTTCAGCCTCACCACGATAGGCAAAGCGCAAGGCCGATAATTTTAGCGCTGGCACCAAGCTCAATGCTCGCCGGAGATTTTATCGGTCAGAGCGAGCAGCAAGCCGGTGAGCACGAAGGCAAAGAGCATCGCCATTTGCCACATCACCACGCGGTCGGGTTCGGTGCGGACCTCGAGAAAGACGCGTAACAAATGGATCGCGGCGATGGCCGTGATCGAGCCGAGTAATTTCAGTTTCAGACCGGTGAAATCGATATTGCCCATCCAGGCCGGCCGCAAATCGCCCTCGGCCAAGGCGATGCGAGCGACAAAATTTTCATAGCCCGATAGTATAACAATCACCACAAGATTGGCCGAGAGCGATAAATCGATCAACGACAGAACCGCCATGATGACCTGATTATCGTCCATCGTGAGAATGGTCGGCGCGACATGGATTAGATCTAGAACGAAACGAGCAACCAGCAAGGCGAGCAGAACGACCATGGCCAAATAAAGTGGCGCCAGCAGCCAGCGTGCGCCGAACAAAGTTGTTTCAATGGCGCGCACAGCGATATTGGGTTTGCCCGAATCAGTCATAAGGACCCTCCAATCGTTAGTTCTGCCTGCCGGGCCAGCCGCGTCAAGGCATCATGTCCGGGCTCCACCCCTTGGCCCGCCGGCAGAGCCGGGCGCGGTGCCAGGCCCGCCGGATCAGTCAGCGCCTGGATCAGCCAATTCCGCCAGGCAAGCCAGGCCGGATGGTCGTCGGGCACGATTGTCGGACGATCAAGCAGCAGAACCGCGAGTCGGCCAGCCATCCGGCGCAAGGCGGCATCGGTGACCATGCAGCGCTCCAGCGTCGCGTCCCGGCCGCGATGAGGTTCGAGCAGCGCGCGCGACAACCCAGCTTCAAAATTATTACTGGCCAGACCGGCCGCCCGGCGCTGCGGTTCGGGGATTCCGCCGTTATTGAGCAAGGCGGCGAAAGCGGCATCGATATAGGCCGCGTGCGCTGCCATCGCCGCCGCCCGGGCAGCATCGAGCCGGTTATGTTCAAAGCCCGGCCAGAGCAGCAAATTCCCTGCCACCGCCATCAGGCCGCCGACGAGGGTGAAGGCCACCCGGTTTAAGGCGATCAGCAAATCATTCGAGCCGGGATAGAATTGCTCTATCAAGAGTACGATCATCGGCGTCAATGCGGCAATGAACGCGCCGTAGCTGATGCCTCTGATGGTGAAGGCAAATACGGTGAGCGGGATCATCGTCACGGCCAGAGATAATTTGGTGGTACAGAAATAGCCGATCCCGGCGGCGATGAACGCGCCCAGAACAGTCCCGCCGATCCGTTCCAGCGCGCGCACCCAGGTTGCCGAGAAATAGGGCTGCAAGGTCAGAATCAGCGTGATGGTCATCCAATGCTGATACGGGTTGTGGCTGAACATCGCGTAAATGAAGGCGGGTGCGGATACCGCGGCCGCGCGCGCCGCGTGCCGTAATGCCGCCGATTGCCACCCCGCATTGGCCTGGATGGGCGCCAGGATGCGCGCCCCGAGCCCAGGCAATTCCGCCGGCGCAAAGCCCGCGCGCTGACCGGCAGGTGCGGACACCGTGATTAAAACCGCAAGGCGCTCGGCTGCACGATCCAACAAATGCCGGGCCGTCGATGCCGCATCGATTTTGGCAACCTCATCACGAAAATGCTGCAAGGACAATCGTTTGCGTGGCGTATCCAAGGATCGGTCGGCCTGTATTTCCGGCCCGATGGCGGCCAGCCAACCAGCCAGAAGCCGCAAGGATGGTTCGACCGCCGAGCGCATCAACTCATCCTGTTCCAACGCCTCGGACAGGCCGATCATCAGCGAAAACACCTGCTCGAAACTCTCCAGCCGCACCGCAAGCTGCGCCGCCCGCCGGCTGGCCGCACCGCGCCTGCGGAACGTATCCAGCGCAATGCCGCGCGCCGTCTCGATGGCTTCGCGCACAGCCCGGCGATGGTCACGGGCATGGGCCGAGTAGGACTCCTCGGATTCAGCTGCCATCGCCAGCCGCGCCAGATCCAAGGCCAGTTCGGCAAGCGCTCGTGACACATTGGCCAAAGCCTGACGCGCGGGCCCATAGGGCCTGATGCGCCAGACCGCCAAAGCCAGAAGCGTGGCCCAAAGCGAGCCAGCCAGAAATGGCACACCCAACGCCGCCGCCTGCCCGAATGTGTGCAGCGGGGTGTCGAGCGCGAGAACGACGACGACCGAGAGCAAATTGCCAACCTGCAAACCCCCCTGGCCGTAAATACGGGCGAAACTGGTGACAAAAATCGCCAGAACCGCGAGCGGCACTACGATGAGCGGCCCGAAGCTGCGGATCAGCCCGAAGCCGCCGAACACCAGCGCACCGATAAATCCGAACGCCAACAAAGCGGGTAAGCGCCGCAGGATAGGGCCGCCCGGATCGGCAAAGCAGGTCAGCAAAGCCCCCAGAGCGGCAAGGCCTAATTGCGGCAGGCCGAAAATCGAACCGGCGGCCATCGTGACCGCAATAGCCACACCGGCTCGCAGGCCTTCGAGCAAAGATAGCGCGCGCAGATTGAGACCGATCGGTATCCGGGCCGCGATTTGCTCAGCCAAAACGGGCGCGGCCCACGAATTGCAATTTCAGAGCGATCATAGATCCTGCTCGCCAGATCCGAACCGGCCGGATTTGGGAAAGCCGTTCGGCGGCAGACGCCCGGCGGCGGCACGCGGCCCGACCCAGTCGGTCAGCCTCTCCTCGGTGCGGGTTTTATCGCCCAGTTTCCAGGTCAGCCCCGCCGCCAGAGTGAATATTTTCGCATCCGCGACGCCGCCATCCTTATATTTCTGCAAAGTGACGCCGGCGCCGCGCTGCATCTCGGGGATTTGGTCGATCGGTGTAACGAGCAATTTGCGGTTCTCGCCGATGATCGCCAGATGATCGCCCGTGACGAGGACGCATAATTTCACCTCTTCGCCGGGCTTGAGGGTCATGATCTGCTTGCCGGTGCGCTTCTCGGCGGCAAGTTCACTGCCCGCGACGATAAATCCGCGCCCGGCGGTATTGATCAACAAATAGCGGCGTTCATCCTGCGGGATGAAAATCGCGACAATATCATCCTCGTTGCCCAGATCGATCAGCAGGCGAATCGCCTGACCATCGCCCCTGCCGCGCGGTAAATCGGCGGCGCGCAGCGTGTAGATCCGGCCATTGGTGGCCAGCACCGCCAGCCGGTCAGTCGTCTGGCAATGGCGGAATAATTTCAGCCTATCACCCTCTTTAAATTTTTGCTCGGAGTCGGTCGGCAAATGCCCCTTGAAGGCGCGGATCCAACCTTTTTCCGACAGCACGAGGGTCAGTGGTTCGCGCTCGACAAAGGCCTCGGTGGCAATCTCGACCAGCGAGGGAGCAGCCGCGATGGAGGTCCGGCGCGGTTCGGCGAAATTTTTCCGGATGGTCTCGATCTCGCCGGCGATCGCTTTCCAGCGCGCCGGCTCGCTATCGAGCAGCGCGTTCAATTTGTTTTGCTCCACAGTGAGCTGATCATGCTCGCGCCTGATTTCCATCTCCTCAAGCCGGCGCAATGAACGCAGCCGCATATTCAGCACCGCCTCGGCCTGATTGTCGGTCAGGGTGAAATGCCGGATCAGGGCCGGTTTGGGTTCGTCCTCCTCACGAATGATCCTGATGACTTCATCAAGATTGAGAAACACCGCGAGATAGCCTGCCAAAATCTCCAAACGTTTGGCAATCGCCGCCAGACGGTTGGCCGCACGCCGTTGCAGAATGTCGTGGCGATGATCAAGCCAGGCGCGGAGCAAGTCACGCAGGCCCATCACACGCGGCGAACGCTGCGCATCGAGCACGTTCATATTCAGGCTGAAGCGGCTTTCCAAAGCTGTCGCCTTGAACAACGAAGCCATCAGCATCTCGGGCTCGACCACGCGCGATTTCGGCTCGATGACGATACGGATTGTCTCGGTGCTTTCATCGCGAATATCCGCGAGCAAAGGTAATTTTTTGTCGTTGAGCAATTCGGCGATCTGCTCGATCAGGCGTGATTTGCCGACCTGATAGGGGATTTCGGTAATCACGATCGTCCAGGTGCCATTCTTGCCGGGCTCCTGCACCCAGCGCGCGCGGGTGCGCAGACTGCCCCGGCCGGTCTCATACGCTTGCTGGATGGTCGCCTGATCCTCGACAATCTCGCCACCCGTCGGAAAATCCGGGCCGCGCATATGCACCAGCAATTCAGCAACGCTGCAATCGGGCTTTTTGATCAGCAGCAAGGCGGCAGCGCAAATCTCGGCGGCGTTATGCGGCGGGATGGATGTCGCCATGCCGACCGCGATGCCCGAGGAGCCGTTGGCCAGCAAATTCGGAAACGCGCCCGGCAGCACGACGGGTTCAGATTCCTCGCCATCATATGTCGGGCGGAAATCCACCGCATCCTCATCAATGCCCTGCAAAAGGGCCGCCGCAACCTTGGTCAGGCGCGATTCGGTGTAGCGCATGGCCGCGGCGTTATCACCGTCGATATTGCCGAAATTGCCCTGGCCCTCGATCAGCGGATAACGCGCCGCGAAATCCTGCGCCAGACGCACGAGCGCCTCATACACCGCCGCATCGCCATGGGGATGATATTTACCGATCACATCGCCCACGACGCGGGCGCATTTCTTGAACCCTGCCCCGGGATCGAGCTTCAATAAATGCATGGCATAAATCAGCCGGCGATGAACCGGTTTCAGCCCGTCTCGCACATCCGGCAGCGAGCGCGACATGATGGTCGAGAGGGCATAGGCCAGATAGCGCTCGGACAGCGCATCGGTCAGGCGCGTGTCATCGATACGGCCGGCAAAATCGTCAGGCATTTAATCAGGGCCTCTGTGAAAGATCGGAGACCAGTTCATAAAGAAGCAGGCGGGATTGGGGAAGCGGCCGGTGGCGTTGGCCGAACGCGTCGCGGGCCAGAAAATATCCGGTGAGGTGCAGCCCTTCGCGGCACGCCGCCATGTCCGCGGGGCCCTCGTCAACCAGGAAAGCGGGCAAGGGTAACAGCCGCTCACGCCAGATGCCTGCCGCCGCTTCGGCCACTGCCCGGCCGGTTTTCGGTGACACAAAAGCCAGCCCGCTGGTCGCGCCCGAAAGCGCGCATGATGATAAATCAAGCCCGAATCCGAGGCTGCGGAGCAATTCGAGCTCCCAGACGATCAAGGCCGGCAAAGCTGCGTTTTCGATGGCGATGCCGGCCAAAATC
>NCAP01000100.1 GCA_002255495.1 Rhodospirillales bacterium 20-60-12 | reverse complement strand
CATGATCATTTTCATTTAGTTGACCGCGATACCGGCAAGGTCATTGAATTCGACGACCCCGAAGCCGAGATATTGATGCGTCGGATCGCGGCACGCCACGGATTTGAGCTGGAGGCTTTGAAAATCGAACTCTTCGGCCGCCGCAAACCCGACAAAACCGAACCGCTGGACTCCAGCCCCAAGAATACGTCACAAGGCCGCACATGAACCAGATCGCGCCTCTTGCGGCGGATATCGCCTCGGGTCCGGCCTTCGCGGAATTGCGGGCCGGCAATCTGGGCGTGCGCCTGGCCACCACCAGCGACGAGCTCGATGCCGTCCAGGCCCTGCGCTACAACATATTCTACGCCGAAATGGGCGCCCATGCCGATGCCGAGACCGCCCGCAGCAAGCGCGACCGCGACCAGTTTGACGCCATTGCCGATCATTTGCTGGTCATCGATCACGACGTCGCGGGCGACGCTCGCGGCGTGGTCGGCACCTACCGGCTGATCCGCCAGGAAGCGGCTGCCCGCTTTGGCCGTTTCTACTCGGCCGATGAATATGACATCGGCATTCTCGAACGCTTCCCCGGCCGCCTGCTCGAACTCGGCCGCTCCTGCGTCGATCCCGGCCATCGCTCGCGCGCCGTCATGCAGCTTCTATGGCGCGGCATCGCCGCTTACGTGTTCCATTATGACATCGAGCTGATGTTCGGCTGCGCCAGCCTCTCCGGCACCAACCCCGACGCACTGTCGGCCGAACTCAGTTATCTCTGGGCGCATCACCTCGCCCCGCCGGCCATCCGCCCGCGCGCGGTCGCCGACCGCTATGTCGAGATGAACCGCATGGATGCCACCTTGCTCGACCCGCGCCGCATCCTCGCCGGCCTGCCGCCCCTCATCAAAGGCTATCTGCGCCTCGGCGGCTTCGTCGGCGACGGTGCGGTGATCGACTGGCAATTCAACACCACCGATATCGCGGTCATCGTCAAAACCGACATGGTGACGGATAAATATTACCGCCATTACGAACGCCAGGTGCGCGACAATAGCGAATAGATCACCATAGTCTCAGGCCGGGTCACTCGACCCGACCTAAAACTATGAAATTGATCGACAAAATGACCATGGAGCGTGTCGTTGTAAAACGATCATGCTCTAACACCGAAATCGGTTTGCCGGATCGGCGCGAACGCGATATGCGCCGTGTCTGGAAAGAGGACGAAATGGCCGAAGACGACACCAATATCCCCGAATCACTGCTGCCCTATGACCAATGGACCGAAGAGGCCCTGCGCCATGTCGTGCTGAGCGCCATCGGCCATGCGGCCCAAGTCGGCCTGCCCGGCGGGCATCATTTCTACATCACCTTCCGCACCGACTATCCCGGTGTCGCCATCCCCGAACGGCTGCGGCTGCAATATCCCGAGGAAATGACGATCGTTCTGCAACACCAATTCCACGGCCTCGAAGTGGACAAGGTGGCGCAACGTTTTTCCGTCAATCTCTCCTTCTCCGGCATCCCCTCAACCCTGTCGATCCCGCTGGCCGCCGTCTCAGCCTTCGCCGACCCCGAAGTCCGCTTCGGATTGCGCTTCAACGTCGAAGACCCCGAACCGCCCGAACCCGCCCAGGACGAACCCGAAGCCCCACCCCCCCGCGCCGAGCCCGAGGGCCCCGCCGAAATCGTCAGCCTCGACGCCTTCCGCCGACGCACCACCCCGAAAGAATAATTTTGCGCCGCCCATCCCAGGCCGGGGATTCCATTCTAAGTCAGATGCGGCAGCGCCAAAAACGCGTCGCTCTGCATCTCCTCCAACCGCGAGGCCGTGCGCTCAAACATTTTCGCACCATCCCCGCGCTGATATAAATCGTCAGGCTTTGCCGCGGCCGAGGCATAAAGCTTGGTCCGATGCTCATACAAAGCATCAACCAGCGTGATAAACCGCCGCGCCTCATCGTAATTATCCGGATTCAGCCGCGGAATCCCATCAATCACCAGCGCATGATAATGGGTGGCCAAAGCCAGATAATCCGCCGGCCCCAGATTGCGCGCGCATAAATCGGCGAAATCGAACCGCGCCACACCCGCCGCCGCGTGCGGCACGGCAAGCTTGCGGCCCAGAACAGCGAGCGTTTCAGGCTGCGCCGGCGCATCCTCCGATAAATGCGCAAACGCCTCATCCAGCGCCGCCTCCGCCCGCCGGTCCGCCGGCACATACCAGCACGGCACGCCATGCACCCGCGCGCGCCGATAATCCTTGCCGCCTTCCAACACCAGCACATCCATATATTGCTTGATCAGCGCAATGAACGGCTCGAAGGAATCCCGCCCCGGTCGGTCCTTGTATAAATCATCCGGCGTGGTGTTCGAGGTCGCCACAATCACCACCGCGCGCGCGAACAACGCCTCGAACAACCGCCCCAGAATAATCGCATCCACAATGTCATGAATCTGGAATTCATCGAAACACAGCAACGCCGCCTCACCGGCAATCAAATCGGCCAGCGGCGGGATCGGATCATCGATCTCAGGATGCTCGCGCCTGAGTTGATGAAAACGCTGATGCGTCTCCTGCATGAATTGATGAAAATGGATCCGCCGCTTCCGCGGCACATCGGCGGCATCATAAAACAAATCCATCAACATCGATTTGCCGCGCCCAACATCACCGACCAGATACAGCCCGCCCGGATAATCAGCGGGCACTTCGTCGAATGTCTTCCGGCGCAACAATTTACTCAGCCAGCCATTCGGCGGCGCTTTAGGATGCGGGTCATAGCCGCGCAATTTACCCCATAAATCCTGCAACCGCTCAGCGGCAAAGGCCTGGGCGGGGTCCGACTTGATCTCTCCGGCGGCAATGCGCGCGCGGTATGCGCCGATCACGCCGCGTGTCTGATTCATGCCATCCATGACGCGCCCTTACCCCAGCCTATATTGCAACGCAACAAATCGTCGGATGACTCTAGCGCCGATCGACCGCGAAACGCCCAGGACCCGCCGAAGCGAGCAGAAAAAACCCGCCAATGATGGCGACATTCTTGTAAAAATTAATCTCCGCCGGCAACACCGCCGCCCCATGCAACAACCAGAACCGATGGGCAAAATAGGTCGTCGCCGCCGTATAAATCGCCATGGCCAGGGCCAAAATCCGCGTCCGCACGCCCAAAACCAGCAAAGCCCCGCCGGCCAGCTCCACCGCAGTCGCAAAAATCGCCCCAAGCCAGGGAAATGGCACATGGTCCGCCTGCATCATCCCCACTGGCCCCGGCCACCCCCTCACCTTGCCGAGCCCGGCCCAGAGGAATAACACAGCCATGAAAAGGCGGCCGATCAGCAGTCCGACATCGCTCTGTTTGTTCATCAAGCTGCCATGCCACAAGCTGCCCGGTTGATAAACAGGATGCTCCCGATGCTCGATCTAGACCGCCTCGCCGCCACACCCATCTCTCCCACACCCTTCGCCCATATCGTCGTGCCGCATTTCATCCCGCCCGCCGCCCTCGCCGACGTGGTGGCCGACCTGCCCGACATCAAAGGCCGCGGCAGCTTTCCCACCAATGCGGTCAAAGTCGGGCCACGCGCCCAGGCGATGCTGAACGCCCTGGAAGGCCCCGCCTTTCGCGCCGCCGTCGCTGCCAAATTCAACCTCGATTTGACCGACGCACCCACCATGATGACCCTGCGCGGCAATTCCGGCGCCAAGGACGGGCAAATCCATTGCGACTCGATCGCCAAACGCGTCACCATCCTGCTCTATCTGAACCCCGCCCACGAAGCCTGGGCGCGCAATGAAGGCTGCCTGCGCCTGCTGCGCGGCCCCGACGATCTGGAAAATTACGAAGTCGAAGTCCCGCCGATCGACGGCACGCTTCTGGTCTTCCCCAACGGCCCGACCACCTGGCACGGCCATAAACAATTCATCGGCCGGCGCTATGTCGTGCAGCTCAATTACATGACCACCGATATGAAAGCCCGCTCCGAAATGCGCCGCCATCACGTCTCCGCCTTCGTCAAACGCATCATGCACGCAGCCTGACATGCTCGATGGAAAGCGCGTGGCGGTCGTTCTCCCCGCCTATAATGCCGCCAAAACCCTCGAACGCACCTTCGCCGAAATCCCGCACGACATCGTCGATGATGTCATCCTCACCGATGACGGAAGCCATGACGATACCGTAACATTATCGAAATCGCTCGGCATCCACACCCTCGTCCATCAGCGCAACATGGGCTACGGCGCCAACCAGAAAACCTGCTACACCGAAGCCCTGGCGCGCGGCGCCGATATCGTCGTGATGCTGCACCCCGATTATCAATATTCCCCGCGCCTGGTCACCGCCATGGCCTCGATGATCGCCTCCGATCATTACGATGTCGTCTTCGCCTCGCGCATTCTCGGCCACGGCGCCCTCGCCGGCGGCATGCCGCTTTATAAATACATCGCCAACCGGGCCCCGACCATCACGCAAAACATCCTGATGGGCCAACAGCTTTCCGAATATCACACCGGCTATCGCGCATGGTCGCGCGCGGTGCTGGAAAAACTCCCGCTCGATCGCTGCTCGAATGATTTCGTATTCGATAATCAAATGATCGCCCAGGCCGCCTGGGCCGGATTTCGCATCGGCGAAATCTCCTGCCCAACCCGCTATTTCGCCGAAGCCTCGTCGATCAATTTCGCCCGCTCCGTCACCTACGGCCTCGGCGTGCTCGAGGTCTCGCTGCAATACCGCCTGGCCAAATGGAACCTCCGGCCCAACCCGCTTTTCGCGCCGGAATGAACCCGACACGGCTCAAACTCGGCGGCTTCATCCTGCTCCTGCTGCTCGCCGCCCTCGCCGTCAGCATCATCGGCCGGGACGAAGCAACAAGGCACCTGACCATGCTGGTGGCCGATCTGCGCGCCTTGGGGCCGCTGGGCTGGCTCCTCTTCTTCGCCCTGCAGGCCTTGGTCGCGCTCATCGGCTTTCTGCCCGCCTCCCTGCTCGGCATCGCCGCCGGCGCCGCCTTGGGATTACCGATCGGCTTTGCCGTCTCCTCGCTCGGCATTATCATCGGCGCGCTCGGCGCCTTCGCCCTCGCCCGCTCGGTCTTTCGCCCCGCCATCGCCGGATTTGTCGCCCGTCATAACCGCCTCGCCCGGCTCGATGCCCTGCTCGCGCGCGATGGCTGGAAACTGGTCTGCCTGCTGCGGATTTCCCCGATCATGCCGTTTTCCCTGACCTCCTACGCGCTCGGCCTCTCCGCCATCGGCCCCGGCGCTTACATGCTCGGCACGCTCGCCTCGCTGCCCGCCTTGTTTCTCTATGTCTGGCTCGGCGCCCTCACCTCATCACTGACCACGCAAACCCCCACCATCCATATTCTGCTGCTCGGCATCGGCCTCATCGCGACCATCGCCTTGACCATCAGGCTCGGTCAAATCACCGCCCGCGGCCTGCGATCCCCGCAAGCCTAACCTTCACCGCAGCCACTCATGCACGGCCTGGCGGAGAAAAATCTCATCCTCGGCAATGTCGCCCGGACTGCCCGCCCGATGCCCCCAGATCGAAGGAATCGGCCGCAACGCACCATCCCGCAAATGCGCCAACTCAGCCTCGTTATCCGCCACCCGAAAATATAAATCACTCGCGCCCGGCAGCAACAAAACCCGCGCCTGAATCGCCGCCAAAGCCCGCGGCAGATCATTATGATACAGCTCATTGGCGCTGATATCGCCGGCCTCCCACGTCACCGCCTGGGCATATAAATCACCCGCGTCACAGCTGGTAAAACCCGGCTCCCACTCCCGATCGAGAAAATCATTGAGCGAGACAGCACTACGCAAATGCAGCCCGGCCCGATACCAATCCTGGCTCATGCACCAGCCGGCATAAATCCGCGCGAACGCCTTCAACGCCAACACCGGCTGCGCACTGAACCGCCCGCCGCCCAGATGTTCCGGTGCCGCTTCCAAAGTCGCCAGCAACCCGCGCAGAAAAACCTGATTATGCACCGATGTCCGGGCACTGCCGCAAACAATAATCGCCCGCTCCACCATCGATGGAAACAACGCCGCCCAATGATAAGCCTGCTGCGCCCCCATCGAAAATCCGTAAACACAGGCAATCTTCTCAACACCATACAAAGCCGCCAGCAAACGCTGCTGTGCGCGCACATTATCCGTCGAGGTCACAATCGCCGGATAATCCGCCTGATTGGACGGGCTCGATGACAACCCATTGCCGAACATGTCGGGCGTCACAATGAAATATCGCTCCGGATCGAGAATCCCGCCCGGCTTGATCAACCAATCCTGATCATCATGCGTCGCCGTATAGCTCGTCGGATAAATGATCACATTATCCCGCGCCGCCGACAGCATGCCATAGCTCTTCCAAGCCATCCGCGCGCCCCGCAGCAACTCGCCCGACTGCAAAAGCACATCACCAAGTTCGAAAAAACCCGACTCAGTAATCATCGCACCCTACCCGCCCGCATCCGGCAATTGCACAATCTCAACACGCCGGCCGCCGGCGGTCAGCGCAATCTCGCCGCGGATCAGCCGCAGCGCGTCGCGCCCGAACGTCTCCAGCCGCCAGCCGCTCAGGCACGGCACATCCGGCGCATCCTCAATCGCCAGCCGATCGATATCCTCCGCCGAGGCAATCAAGCGCGGCGCCACATCACTGGCCTCTGCGCGCGCGGCCAGCAGCACCTTCAGCAACGACACCAGCGAAGGCGAAGGCCGCACCGGGTCCTTGTTGCGCGGCGCACGCGGCAAGTCAGCATCCGCAATCGCGGCAATCGCAGCAATCGCCGCCAACAGCCCCTGCCCGGATTTACCCTCGGCAAAGCCCTGGGAAATCCCCCGCACCCGGGTCAGCCCGGCGGCATCGCGCGGCGCCAAAGCCGCAAGCTCAGGGATCTGCTCATCCTTGATCAGCCGCCCGCGCGGCACATTCACCCGCTGCGCCTCACGCTCCCTCCAGGCCGCTATCGCCTTGATCAGCGCGGTCTGCCTGGTATTGCCCGGGCGCAATTTCAACCGCTGCCAGGCATTCTCGGGCTCGGTCCGATAGGTCGCAGGGTCCGCCAAAGCCGCCATCTCCTGCGCCACCCAATCGGCCCTTCCCTCGCGCGCGAGGCGCTCGCTCAGCCGGATATAAACATCGCGCAAATGCGTCACATCCGCCGCCGCATAGCGGATCTGCGATACCGAAAGCGGCCGCACCGACCAGTCGGAAAACCGATGCGCCTTATCGATCTGCCCGCCGGTCAGCGCCGAGACCAGCGCATCATACCCCACCTGATCGCCAAACCCGGCGACCATCGCGGCAATCTGCGTGTCGAAAATCGGCGTCGGCACGGCATCGAATTTCAGCAGAAAAATCTCTATATCCTGCCGGCACGCATGAAACACCTTCACCACCGCCGGATCGGCCAGCAGCGCGCCCAGCGGCGCCAGATCAATCCCCGGCGCCTGGGCATCAATCACCGCAACCTCATAGGTCCCGGCCAGCTGAACCACGCATAATTCGGGGTAATAGGTCCGCTCCCGCAGAAACTCGGTATCGACCGTGACGAATCTCTCCTTCGCCAGCCGGTCGCACAAAGCAGCAAGGCTCGCAGTGTCGGTAATGAAGTCGGGCGGCGGGAAACCGCCATCATGAGATTCGGGCATTTGTCAGCCATACACGCTTGATGGCTTGACAGGGAGGGGGGGCAGCGGTTCTTTCCGCGATCTTGATCAATGGAACCCCAGCTCATGCATCCCTATCGCACCCATGATTGCGGCGCTTTGCGCGCGTCCGATTCCGGCTCAACCGTTCGCCTCTCAGGCTGGGTGCACTCCAAACGCGACCATGGCGGCCTGCTCTTCATCGATCTGCGCGACCATTTCGGCCTCACCCAATGCGTCCTGCCCGCCGGCAGCGACGTCTTCGCCATCGCCGACGCACTCCGGGTCGAAAGCGTCATCACCGTCACCGGCCAGGTCGTCCTGCGCGAAGGCAACACCATCAACCCGCGCCTGCCGACCGGCGAAATCGAACTCCAGGTCGCCCTAATCGCCGTGCAATCCACCGCCGATATCCTGCCCATCCAGGTCGCGGGCGATGCCGTCTACCCCGACGAATTGCGCCTGAAATACCGCTTTCTCGACCTCCGGCGCGACAAAGTTCACCGCAACATGATGCTCCGCTCAGGTGTCGTCTCCTCGTTCCGCCGCCGCATGATCGATGCCGGCTTCACCGAATTCACCACCCCCATCCTGACCGCAAGCTCGCCCGAAGGCGCGCGCGACTTCCTCGTCCCCGCCCGCCTGCATCCGGGCAAATTCTACGCCCTGCCCCAGGCCCCGCAACAATTCAAACAATTGCTCATGGTCGCGGGCTTCGATAAATATTTCCAAATTGCCCCCTGCTTTCGCGACGAATCCTCCCGCGCCGACCGCTCGCCGGGCGAATTCTACCAGCTCGATTTCGAAATGAGCTTCGTCACCCAGGACGATGTCTTCAACACCATCGAACCCATCATCGCCGGCGTGTTCGAGGAATTCTCAGCCGGCCGCAGCGTCAGCAAACCACCCTTCCCCCGCATCGCCTATGACCGCGCCATGCTCGATTACGGCTCCGACAAGCCCGACCTGCGCAACCCGCTGATCATCCGCGATGTCACCGCCGCCTTCGCCGAGTCCGGCTTCGGCCTGTTCGCCAAAATCGTCGCGGCCGGCGGCGTCGTCCGCGCCATCCCCGCCCCCGGCGCCGGCGCCAACCCCCGCTCCTTCTTCGACAAACTCAACGAATGGGCACGCAGCGAAGGTGCCGGCGGCCTTGGCTACATCACCTTCGATGCCGAAGGTGGCAAAGGCCCGATCGCGAAAAATCTCGATCCCGCCGCCACCGAATCCATCCGCACCGCCTGCAACCTCAACCCTGGAGACGCCGTCTTCTTCGCCGCCGGCAAACCCCAGGACGCCGCCAAATTCGCCGGCACTGTGCGCACCAAACTCGGCAATGACCTCAACCTCATCGCCCCCGGTGACTTCAAATTCTGCTGGATCGTCGATTTCCCGATGTTCGAATACGATGAAGACGCCAAACAAATCGCCTTCAGCCACAACCCCTTCTCCATGCCCCAAGGCGGACTCGACGCACTCAACACCCAAGACCCGCTGACCATCAAAGCCTTCCAATACGATATCGTCTGCAACGGCATCGAACTCTCCTCCGGCGCCATCCGTAACCACCGCGCCGATATCATGATCCGCGCCTTCGAAATCGCCGGCTACACCGCCGAAGACGTCGAAGCCCGCTTCGGCGGCATGCTCAACGCCTTCCGCTTCGGCGCCCCACCCCACGGCGGCTCCGCACCAGGGATCGACCGCATCGTCATGCTCCTCGCCGATGAACCCAATATCCGCGAAATCATCCCCTTCCCCCTCAACCAACAAGGCGAAGACCTCATGATGGGAGCCCCAGCCCCCATCCCCGCCCAACGCTGGCGCGAATTGTCGCTCAAACCGGTCGAACCCAAAGGCGGGAAGTAGGGCAGGAAGTAAGGCCAAGGGGCTTTGCCCCTTGGAACCCCACTCAAGGCAAAGCCTTGAGAATCCTATAATTTAGCTCTGGCAGAAAAGGGGCCGAGCACACTGGCGCACGAGAGGCGGTTGGCCCCTTTTCTGCGAGAGCTACACTTACCGGGGTCCAGGGCATCATGCCCTGGTGGGGGTCGAGGGGGCGAAGCCCCCCGCCTTACTTTCCCGCCTTACTTTCCCGCCTTACTTCCCCGCCTTACTTCCCCGCCTTACTTCCTCGCCTATTGTCCCACCTTTGGCCTCGGCCCGGTTTAGGCGGACAGGGCCATGGGGGCGAGGGTGGGCAGGGAGCGGTGGATATTGGCTTGATCGGCGAAGAGGGCGCGCAGCAGTTTATTATTCAGGGCGTGTCCGGTGCGGCTGGCGATAAAGCGTCCGGCGATGGGGGCACCGGCGAGGGCGAGGTCACCCACGACGTCGAGCAGTTTGTGGCGGACGAATTCGTCTTTCCAGCGCAATCCGTTTTCATTGAGGATCTTGTGGTCATCGACGACGATGGCGTTATCCAGGCTCCCGCCTTGGGCCAGTCCCGCCTCGCGCAAAGCGGCGATTTCGGCGGCCATGGTGAAGGTGCGGGCTTGCGCGAGTTCGGCGGCGAAGCTTTCGGGGGTGAGGCGCAGATTGAGCGCTTGCCGGCCGATCGCCTGGGCCGGGAAATCGATGCTGAGCGCCATATCGAAACCGTGGTCGCCGGGCGGGCCGGGGCGCAGTTCGGCGAAGCTTTCGCCCTGTTCGACACGCACGATTCGGGCGATATGCAGCATCTCGCGCATGCCGCCATGGGCGGTGGTGCCGGCGCATTGAATCAGGAACAGGAAGGCGGCGGCTGAGCCGTCGAGAATTGGGATTTCCGGGCCGTCGAGTTCGATCAGCACGTCATCCACGCCCGAGGCCGACAAGGCCGCGAGAACATGCTCCACGGTACCGACGCGTAACTGCAGATCGCTCGGATGGCCGATGACGGTGCACAGCCGGGTATCCACCACCCAATCGAAGCGGGCGGGGAGTGCGGCGTTCAGATCGGTGCGGAAAAACACGACCCCTGTGCCCGGCGCCGCCGGCACCAGGCGCATATTCACCTTCTGCCCGCCATGTAGACCGACGCCGACGCAATCGATGGGCGATTTCAGGGTCCGGCGGCTCACCGCACCCAGATCATTCGTCCCCATTGTCCAGCCATCCATCATCGTCGAT
>NCAP01000099.1 GCA_002255495.1 Rhodospirillales bacterium 20-60-12 | reverse complement strand
GAGTTTTTTCTCCTCGCGTTCCTCGGCGCCGAAGGCCTTGACCACGGCATTGCAGCCGATCGCATCGGCCAGCGCGCCGCCCACTTTGGTATCCCACGCGTTGGAAAGCTGGGCGGCAGGGGCGACATATTTCACGGTCATTAACACCGTCAGCACGCCGAACAAGCACGCGCCAATGGCCACCATGGCGCCCAAAGTCGGCCATTGCAGCCCGAGCATGATGGCCGAGCCCGCCAGCACCACGATGGCCGGCAGCAGCGCCAGCAAAATCGTATCGTTCAGCAGATCGAGCGCCCACATACCACGCGTCACTTTGCGCACCACCGAGCCCGCGAAGGTATTGGCGTGCCAGTCCGCTGAGAAACGTTGCAGGCGGGCAAAGGCATCTTGTGCGACATCGCTCATCGTCCGCACGGTCAGCTGCAATATGCCGCGCATGCCCAGAAAGCGCAGGCTGATCTGCGCACAGCCCAATGCCGCCATGATCACCAGCGCCTGAACGGCCATATAGGCTTGATGGTTCATGGTCGCCGGTGTTGCCGCCGCAATGTCATTAACCACATCGCCCGCGAACAAAGGCAGAAAGACATCGGCGAAGGTGGCAAGGCTCATCGATACGGCAATCAGGACGGTGATTGCGCCATGGCGTCGCCAATGGGCAAAGACGAAGCCGAGTACGTCCCGCATCACGTTTTTTTTAGACTTTATGGAAGCCATTTTATTATTCGGCGTTGCCGACGCAACAACCGACCTCTCATTGGCTCGAACCCTTAGGGAGCGAGACATAAACTGGGGAATTTCAACTAGACAGGAACCGCAGCGGGATCCTGAAATACAGGGCTGTTAAAGCCCGAACGTGCCCGCGGGGGCGATTCGAATATATCGCATGGCGTCGCCTCCTGGCTGGATGTTCAGTGACAAACAATAGATATCAATAATCCGTCATAAAGTCGATCAAAAAATGACTGCGAGTCCAAGCCGTTTCACGCAGGTAAATATCGCCCGATCCCCGTATTCGTGACATTTTATAAGCCCTGCCGGCGCTCGGTCAGATCGGGGCTGCGTCGTGTCTTGCATTCAGGCTGGCGTTGCGTGCGCCAGCCTGAACCGATCGCGCTGTGGTCTTTGATCAGAAAATTTTATTGATCAGATCATCGCCGATGCCAAAACCTGCACCGGTCATGATGGCGCGGCCGAAGCCCGAGCCGAGCAGGGAGCCGAGCATGCCGCCGCCCTGAGGCGCGTATTGCTGCGGGTAAGAAGGCTGCTGCGGGTACGGCTGCTGCTGCGGGTAAGCCGGCTGCTGATTGCCGCCCCAGGGCGACTGGGCCTGCGGCACACTGGCCATGGCGCGCTGCTGATTATCGGCGAAATTATGAATCGATTGCAGCAGATTAGCCACCTGGTTCTGCTCGGCCTGGATGGCCAGGGCAATGCTCTTCAAATCGAGCAGCCATTCACGCGCATCCTGGTTTCCGCCCTGCGCCGAGGCCTGCAATTTTGTCGCCAGATCCTTGAGTTCCTGGATCGTCTGCTGCGCCTGGCTTTGCAACTGGCTGTAATTCTGGTCGATCGTCTGAATATCCATGTGTTGATCCTCCGCTTGATCGTCCGCTTTATATAGGCGGTTTCAGGCCGCTCTGCGAGTGGATTGCCGATAGGCCTGGCAGGCCGCGCCAAACGCCTCGAAAATCAGTCGCCGGTTGGCTGCCCCCAACACATCCCATTCCGGATGCCACTGCACCGCGATGGCGAATTGCCGCGCTTGAGCGACCCTGACCGCCTCGATCGTGCCATCCGGCGCCAGCGCCTCGACCACCAGCCCCTCGCCCAAGCGGTCAATCGCTTGGCCGTGCAGCGAATTCACCATGAACCCTGTCGATTGGGTCATCCGCGCCAGTTCTCCGGTCACGCTCACCTCGTGCTTGAGCCCGAAACGCTGCGCCCGCGTGCCCTCGCCACCCCGATGATCCATCCGCCCCGGCTGTTTGTGAACCTCCTGGAACAGGCTGCCGCCGAGTGCGACATTGAGTTCCTGCAAGCCCCGGCAGACAAACAAAGCTGGCATGCCGCGCTCGAGCACCGCCCGGATCATCGGCAGGGTGGTAGCATCGCGCGCCAGATCATGGTCATCGGGTGTGGCATCATCAGCCTCGCCGTAGCGGGCAGGGGCGACATTGCTAGGGCTGCCGTTGAACATCACCCCATCCAGCCGGTCCAGAACCGCCAGCATCTGCTCCCCCTCGGGCGGGATCAGCAAAGGCAGCGCGCCGGCGGCGGCAATCAGCGCCTCGCCATAGCGCGCGGGTGTTGCATGCTGGATATGATCATTGATCATTTTACTGCAGGCCGGAATTCCAACGATCGAAACCATGTCCCTCACTCCCTGATCGGCTTTGTCTGACGCGGCCGCAGCCAGGCGGCAAGCCCGGCACAGGCGGCGCATGCCAGCATCGTAACAGCCATCGGCCGCGCTGTGCCATCGGCAAATAATCCAACCACAGTGCCGGTCACGGCGCCGGCGGCGAATTGCAGCGTGCCCATCAGGGCCGATGCGCTGCCCGCCTGTGCGGCATGGCTGGTCAAGGCTCCCACCGTGGCGCTTGGCAGCATGAAGCCGAGCGATATTTCACACAGCAGCAAACCCGCCATCACCGGCAAGGGTGAGGCTGAATTGGCAAACCCCGCCGCCAGCAATGTCAGACTGCCCAGCCCGAGTGCGACCACCGCGAAACTGATCATCGGCGCATACCCATACCGGCCCACGGCGCGGGCGTTGATTTGTGCCGAACCGATGTAAAACATCGCGTAAACGCCGAACATCAGCGCGAATTCGAGCGGCGAAAACCCGTATCTGCTGATGAACACCACCGGCGCGCCGGCGACATAGGCAAACAAGGCGCCGAGCCCGAACGTGCCGACCAGCCCGTGGGTGAGAAAGCCGCGCTCGGTGATCACCATGCCATAGCGCCGGAACACCCCGCCAAAGCCAAGCTGCAACCGTCGTGACGGCTCCAGAGTATCGGGCAAAAACCGCCAGACCAGCACCAGCGCCACCAGACCGAACAAGGCAGCGACCAGAAATATCAGCCGCCACGACCCGACCTGCAAAATCAGGCTGCCCAGAATCGGCGCCAGCACCGGTGCCACACCCATCACTAGCATCAATTTGGCAAAAAGCCGCGCGGCCGCTGCCCCGTCTGCCATGTCACGCACCATCGCACGGGGTATGACCACCGCGGCCGAACCGCCGAAAGCGGCAATTGCTCGCAAAATACACAGGCTCGTGGCATCCGGCGCCAGTGCGCAGCCGAGCGAAGCAATGGTAAAAATCACCAGACCCACCATCAGAGGCCCGCGCCGTCCCAGCCGGTCCGATAACGGCCCCTGCATCATCTGCCCGACACCCAACCCCGCGAAAAATGCCGCCAAAGTCAGCTGCGGCGCGGCAAGCGAATGAAAATCCGTCGCCAGAATCGGGAAGGCGGGCAAATACATGTCTATTGAAACCGGACCAACCGCGGTCAAAAACCCTAGCAATACAGGCAGCCAGCGTGGCATCGGATGATCGGGGCTATACATCCCCCTTTATACCGCCGGCTCAGGGCTGCGACCAATCTTGTCAGACGCAACCCTGCAGGCCACCCTACGCGCTGCGTCCATCACCGGAGGATCACCATGCGCGCCTGGGCCATCATCGAAAACGGTAAACCACTGCAACTGATCGACCTTGCCACGCCCGAACCTAGGGGCCGCGAAATCCTCCTCGAAGTCACCCATTGCGGCGTCTGCCATTCGGATTTGCATGTCTGGGAAGGCTCCTACGATCTGGGCAGCGCCGGCCGTTACGACATGATGCGCGGCATCACCCTGCCGCTCGCTCTGGGCCACGAAATCGTGGGCCGCGTGGTCAAGCTCGGACCCGATGCCACCGGCGTCAAACCGGGCGATATCCGTATCGTCTATCCCTGGGCCGGCTGCGGCACCTGCGCGCGCTGCCGCACCGGGCAGGATAATCTATGCAGCAAACCGCGCTCGCTGGGCATCTATCAGCATGGCGGATTCGCCGATCATGTCATCGCCGCCCATGCCGGTCATCTAGTCGACCCCGGCGAGATCGATCCCGCACTCGCCGCCACCTATGCCTGCTCTGGCATCACCGTCTATGCAGCGATCCAGAAAATCATGCCGATCGAGCCCGATGAACCCATCGTGCTGATCGGCGCCGGCGGCCTCGGACTCTCGGCCATTTCCATCCTCCGCGCGCTCGGCCACCGGCGCATCGTCTCGGTCGATACCAGTGCTGAAAAACGCGCCGCCGCCTTGCAAGCCGGCGCCAGCGACACCGTGGATGGCAGCGCAGAACCGCTGGCCAAAGCCATCACCGCAGCCTGCGGCGCCCCACCCGATGCCATCATCGATCTGGTCAACGGCTCAGCCACCGCCAAAGCCGCCTACACCGCGCTACGCAAAGGCGGCAAACTCGTCATGGTCGGATTGTTCGGCGGCGAACTCGTCATCCCCACACCCTTCATGCCGATCCGCGCCCTCTCCATCCAAGGCAGCTTCGTCGGCACCCCTGCCGACCTCAACGCCCTCGTCAAACTCGCCCACGAGGGCACCCTGGCACCCCTGCCCATCGAAACCACAAACTGGAATAATGCCGATGCCGCCCTCAACCGCCTGCAGCACGGCCAAGTCACCGGGCGCCTGGTGCTCAAGGCCGAAACCGCGTGAGCGGACAGGCAGGCAAGGCCAAGGGGCGCTGCCCCTTGGAACCCCGCCAAAGGCTAGCCTTTGGAAACCTTGAGTTTGGCTCTGGTCGAAAAGGGGCCGACTTCACTGCTTCAACCAGCGTGCTCGGCCCCCTTTCGACCACATCCAGTCCCAGGGTCCAGGGGATTATCCCCTGGCGGAGGTCCAGGAGGCGGAGCCTCCTGACCTTGCCTGCCTCATCCAATTTACGGTTTCATCCATGATCACCAAGCTCGGTTATTTGATTGCTTTGGCGCGGGAGCGGAATTTTGGCCGGGCGGCGGAGTCTTGTGGGGTATCTCAGCCGACTTTTTCCATTGGGATTCGGGCATTGGAGGAGATGTTGGGAATGCCTTTGGTGGTTCGTTCGTCTCGTTTCATGGGGTTTACGGCTGAGGGTGAGCGGGTTTTGGAGTGGGCGCGTCGGATTGTCGGCGATGTGCGGGCGATGCGGGCGGATGTCGGGACGATCAAGCGTGGCTTGACGGGATTATTGCGGATTGCGGCGATTCCGACGGCATTGGCGACGATTGCGGAATTGACCACGCCGTTTCGGGCCCGGCACCCGCATGTGCGGTTTTCCATTGTGTCCTGCACGTCTGAGGAGGTTTTGGCGCGGCTGGAGAATCTCGAGGTGGATGCCGGTGTCACGTATCTGGACAATGAGCCGATCGGGCGGGCGCGGATGATCCCGCTTTATCACGAGCGTTATATGTTGCTGACGGCGTCCGAGGCGCCGCTGGGTGACCGTGACCGGGTGACCTGGGCGGAGATTGGCCAGATTCCGCTTTGTTTGTTAACGCCGGACATGCAGAACCGGCGGATTATCGATCGGTTATTACGCAATGCCGGGGTTGAGCCGGAGCCGACCTTGGAGAGCAATTCGATTGTGGTGTTGGTGTCTCATGTGCAGACGGGGCGCTGGGCTTGTGTGTTGCCGGAGAAACTGGCGCAGATTTTTGGGCTGACGGCCAGATTACGGGCGATTCCGATCGTCGCACCGGAGGAGGTTCATCAAATTGGTCTGGTTCTGGCCAATCGGGATCCGTTATCGCCCTTGGCGACGGCCTTGGCTTATGAGGCCGGGTTGTTGAACGCAAGTCAACGATAGCTTTGTGCTATTGCAATATGCAATATCTTTCTTGTTTTCTTTGGTAATCTCCCGCACCGTTACGTTGAAACAGAGCAGGAATCTGTCCGCGGGAGTCTGGAATGGCCACGACCAAAACATGGAATGAAGCGCGCGCTCGGGCGGTGATCGATGATCATCGCGCTTTGGAGGGGCCGTTATTGCCCATTTTGCACGGTTTGCAGGCTGAATTTGGTTATGTGCCGGAGCAGGCCGAGCGACTGTTGGCCGATGAGTTGAACCTGACCCGTGCGGAAGTGCATGGGGTGGTCAGTTTTTATCATGATTTCCGTGCCCGTCCCGCCGGACGACATGTTCTCAAATTGTGTCGCGCCGAGGCTTGCCAATCGATGGGAGCCGAGGCGAATGCCGCAAAATTGCTCACAAGGTTGGGCATGGGCTGGGGCGATACGACGCCGGACGGCAGGCTGACGATCGAGGCGGTTTATTGTTTGGGCCTTTGCGCAACCGCGCCGGGCGTTCTGCTCGATGGCCAGCCGATCGGCCGGGTTGATGCCGCCAGGCTGGAAAGCCTCGCCGAGGAGGCTGCATGATGAAAGTTTATGTTCCTGCTGACGCCGCTGCCATAGCGGTCGGCGCCGACCGTGTGGCCGCCGATATTGCCCGCGAGGGCCGGATGCGCGGCATAGCGGTTGAGGTTGTGCGCACTGGCTCACGCGGTATGGCCTGGCTTGAGCCTTTGGTCGAGGTGGAAACCCCCGCCGGCCGTGTGGGCTATGGCCCGGTGGGTGCCACCGACGTGCCGAGCCTGTTCGATATCGATTTTCTCGCCGGCGCGGCGCATAGCCGTTCGGTCGGGCTGGTTGAGAAAATTCCGTTTTTCGCTCGCCAGAATCGCCTCACTTTTGCCCGCTGCGGTGTCATTGATCGCTTGTCGCTCGCCGATTACCGCGCCCATCGCGGACTCGCGGGATTGGAGCGCGCCATCACGCTCGGGCCGGCCGGCACGGTTGAGGAAGTCAAAGCCTCAGGCTTGCGCGGCCGCGGCGGGGCGGGTTTTCCCACGGGCATCAAATGGCAGACCGTGGCGGGCGCGCAGACGGACCAGAAATATATCGTCTGCAATGCCGATGAGGGTGATTCGGGCACATTTGCCGACCGTATGATCATGGAGGGCGATCCGTTCAGCCTGATCGAGGGCATGACGATTGCCGCCATCGCTGTCGGTGCGACGCGCGGTTACATTTATCTGCGCTCGGAATATCCGCACGCCATTGCGACGATGAACCGGGCGATCGAGATTGCCCGGGCGGAGCGGGTTCTGGGTGCGCATATTCTGGGATCGGCGCATGAATTCCATCTGGAAGTGCGCGTCGGCGCCGGGGCCTATGTGTGTGGTGAGGAAACATCGCTGCTCGATAGTCTCGAAGGCAAGCGTGGCCAGGTGCGCGCCAAGCCGCCTTTGCCCGCCTTGCAGGGCCTATTCGGCAAACCCACTATCGTCAACAATACGATTTCTCTCGCAACAATCCCTTATATTCTGGCTGAAGGGGCGCAGAAATATGCCGATTTCGGCATGGGCCGCTCGCGCGGCACTATGCCGGTGCAGTTGGCCGGCAACATCAAACATGGTGGACTGTTCGAGACCGCGTTCGGCATCACGCTCGGCGCCTTGATCGAGGATATTGGTGGTGGTTCTGCCTCCGGCAAGCCAGTGCGCGCGGTGCAGGTGGGTGGTCCGCTCGGTGCGTATTTCGCGCCTCACCAGTTCGATATCGCCTATGATTATGAGACCTTCACCAAGGCTGATGGATTGATCGGCCATGGCGGGATCGTGGTGTTCGATGAGAGCGTGGACATGGCGCGCATGGCGCGTTTTGCGATGGAATTCTGCGCCATTGAATCCTGTGGCAAATGCACCCCGTGCCGGATCGGTTCGACCCGTGGCGTGGAGGTGATGGACAAGATCATTGCTGGTCAGGATGTTGCCAAAAACAAAGCCCTCATCGAGGATCTTTGCGAGACGTTGAAGTTCGGCTCGCTCTGTGCTCTGGGCGGGTTCACACCCTATCCGGTGCTCAGCGCGATGCGTCTGTTCCCCGAAGATTTTGGTGCCGCACCCGATCTTGCGCACGCTGCTGAGTAAACCACACGCCGATGCGGTCCCGGGATATCATTTCCGCGGATCAATGAGCAGATAAAAGGTTGATGAAATGGGCCTGATTCACGAAATCGATTACGGCACAAAATCCAGCGTCTCGACCAAACTGGTCTCACTGATCATCGATGGTCAGAATGTCACCGTGCCGGAGGGCACGTCGGTGATGCGCGCGGCGATGGAAATCGGCACGCAGATTCCCAAGCTCTGCGCCACCGACATGCTGGATAGTTTCGGTTCCTGCCGCCTGTGTCTGGTCGAAATCGAAGGCCGTAACGGCACGCCGGCTTCCTGCACGACGCCAGCGGCGGATGGCATGGTGGTGCACACGCAAACCGGCAAGCTTGCCAAACTGCGCCGCGGCGTGATGGAGCTTTACATCTCCGACCACCCGCTTGATTGCCTGACCTGCTCGGCGAACGGCGATTGCGAATTGCAGGACATGGCCGGCGCGGTTGGTCTGCGCGAAGTGCGCTATGGATCGGATGGCGCGAATCATCTTGGCGCGTCCAAGGATGTCTCAAATCCCTATTTTCAGTTCGATGCCTCGAAATGCATCGTCTGCTCGCGTTGCGTGCGCGCCTGCGAGGAAGTGCAGGGCACATTCGCGCTGACCATCGCCGGTCGCGGCTTTGAGTCGAAAGTCTCGCCGGGCATCGAAGAGAGTTTCATGGGCTCGGAATGCGTCTCGTGCGGGGCCTGCGTGCAGGCCTGCCCAACCGCGACATTGATGGAAAAATCCGTGGTCGAGATGGGCCTGCCGGAACATTCGCTGGTCACCACCTGCGCGTATTGCGGCGTGGGGTGCTCGTTCAAGGCCGAGATGCGCGGCGAAGAGGTTGTGCGCATGGTCCCTTACAAGGATGGCAAGGCCAATCACGGCCATTCTTGTGTGAAGGGCCGTTTTGCTTGGGGCTATGCGACCCATAAAGACCGCATCACCAAGCCGATGATCCGCGCGAAAATTACCGATCCATGGCGTGAAGTCTCGTGGGATGAAGCGATTGCCCATACCGCGTCGGAATTCCGTCGCATCCAGGCGCAATATGGAAAAAACGCGATCGGCGGGATCACGTCCTCGCGCTGCACGAACGAAGAAACCTATCTTGTGCAGAAATTGATTCGCGCGGGATTCGGCAATAACAATGTCGACACATGCGCGCGGGTTTGCCATTCGCCGACCGGCTATGGCCTGGGCCAGACACTTGGCACTTCCGCCGGCACGCAGGATTTCGATTCCGTCGAACATTCCGATGTGATTTTGCTGATCGGCGCGAACCCGACCGACGGCCATCCGGTCTTTGCATCACGCATGAAAAAGCGCCTGCGGGAAGGTGCCAAACTCATCGTCATCGATCCGCGCCGGATTGATATCGTGCGCATGCCCCATGTCGAAGCGGAATATCATTTGCCACTGCGTCCGGGCACCAATACCGCGATGCTTGATGCGCTTGCCCATGTCGTCGTCACCGAGGGCTTGGTGAATGAAAAATTCGTCCATGAGCGCTGCGATCTCGGCGAGTTCGCCGATTGGGCGCAATTCGTCTCGGAGCCGCGCAATGCCCCCGAAGAGGTGGAGAAAATCACCGGCGTGCCGGCCGAGCTGATCCGCAAGGCAGCCCGGCTTTATGCCACCGGCGGCAATGCCGCCATTTATTACGGCCTCGGCGTCACTGAACATAGCCAGGGTTCCACCACTGTCATCGCGATTGCCAACCTGGCCATGGCAACCGGCAATATCGGCCGCATCGGGGTCGGCATCAATCCGCTGCGCGGCCAAAATAACGTGCAGGGCGCTTGCGATATGGGCAGCTTCCCGCATGAATTGACCGGCTATCGGCATATTTCCGACGATGCGACGCGGCAATCCTTCGAGGCGATGTGGGGCGTGAAACTCGACAGCGAGCCGGGTTTGCGAATTCCCAATATGCTCGATGAAGCGATGGATGGCGGCTTTAAGGGGATTTACATCCAAGGCGAGGATATCGCCCAGTCCGATCCTGACACCAAGCATATCACGGCCGGCCTGACGGCGATGGAATGCGTCGTCGTGCAGGATCTGTTCCTCAACGAGACTGCCGATTTCGCGCATGTGTTTCTGCCCGGCAGCAGTTTTCTCGAAAAGGATGGCACATTCACCAACGCCGAGCGGCGCATCCAGCGCGTGCGCCGCGTTATGGCGCCGAAGAACGGCTATGCGGATTGGCAGGTGACCCAGCTGATTGCGCGGGCGATGGGCATGGACATGGCCTACACGCACCCGTCTGAAATCATGGATGAAATCGCAGCACTGACGCCGACTTTCGCGGGTGTTTCGTATGCCAAACTCGAGGCCGAAGGTTCGGTGCAATGGCCGTGCAACGAAGCGGCACCGGCTGGCACGCCGATCATGCATATTGATCGCTTTGTGCGTGGGCGCGGCAAATTCATCATTACTGAATATGTCGCGACCGACGAGAAAACCGGGCCGCGGTTTCCGCTGCTGCTCACCACCGGCCGCATCCTGTCGCAATATAATGTCGGCGCACAGACCAGGCGCACCGACAACACCGCCTGGCATCCGGAGGATTTGCTGGAGATTCATCCCCATGATGCCGAATTGCGCGGCGTGCGCGATGGCATGTGGGTCAAGCTGCAAAGCCGGGCAGGGGAGACGACGTTGCGCGCCAAAGTCACCGATCGTGTGGCGCCGGGTGTTGTTTATACCACCTTCCACCACTGTTTATACCACCTTCCACCACCCCATGACGCAGGCCAATGTGATCACCACCGATTATTCCGACTGGGCGACGAATTGCCCGGAATATAAGGTCACGGCCGTGCAAATCTCGCCCTCCAACGGGCCGACCGAATGGCAGATCGCGTATCGTGAACATAGCCGCAACGCTCGCCGGATTGGCGATATGGAGGCGGCGGCGGAATGAGTGACTGGCCGCCTTTGAGCGAAAAAATTGCAATCCAGGCCTGGCGGCATGGCGAAGTCTCGGCGGCCACACGCGCGGTGCCGTCCGAGATTCCCGTTGCTTTGACCTATAATCACCAGACTTATGCGGTGATGATGGCAACGCCCGGAGATATGCGCGATTTCGCCATCGGATTCTCGCTTTCCGAGGCGATCATCACGCAGCCTTCGCAGATCATCCGGCTTGATATCGTGGCCGTCACGCAGGGCATCGAGTGCCGGATGGAATTGGCACCCGAACGGATGCAGGCTTTGCAATCCCGCCGCCGCCGCATGGCGGGGCCCGTGGGTTGCGGCCTATGCGGTATTGAAAGCCTGAGCGAGGCGGCACGCCCCATCCCGCTGGTCGTTTCGCAATTGCGCGTGGCGGCACCGCGCATCGCTCAGGCCTTGCGGCAAATGGCGCTTGGGCAAACACTCAATCAGGAGACCCGCGCGGTGCACGCTGCAGGATTTTTCGAGTCGGCATCGGGCCGCGTGTTGGTGCGCGAAGATGTCGGACGGCATAACGCGCTCGATAAACTCATCGGCGCCATGGCTGAAGCGGGGCTCGCCGGCGGACAAGGTGTGATGTTGCTGACCAGCCGTGTCTCGATCGAATTGATCCAGAAAGCGGCGATCAGCGCCTGTTCCATTCTGGTCGCGGTATCGGTGCCGAGCGCTTACGCCATCGCCGAAGCGCGAGCGGCAGGCATTACTTTATGCGCCGTGGCGCGCGATGACGGGTTCGAGATTTTCACGCATCCGGCGCGTATTTTGTTCGAAAGCAATGAAGATGTCGCATAAATCCACCAATGATCGGCTGGTGTACATGGCCAATCAGATCGCCAAATTTTTCGCCCATGAACCAGCCGCACAGGCCGCCCAATCGGTTGAGAACCATATCAGGCGCTTTTGGGAGCCGAAAATGCGCCATGCCATCATCGCTTATCTCGAAGCGGGCGGGCAGGGGCTCAATGAAACAGCATTCGACGCCATCAATTTGCTGCGCGAGCATGCTCAACCAGCATAATGCGTGACCCATTCCGACGCGATTTGACGTCGTTGGATTTCCCCAAATAGTCACACTCATCGCCCGATCCAGACCTTAATTAACGGCATATGGACTGACCTTCGGCAGTCCTTGCCGCCATGGGGGTCTGAGGTTCAATGTTGGGAATTGCGCGTGCCGGCCGGGGAACACAAGCCGGCTTTGGTTTTTTGTTGGCGGCCTGCGGCGCGATTTTTCCTGTCTTTGTCCAAGCGCAATCATTAATTGTGGATGCCGGATCGGTCAGCGCATCGGGTCAAACGGCGTCAGGCGGTGCGCTGATGACCAGCCCGGGTTCAGCACCTTATGAGGCGCCCAGCATAGCGCCGTTGAACGAGGGGCAGCCAACCTCGGTGATCAGTGCGCAATCCATCGCCAATAATTTTGCAGCGACCTCAAGTTACAGCGACATCGTCAAGCTCTCGCCCTCGGTGTCAGGCACCGACCCCGACGGCCCGGGGTTGATGGAAAGCCAGGCTTTGTCTATTCGCGGCTTTCAGGACGGCCAGTTCAATGTGATGTTCGACGGCATACCAATATCCGAAACAGCACCCGGCGGCGATCCGAATGATTTCGCTCATCACACCACCTCCTATTTCAAGGAAAATGACATCGCGCAAATTATTGTCGATCGTGGTCCCGGTACGGCCTCGACGATCGGCAACGCCACTTTTGGCGGCACGATTGCCATTCTGACCAAAAACCCGCTGCCGGTTGCCGCCATCACGCCATCGGCGAGTTTGGGAAGTTTCAATACTGCTCAACAGGGTCTGGAATATGACACAGGTGAGATCGGACAGACGGGGGGTTTAGGAGTTATCGACATATCGCATCTGAAGTCCGATGGCTATCTCACTTATGCCGGGCAGGAGCGGAATAATATCTTTGGCAAATTCATCTTGCCGCTTGGTTCCGATACTGTGCTGACATTTCTGAGCCTGTATAACCACACAGTACAGCATACAAGTTTGGGCCAGACCGCGGCACAGATTGAAGCTTTGGGGTCAAATTACGGCCTCTCTAATGATCCCACCAGCCAAGCCTATACGGGCTATAACACCGACCATGTCGATACTGATTTCAGTTATGTCGGTCTGACCTCACGTTTTGCGCCGGGTTGGCGGTTAGAATCGAAACTTTACACCTATGGCTACGACTATAACGGTCATAATGGTCTCGATCCAAATGGTAATTCGCCAAATGGCACAACGACGCTTGCCGCCGATGGGACCTATGTCGATCATCCGAATAATGTACCTGGGCAAAATCTTCGCAACGCCTATCGTTCGATCGGATTGATCACCCGATTTGAGCGGCGTTTTTCGGCAGGCGATGTGAAATTCGGCGTTTGGCTCGATCATCAGCGCAACCGTCGTACTTTGACCGAAATCGATCTCACCCAGGGCGGTGTGTATAATTTTGCGCCCAACGGTGTGGGAACCTCGCCGGTTGATATTCTGTTGCGTAACGAGACCAATACATTGCAACCTTATATCCAGCTCGATTTAAAGCCCATCCCTGGCCTGACGCTGACACCTGGCGTGAAATATGCGTATTTTGAGCGGAATTTGAGTGAGCCGATCAATAACGAAATTGGCCAGGCGGTTGGTTATATCCATGAATATCATGCGCTTTTGCCAAGCTTCGAAGCGCGCTATCATTTCAACCCTGCTTGGTCGGCTTATGCCCAGGTCGCTGAGGGTTATCTCGGGCCCAACCGTGATGTTCTATATACGACATCGGGCGCCGATCCGGATTTGACCCCCGAGACCACTTGGAATTATCAAATCGGTATGGCCCGGCAGACGCAAAATCTGGCACTGGATGCCGATGCATATCTGGTTCATTTCAATAATCTGATCTCTGCGCATTCTGCCGGTCCGACGACCATTTTCTATAATCAGGGCGGCGTCATCTATCGCGGGATCGAAGGTGAAGCGACTTATAATATTGGCGCCGGCGCCAGTATTTTTGCCAATGGTAGCCTGAACGACGCCAATACCACCGCACATCACACGCCGCTTGCTGAAACGCCACAATTCACTGCCAATGGGGGGGTGATTTACAATAAGAACGGGCTTTATGCAGCCCTGATCGATCAATGGACCGGTGGGCATTACGATAATAATGCCCTCGCACCGGGCAATGTGCCGGGGCAATGGTATGCGCCCTATAATTTGCTTAATTTTGCCCTTGCCTACGACCTGCCGATGCCCGGACGTAACCGGCAATTGCCGCCGATCAAATTCAAAATCGATATCGAAAATCTGACCAATCAAACACAGATTTTTGATTCAGTGGGGACTGCCGTGGATGGCGTCACGCCGCTCTATTTTACCTTGCCCGGTCGTTCGGTTTTTGTTTCGCTTTCAGTGCCGTTCGGCTGAAAGCGGCATCTCGCTTTGGCCCAGCACCCAGCCTTCCCAATGTTTGATCCATTGATCGGCCGGCGCGCTATCGCTGCGATATCCATCGATCACGGCGATCACGTTGAGAACGCCGAGCAGTGAATCGAACTGATCCTCACCGCTGGCAGCATTGCCAAATCCATCGCGTATCAGTGCCGCTAAATCCGCTGATGGTTCGGCGCCGAGTTTGCCCAGCACGCCATGCAGCGCATCGCTCAGAGCAGCACGGTCGGTCTGTCGCCGTTTGCTGCCTGATAATTCAAGATCAAGCTGGCGCAGCGATTCCGCCGGATAGGTCTCGGCGCACACAATCGCATCGGGGGCGAGCAGCGCCCGCAAATCACCCTCGAATGGCCACAAGCGCAGCGTGTCGGCGGCTAGGCCCGGCAGGATCATATCGCGCCAGGCGCTGATTGCGGCTTTGCCGGTCTGGTTGGCCCCGAGCGTCCAGAAAATAGGCGCCCCGGCCGGTCGCTTGCTCGTCGCGCGATCGCAAAGCCGCGAAAGCCCCGCCGCATCCGCCATGCCCAACGCCCGCGCATGCGCCATGCGGGTCATGCCTTTGATTCCACGCGTGGGGTAGAAGGGGCGCTGCAAAGAGACTAAATCAAGCGTCGGGCAGACATCGAAAAACATGGAATCGGGCTGTAGATTTCGTAAAAACTCGAGAAAATCGCGCGGTCCTTTTAATTGGCTTGCATAGCAACGCGGCAAGCCGAGAGGCACATCGAGCCCCAGTGCGACCGGCGCGCCATGGGCGCGCTCGCGCAACTGGCTGAGCAGTGATCCAACAGGCCCCACGGCCCTTGGTGCATCGATCAGCCAGCCACCACGCTGTGCGGTTGCGATGCAAATGAACCGCTTGCCCGCATCAATGCTCCAATCGGCATGGGCGGCGAGCATCGCCCGGCGCTCAGATCGGCTTGTGCGCCTTATCGAGCAGGCGGCCGATCAGGCCCTTTTTTTTCGGCGGGGCGGCTTTCACCGGAATTTTCTTGGCGGCCTCTTCCCGAGCGGCCTTCTCGCGCATCCAGGCATCGAGCGTCTTGCCGGCTTTGGCCGCGCGCTGGCGTTCATATTCGGTCTGTCCAGGGGTTAGCTTCTTCGTCATCATCAAGCTCCAGAGTGGGAAATATCAAACATCGCCATGGCGGCGCAAAATCGCGGCGGACAGAAAGCCCAATGTCGCATAAATCGCGATACCGGCCAAAGCGAGCAAAGTGAGGGCCGCGAACATGCGGGGAATCTCCAGCCGGTATCCGGCTTCGAGAATCCGGTAGGCAAGGCCCGAGGCGAACCCGCCCGAACCCGCGACAAATTCAGCGACCACAGCGCCCACCAGCGCCAGCGTGCCGGCAATCCGTAATCCGGCCAGAAAATACGGCAAAGCTGCAGGCAGACGCAGCCAGAACAATATCTGCCAGCGTTTCGCGCCATTGAGTTTGAACAAATCGACCAGCTCGGGCGGTGTGGCAGCAAGACCTGTTGCGGTGTTCGACAGAACGGGAAAAAAAGCGACGATCACCGCACAGACCACGAGCGCGAAGAACGGATTATTCACCCATAAAATAATCAGCGGGGCAATCGCGACCACGGGTGTAACTTGCAACACCACCGCCCAGGGCTGGATGACCGCGCGCGCCAGCCGGCTTGCCGCCATGGCCAGGGCCAGCACCATGCCCAGAATGGCCGAGAGGAAAAGCGCTGTGAACGTCACGGTCAAAGTCGAGAGCAATGCTTCCAGCAAGCCTGCTTTATCGGCCCAGAACGCAACAATAATCGCCGCGGGTCCGGGCACGATATAAGGCGGTACATGCAACAACATCACCGCCGCCTGCCAGGCGCCCAATGCCAATAAGCCGAATAAAATCGGCGCTGCGCGTTCCAGTTTGGTCATGCCCCGCTTTTCATAACGGCATCACCGCGTGGAGCATATCGGTGATCTCTGACACCAGCGACGCATAAGCAGGATCGGTCCGCGACAGGCTGTTATCGCCCTTGATTTCGCCGGCCAGCCGGCCCGGGCGCGGGGTCATGACCAGGATTCGCGAGGCCAAAAAAGCAGCCTCGTAAATCGAATGGGTGACAAACACGATCGTGCTGGCCCCCTCGCGCCACAAGCCGCGCAAATCCTCCTGCAAGCGATGGCGGGTGAATTCATCGAGGGCGGCGAAAGGCTCATCCATCAAAAGCAATTGCGGGCGGGAGACCAAAGCGCGCGCAATCGAAACCCGCATCCGCATACCCCCCGATAGTGCGCGCGGTTTTGCGTTTTCGAACCCTTGCAGGCCCAGCCGCGCTAAAGCGCGTTTGACATCAGGCGCCGATTGCTGTCGATCGATGCCGCGCAAGCGCAGCGGCAAATACACGTTTTCCGCCGCACTCGCCCAGGGCAGCAGGGTCGCATCCTGAAACACATAACCAATGTCGCCAGCCGCCGGTGCTTGGCCCGCCGCCCAACTCACCTGCCCCAAATCCGGTGCATCAAGCCCCGCCAATAAGCGCAGCAGGGTGGATTTGCCGCAGCCTGACGGGCCGAGTAAGGCGACGAACTCATGTTGCCCCACTGCCAGATCAATCTGGTCCAATGCGGTGACATCGCCAAACCGGCGCGATACGCGTTCCAGCCGCACCATTCAGTGTGCGGTCATGCCGGATTTATGATCGACGAACTGGGTCGTGAAGGCGGCCTTATAATCCATGTCCTTCGGATATAATCCGGTCGCCGCCATCTGCTTGAAAAATCCTTCCCAGCGCGCATCGGTCATTGCAAAAACGCCCAGTTTTGCCGAATCGCCTGATATCACGATGCCGTGGGATTTCAGCATGTCATAGCCATAATGCAATAAATCGGTCGGCATGTCGGGGTTGGCCTTCTGGATCAGCGCGAAGGCCGGTGCCGGGTCGCCGTTCAAATAGGAATACCAGCCCTCGGCTGATGCATCGATGAAACGCTGCACCAGAGCGGGATCGGTGGCGATCAATTTGTCGCTGGTCGCGATCAAACTCGCATAGCCATCGAACCCGCTATCGGCGAGCAAGAGCACCACCGGCTTTTTGCCGGTCTTTTGTTCGATCAAAAACGGCTCTGACGTCACATAACCTTCCTGGGTCAATCGCGGATCGGCGAAAAACGGCGCGAGGCTGAACCCGTAAGGGCGCAATTGGCGGTCGGTATAGCCATATTTCAGCTTCAGATAATTCCACCAGCTCGCCCTGGTATCAGCGCTCACGGCAATCGGCTTGCCCTTCAAGTCGGCAAAACTATCATCACCCACTCCGGGATGCGCGATCAATACATCCGGGTCACGTTGGAATCCCGCGGCGACGGCTTTGAACGGGATCCCTTCCTGGACGAAATTCAGCGCCAGAAACGCGTTCGAGGTGATATCGAAATCAAGTCGCCCGGAGATCAGCAGCTGGGCATTATTCACCTGCGGCCCGCCTTGGATGATATTCACATCCAGCCCGTATTTTTTGTAAATCCCCAGCGCCACAGCCTGGTAATAGCCGCCATATTCGGCCTCGGCACGCCAATCGAGGCCGAAATTGATTTTTTGCAGCCCGGCGGCATCGGCACTGCGCGCCAGACCCAGTATGGCAATGAAGGCACAAAGCAGGCTGAGCAGGCGCATGGCGGTCTCCGAGATCGATAATCTGATATCGTGG
>NCAP01000098.1 GCA_002255495.1 Rhodospirillales bacterium 20-60-12 | reverse complement strand
ACAGGCTTTGGTGAATTGATCGCCATAACGCCCGCCAGCGGTACCATCATCTGGCGCAAGCCGCTCGGCTATCCGGCGCGCTCGGCACCCAGCATCGGCGGCGGCCAGGTTTACGTGCTGACACTCGATGACAGCCTGCTGGCGCTCGATGCCAAAACCGGCGACCAGAATTGGAAGCTGGATGGTGGCGCTGCAGAGAATTCGATGCTCGGCGCCGGTGCCCCGGCTTTTTCGAATAATATCGTCGTCGCCGGCTTCGCCTCGGGCCTGCTCGCCGGAGTCGATGCCGCCAACGGCACGCCGCTCTGGGAGCAAAGCCTCGCTGCATCGTTCGGCGCGGCCGGACCGCTTGAATTCTCCTCGATTGCCGCCGCCCCGGTGATCATCGACGGGCTGGTGGTCGCAACCGGCCTCGGCGGCTCAACTGTCGCTTACGATTTGCGCTCGGGTCGGCAGATCTGGAGCCATAGTGCCGCCGGCACCCAAACTCCGGCAGCCGCGGGCGACTGGATTTTTACTCTGACCAACGACCAGACGCTGGCGGCCATTCACGCGCCGGACGGGTTGATCGGCTGGGTCAGCGTGCTGCCCCGCTTCAAAAACCCGAAAGACAATTATGGCCCGATCACCTGGAGCGGCCCGTTGCTGATCGGCGGCGTGCTGATGATGACCGGTTCCAATGAACGCGCTTTATTCGTCAACCCGCTGGACGGCGCGCTGGTCGGGACGCTAAAAACGCTGCCGCACCTGGATGGCCTCGCCGATCTGCCGCCGATCGCCGCCGATGGAACAATCCTGGTGCTGACCCGCAACGCCAAGCTCAGCGCGTATCGTTGAGCATCGCATGTCAATGGAACAGGTTCGCCTCCCCCGTGTCGTGATCTGCGGCCGACCGAATGTCGGCAAATCAACCCTGTTCAACCGGTTGGTCCGCCGACGCCTCGCTCTGGTCGCCGATATTCCCGGCGTCACCCGTGACCGGCGGGAGGCCGAAGGCGAATTATTCGGCCGCCCCGCCATGATTATCGACACGGCCGGGCTCGAAGAAGCCGCCCCTGACACGATTCCCGGCCGTATGCGCGCCTCCACCGGTGCAGCCGTCGAGGATGCGGATATCGTGCTGTTCGTGTTCGATGCCCGAGCGGGACTGCTGCCAGAGGACAAATATTTCTCCACCTATCTGCGCCGGACCGGCAAACCCGTGGTCGTGGTTGCCAACAAGGCCGAAGGGCGCGGCGGCGGTGCGGCCGCCAACGAAGCCTATGCGCTGGGCCTTGGTGAGCCGATTGCCATTTCCGCCGAACATAATGAGGGCATCGCGGACCTCATTCGCGAAATTCTCGAACGCCTGCCCGCCGAACCGGCACCCGCCGAAGACGGCGAACCGGTTGGCGAGCGTCCCTTGCATCTGGCCATCGTCGGCCGGCCCAATGCCGGCAAATCAACCTTGATGAACCGCCTGCTCGGCCAGGAACGCATGATCACCGGCCCGGAGCCAGGTCTGACCCGAGACGCCATCGGCGTTGATTTCGTCGATTCGGATAATCGGGAATATCGCTTTGTCGATACCGCCGGGCTGCGCAAACGTGCAAAAGTCGAGGACGGGCTGGAGAAACTCTCCACCTCGTCCAGCATCGAAGCGCTGAAAATGGCCGAAATCGTGATCCTCGCGATCGATGCGGTCGAAGGTATCCATGAACAGGATTTGCACATCGCCCGGCTGATCGAACGCGAAGGCCGCGCCTGCATCATCGCCTATACAAAATGGGACCTGGTGACCGACCGCGAGAAATCCAAACTCGGCCTGTCAGACCGGCTGCAAACATCGCTTTCGCAAATGAAGGGCATCCCTACCCTCACCCTTTCGGCCGAAACCGGCGAAGGCATGAGCAAACTTCTCCCTATGGTCCGCGCGGCACATGATATCTGGAATAAGCGCATCGGCACATCCGCGCTCAATCGCTGGTTCGAACACGCGCTCGAAAAATACCCACCACCCTTGATCGAAGGACGGCGCCTGAAACTGCGCTACATCACCCAGGTCAAAGCACGCCCGCCGAGCTTCGCCCTGTTCGGCACACGCGCCGAACAAACCCCCGACACCTATATCCGCTACATGGTCAACTCCATGCGCGACGCATTCGACATGCCCGGCACACCCATCCGCATCATGCTCCGCGGCACGAAAAACCCCTACGCCGACGAGGCGTGATGTCACTTTTTGGGGTGATCGGTTTGGACAGTAAGATCAGGGGACGCTGTCCCCTGAAACCCCTGCCAGGGCATAATGCCCTGGACCCTGGTACGGGTCTCAGCAAAAAAGGGGCTGGGCCCGCTGTTTGAATCAGGTTGCTCCGCCCCTTTTTTGCTGAGAGCCAGATCAAAATTTGCAAAGGCAACGCCTTTTGCGAGGTTCCAAGGGGCAGAGCCCCTTGGACTTACTCACCTACTCATCATCCCAGACGTGGCATGCCAATCGAGCGGCCGAGTGAGGCGGGGTGGGGTTGCGGGCCGAGGGCGGATTGCAGGGTGGCGAGGATGGGGCTGGGCCAGGGGGCGGTGCGCCGGGTTGTCATGTTGATAGAGAGGAACATGATTTCCTGCAGAGCGCAGCGGGCGGGGCCGGTCATGCGGCGCATTTCGTGAGCGACATGCAGGCGTTTTTGATCGGCTGCGATGACGAAGCTGGTGATTTCGGCGATATCACCGAGATGCATTTCGCTTTCGTAAATGATGTGGCTTTCGGCTGCGAATACCGAATGCCCCGCCGATTGCAGATAGGTTTCATCGATGCCGAGGGACGCGAAGAGTTGGTCAGACGCGTGGTCAAACAGCAGCACGTAGTAAGCGAGATTCATGTGGCCGTTATAATCGAGCCATTCCGGGCGGATGGCCTCCCGGAATGGCGCGTCACTGCTCATGCGGTTTTGTCGCCCTTGGCGCCGAGTGCTGCCTGTGCGGCAGCCAGGCGGGCGACGGGCACGCGGTAGGGGCTGCAAGAGACATAGTCCAGCCCTACGGATTCGCAGAAATTGATTGAGGCCGGATCGCCGCCATGTTCGCCGCAGATGCCGAGTTTGAGATCGGGTTTGGTGGCACGGCCGCGTTCGGCGGCGATGCGGACCAGGGCACCGACACCTTCGACATCGATCGAGACGAACGGATCTTTCGTGACGATTCCGGCCGCAATATAATCGGGCAGGAATTTACCGGCGTCATCGCGTGACAGGCCGAACACGGTCTGGGTGAGATCGTTGGTGCCGAAGGAGAAGAAATCGGCGGATTGGGCAATGGCATCGGCGGTCAAAGCAGCGCGCGGCAGTTCGATCATGGTGCCGACGCTATATTCGATGGTTTTGCCTTTATCTTTGAAGACATGCTGGGCGATACGATCGACCAGGGCGCGGGTGATATCGAGCTCGCGCTTGATGCCGACCAGCGGGATCATGATTTCGGGCACCGGCGCGGCGCCGGTTTCGGCGGCGACGATGATGGCTGCTTCAAATATTGCCTGCGCCTGCATTTCGTAGATTTCGGGATAGGAGATGCCAAGGCGGCAGCCGCGATGGCCGAGCATCGGGTTGGCTTCGGCGAGCTCGGCGGCGCGACGATGCATCGTCTCGACATCCATCTCCAGGGCTTCAGCGACTTCGGCGAGTTCTGCCTCACCATGGGGCAGGAATTCGTGCAACGGTGGATCGAGCAGGCGGATGGTTACCGGCAGGCCGGCCATGATGCGGAACAAAGCGACAAAATCATCGCGCTGGAAGGGCAGCAATTTCGCAAGGGCTGCGCGGCGACCGGCCTCGTCATGCGCCATAATCATCTGGCGCACGGCGCTGATGCGCGCGGGATCGAAGAACATATGTTCGGTACGGCACAGACCGATACCTTCGGCGCCGAATTTGCGCGCGGTTTCGGCATCGAGCGGTGTTTCGGCGTTGGCGCGGATTTTCAAGCGGCGCACTTGATCAGCCCAGCCCATCAAGGTTTCGAACTCGCCGGAGAGTTGCGGTTCGATCATCGCGACATGACCGGCGAAGACTTCGCCGGTCGCGCCATCGATGGTGACGGTCTCACCCGCCCGAATGGTGATGCCACCTGCCGCAAGGGTTTTGGCACCGTAATCGACATTGATACCGCCGGCACCGGCAACACAGGCCCGGCCCATGCCGCGGGCAACGACGGCGGCATGGCTCGTCATGCCGCCACGGGTGGTGAGAATGCCGCGCGCGGCGTGCATGCCGTGAATATCCTCAGGGCTGGTTTCGATCCGCACGAGAATGACCGACTCGCCTTTTTGCGCGCGCAACTCGGCTTCATCCGCCGAGAAAACCACGATGCCAGAGGCCGCACCTGGGCTTGCCGGCAGGCCCTTGCTGAAGAGTTTGCGCACCGCCTTGGGATCGAGGGTTGGGTGCAGCAATTGATCAAGCGAGGACGGGCTGACACGCTGGATGGCTTCGGGACGATCGATGAGGCCGGATTCGGCCATCTCAACAGCGATGCGCAAGGCGGCGGCGGCGGTGCGCTTACCGTTTCGTGTTTGCAACATATAGAGCTTATCACGCTCGATCGTGAATTCGATGTCCTGCATGTCACGATAATGCGATTCGAGTTTTTCGCGCACCGCGCAGAGCTCGGCATAGGCTGCGGGCATGGCGTCCTGCATCGAGATTTCGTCGGATTTAGCGTAAGCGTTGGACAGCGGGCGCGGTGTGCGAATACCTGCGACAACGTCTTCGCCTTGAGCGTTGACGAGATATTCACCGTAAAATTCATTCAAGCCGGTTGACGGATCGCGTGTGAAACACACACCGGTTGCACAATCATTGCCCATATTGCCGAACACCATGGCCTGCACATTCACCGCAGTGCCCCAATTGGCCGGGATATCGTGCAGGCGGCGATAGGTGTTGGCGCGCGGGTTCATCCATGAGCCGAATACGGCCCCGATGGCACCCCAAAGCTGGTCGTTGGGATCTTGCGGGAACGGCTTGCCGGTTTCGGATTCGACCATTTCCTTGTAGGATTCCACGACACCTGCCCAGTCGGCAGCCGAGAGTGCGGTATCCTCGATGAAGCCGCCATCGAGTTTGACATGCTCGATGATTTCCTCAAAGCGATGATGCGCGACATTGAGCACGACCGACCCATACATCTGGATGAAACGGCGATAGGAATCCCAAGCGAAACGGGCATCACCCGAGCCGGTGGCGAGACCTTCGACAGTGATGTCGTTGAGGCCCAGATTGAGCACGGTATCCATCATGCCGGGCATGGACACGCGCGCGCCGGAGCGCACGGAGACGAGAAGAGGATTTTTCTGATCGCCAAAATTTTTCCCCGTCGCGGCCTCGATGGCGGCAAGGGCCGCTTCCACTTCGCTTTTCAGATTCTGCGGATATTGCTGGTTATTATCATAATAGGCCGTGCAGACCTCGGTTGTGATGGTAAAACCGGGCGGCACCGGCAGGCCGATGCTGGCCATTTCAGCAAGATTGGCCCCTTTTCCGCCGAGCAGATTGCGCATCTCGGCGCGACCTTCGTTTTTACCTGCACCGAAGCTGTAAACCCACTTGGTCATGATTCTGATCCTTGGCTTTCAATTTTCGAGAAATCGGCAATCAGCGCCACGGCTTGTCGAAACCGGGCGAGTAAGGCGAGGCGATTGCGACGGATATCGGGTTCGGCCGCATTGACGGTGATGGCATCGAAGAAGCGATCGATCGGAGCGCGCAATTGCGCGAGATTATGCATCGCAGCGGCATAATCTTCCGCATCCCAGGCTGTTTTCAAAGCTGCGGCAGCCGCGTTCAATGCCGTATCCAACGCCCTCTCGGCGGGCTCGTGCAGCAGCGAAGCATCGAAGGCGGAACCCTGATAGATCTGCTTGTCCTTGGCTTCTTCCAGACGCAGGATATTGGCCGCCCGCTTGAAAGCCGCGAGTAGATTTCGCCCGTCATCGGTCGCGAGAAACGCGGTGACGGCAGCAACCCGGTTCATCAATCGCACCAAATCACTATCGGCGCTCGCGCCGAGGACGGCTTCGAGAATATCGAACCGGTCGCCGTCGCTGCGCAGTTTCACCCGCAGGCGTTCGAGGATGAAATGGCGCACATCGTCATGGCCGCCGCACAGATCGGTCAGTGACAGGCGCAGCCGATTTTCGATGATGATGCGAATGATGCCCAACGCGGCGCGGCGCAGCGCGAAAGGATCGCCCGAGCCTGTGGGTTGTTCGCCGGCGGCAAAGAGCGTGAACAGCGAGTCGCATTTATCGGCCAGAGCCACGCTGCACGGCACGAAGCCCCGCGGCACCTCGTCACTTGGTCCTTTTGGCTGGTAATGGGTGCGAATGGCAGCACCGATCGTCGCGTCATCGGCGTAATACCCGCCGATAATACCTTGCAGTTCAGGAAATTCGCCAACCATGCCGGTGGTCAGATCAGCTTTGCACAGCAAACCCGCTCGTGCGGCAAAAGCTGCTTGAGCCGGCTTCGCGCCGAGGCTCAGGGCGATGGATTCGGCGAGGGCCGCAATACGCTTGGCCCGCTCGCCCTGGCTGCCGATTTTCGCGTGGAACACAATTTGATCTAGCGCAGGCAAACGTGATTCAAGACTTGATTTGCGATCGAGCGTCCAGAAATGCTTTGCGTCTGATAATCGCGCCCGCAAAACACGCTCATTGCCGGCGATAATCGCCGCCCCGCCATCATCGGCCTCGATATTCGAGACGAAGGCAAAAAACGGCGCAGGAGCGCCGCTGGCATCGCGCAGCGCGAAATAGCGCTGATTCACTTTCATCGATAATTCGCGCACTTCGGGCGGCAGATCCATGAAGGCGGCATCGATGGCGCCGATCAGCACCGCCGGCCATTCGACCAGTCCGGTGACTTCATCGAGCAGGCCAGGATCATCGACCAGCACCAGCGCGCGCGCCGCGAGTGCATGCTGCAGGCCAGCCAAAATGGCGGCGCGCCGTTCGCTCTGATCGGCCAGCACATGCGCCTCGCGCAACTGATCCAGCCAATCATCGACGCCGCTGACCTCGATCAGTTCGCTTGCGTGAAACCGGTGGCCTTCGGTGAGGTTGGACGATGTGACGGGGCCGACGATGATCGGCACAATTTCGCCGTTGAGCAGCAAAATAATCCGGCGCAAGGGACGCACCCAGGCAAAATTGCCGCTGCCGCCCCAGCGCATGGATTTCGGCCAGGGCAACGCGGCCAGCGCCACGGGCAAGGTTTTTTCAATTAGCAAACGAGCTGGTTGCGCCTGAATATTCCGGCGCAGAACAAAAAAACCGTTTTCCTCGACCAGCTCTGCCCGCGCGGCCTGGGTTTTGCGCAAAAACCCCTCAATCGCGGCCTCCGGCGCATTGCTGCGCGGGCCGCGCAATTCCAGCGCGTCTGCTGTCGTATGGTCGTTCAGCGTGGCGGCAATGGCGATGCGTCTCGGGCCGTAAAACAGCCTGATCCCGGCGGGGTTGAGGGAGGCGAGCTGCGTGGTGACGATTTTCGCCAGCGCCGCAGCCGCACCTGCCTGCATACGGGCGGGAATTTCCTCGGAAAAAAGTTCGAGAAAAAAGGTGGCCATCACACGCGCTCTCCGGCAACCCAGATTTCGGCACAGGCTTTGGCCAAATTCCGCACCTTGCCAATATAGGAAGCGCGCTCGGTGACCGATATCACGCCGCGCGCATCGAGCAGATTGAATAAATGGCTCGCCTTGATGCATTGATCATAAGCCGGCAGCGCCAGATTGGCGGCCACCAGAGACGCGCATTCCGCCTCGGCATCGGTGAAATGGCGCATCAGCATGGTGGTATTGGCATATTCGAAATTATGCGCCGAGTATTCCTGCTCGGCGCGGAGAAAAATATCGCCGTAAAGCGTGCCGGCATTATTGAAGCGCAGATCATAAACGCGCTCGACATTCTGCACATACATCGCCAGGCGCTCCAGCCCGTAGGTCATCTCGAAGCTCGGCAACTCCACCGCAATGCCGCCAACCTGCTGGAAATAGGTGAATTGCCCCACTTCCATGCCGTCGCACCAGACCTCCCAGCCCAGCCCCCAGGCGCCCAAAGTCGGGCTTTCCCAATCATCCTCGACGAACCGGAAATCATGGCGCAGCGGGTCCAGCCCGATCAGCCTATAGCTCTCCAGCAGCAATTCCTGGGCGTTGGCCGGTGATGGCTTAATGATCACCTGATACTGATAATAATGTTGCAGCCGGTTCGGGTTCTCGCCGTAGCGCCCATCCGACGGCCGGCGCGAGGGCTGCACATAAGCCGCTGCCCAGGGTTTGGGGCCAAGCGCGCGCAGCGTGGTCGCCGGATGGAAGGTGCCGGCACCCATCTCCATGTCGTAAGGCTGAAGGATCGCACAGCCTTGCTGCGCCCAAAAATGGTGCAAGGTCAGGATCATGTCCTGAAAACTCAGGCCGGGCGGGTTCTGTGTGTTCATTGAATCCGTGTTAACAGGAGCAAGAGGACGGCGCGTTTCGCGACGCACCATTACGGCCCGCACGCGAACAGGGCAAGGAGAGCGGCATATGGCTGGTAGGCGCAAAGGGGAGCAGGGCGATCTGGTTGGTCTGGCGGTGATCGCGCTGGTCGGCGGCGGGGCGGCCTTGTTCCGCCAACTTGCCATCGTGCCGCGCGCAACCGTCGGGCAATGCGCAGCGCATCCCGCTCCGCTGTTCTGCCTGCCGCGCCAGGCAGTGCTGTGGGCGCAATATGAGCAATGGTTCGGCGCGGCCGCCCTGCTGCTGGGCCTGGCCGGATTTGTGCTCGGCAACCGCCTGCTCGGCATCGCGGCCATTGCCATCGGCATTGCCGCGACAGTGAATTACAATGCCACTTGGGGCTTGTTCGGAGCGGCTTTGGGCTTGTGGGCCTGGATTGGTGCGGCCACCGGGCGGCGGCTCACAACGCCGCCAGAGCCGTCCCCATAGCCAGGAATTTCTCCCGCCGCCGGGCGCGCAGCGCCGTTGGTGACAGGCCGGCGAGCGGTGCCAGTGCGCTGGCAATCGCATCGCCCAAAGCCGCCACCGCCATCTCGGGTTCACGATGCGCGCCGCCCACCGGCTCGGGAATGATCTGGTCGATAATGCCAAGCCGCTTCAAATCCTGAGCCGTCAGCTTCATGGCTTCGGCCGCCACCGGCGCCTGAGCGGCATCGCGCCATAAAATCGAGGCGCAGCCCTCCGGCGAAATCACCGCATAAACCGCATGCTCGAACATCAACACCGAATCGCCCGCCGCGATGGCAATCGCGCCACCCGAGCCACCCTCACCGATAATCGCGGCAATGAAGGGAACCGGGGCGCTCAAACAGGCATCGATACCGCTGGCAATCGCCTCGGCCTGACCACGCGCCTCTGCATCGATGCCGGGATAGGCGCCCGATGTATCGACAAAACTGAGGATCGGCAGCCCGAATCGCCCGGCCAGCTCCATCAGCCTTCTGGCTTTGCGATAGCCCTCGGGCCGGGGTGAACCGAAATTATGCCGAATGCGGGTTTCCGTATCACTCCCCTTCTCGGTGCCGATGACCATCACCGGCTCGCCACGAAACCGGCCGATACCGCCCAGCATCGCCAGATCGTCGGCAAATGCGCGATCGCCGGCCAAAGGCGTGAATTCGGTAATCAGACCGGCAATCACGCTGCCCGCCTTGGGGCGATCGGGATGGCGGGCCACCTGGGTTTTCTGCCAGGGTGTGAGCTTGGCATACAAAGCGCGCAATTGCTTGTCGGCCTTGTCGGTCAGGCGGGATACCTCGTCGGCAATATTGATCGAGCCGGGCGAGGACATACGCCGCAGCTCCTCGATCTTGCTTTCCAGTTCGGCCAATGGTTTTTCGAAATCGAGAAAATGTCGCATTGCCACACCCCGTAGCACAGATGCCCTGCCCCCCGGCAACCCCGCCGCCCGATCTGGCCCGCGCCAATGCCGAACGCGCGACGCAGATGTGACATTTCGTTGCATCGCAAATATTTGCGCGTCACATGACCTGACCTATGTTGCAGAAGTAAACCGCATCGAGGACGTGATGGACAAATTTCAGACGAAAATGCCGGTCCCCGATATTCCAGACGCCACGCCTGACAAGACCTGGCCCTATCGTGTGTTCAACGCGGCCTTCGAGACCGCCGAAAAAATCCTGCCGGCCGGCCTGCAACCCTCATTGACCGCGCAAAGCGTCATCAAAGCGGCGAAAATTGAGCCATCGCTCCTCGCACGCGAAGGTCTGAACCAACTGACCCGCTCGCTGCGGGCAGAATCCGCACTCAGCCTGTTCGGCAAGGTCTCGGTCCATTGGGACCTGGTGCGCCTGCTGCGCAACGCCGCCATGATCGGCCGAGCCCATCTGGCCAACCCGGCCCTGGCGGAACGGCCCATCGAAAAACCGCTCTTCATCCTGGGTCTGCCCCGTAGCGGCACCACTTTCTTGCATGCACTCCTCGCCGAGGACCCGGAAAATCTGGTCCCGCGCGCCTGGCAGACCCTCTATCCCGCCCCGCGGCCCGTCGGCTTCAACCCGGCCCGCCACAAAAAAGCCCGCACGGTCGATAAACAGCTCAATTTTTTCGCCGGCCTGACGCCCGAATTCCCGCTGGTCCACCCGATCAGCGCAGATAGCCCCCAGGAATGCTCGGAAATCACCTCCCACGTGTTCCAGAGCCTGCGCTTTGACACCACTTTCCGCGTGCCCTCCTATCTCAACTGGCTCGATAATCTGGGCCATGACGATGCCTTCGCCTTCCACAAACGCTTCCTGCAATTCCTGCAAAACGGCGTAAGCGCACGCGGCTGGGTGCTGAAATGCCCCGAT
>NCAP01000097.1 GCA_002255495.1 Rhodospirillales bacterium 20-60-12 | reverse complement strand
ATGTGCCGGGCGCATGATAATGCCCGGCACGGCCTATATATCGACAGCCAGGACCCGCAACTTATTTTAAAAATCCGCAAAGTTCATATTCTGGGTAATAATTGCTGGAACAATCAAAGCGGCATCGTTGTCGGAAATTTTAATGCGACAAATACCGAGCCGGGCGTCTATGGCAATGCCAATCCCGATATTTTGGCGGGATTGGTTGCTCATAACAATGTCCATGATAATTTGAATTATGGAATTTCAATCTCTGGTCGTAATATTCTGGTCACGGGGAATCTCTGTACGAATAACAGCGCTAACGGAGGTGCGGGAGCGGGTATTCTGGCCAACACCGGCTATTGCGCGATTGCGAACAACATGGTTAGCGGCGCATCGCCATTCGGCATTGATTCTGGTGGCGCTATTTTTACCAACATTACCGGCAATTACATCAACGGTGCCTCCATAGGGCTTAATGCAGGCGGCAGTCAGAATTGCGCGCTACGCGGCAATTACATCCAGGATTGCAAAAATATCGCCATCAATATCGAGAATGTGGAATCTGATGGCAGAGGAAATAATTTCGGCATTGCCTGCAATCAATTGTCGATCACCGACAATTGGATATATTACCAGCCTGGCGGGCATGGCATTATCGTTCGCGATGGCGCACAGAATATATTGATCGCGCAGAATAATGTTGTGGCCGATGCCGGGGCGGATCCGCTGGCATCACTCCTGGCGTTCAGCGATACTCTAACGATCCGCAACAATATGCTCAATTATGCCACAAGCTGGGCGGCCAATCCACAAACCATTCACGGGGCGAATACATTACTCTATCCGGATCTGGTGGATAGTGTCGCGGTTTCGCAATCGTCTGGATTGATCAGCTCGATTATGAGCGCCCAGGGAAATACGTATACCGGCCAGATATGCTTCGCCAAATTGACGAATAATGGCCAGAATTATACCAATGCTTCGGTGAGCTTTAACGGCTCAGGATCCGGTGCAACCGGCAGCGTTTTTATGGCGAACGGGCAAGTCATCGGCATTGCCATCAGCAATGGCGGCGTTGGCTACGGTCCAGGCACAACGGCCATTATTTCGGGTGACGGCACCGGGGCTACTGCCACCGTACAGGTCGGGGTGCCGGTTCCACAAGGCCGCATGTTGTCAGTGCAATGCGGTGCCACCACAGGCTTTGCCGCGGCAGGAAGCAGCCCTGCGCAGGCGAACTGGACGGGCAGCGACATCACCATCGAAGCCGGGGCCAGCATTGACTGGGTCGGCACAAATGGTGGCTGGCAGGCGGCCCGCTTTAATCAGAGCGATTATGTGTCACCCAATGGCGACGGCAGCATGACACTGCGCACGCAGACCGGCGACATGTCGCTCCACCCCGCCGGCAGCGGTGCCGTGCGTCTGATCTCAGACATCGAGCCGACTGGTTGCGTCAGCCTGATCGGACGCGGGACACCGAATAGCAGTGTCACTGCACCGCCTGGTTCAAGTTTTCGAAATCTCGACGGCGGTGTCGGTGCGACATTCTGGATCAAGCAGACCGGCAATGGAAATACCGGCTGGGTCGCCCTTGCCTGAAATCCCAGAGCAAAATTGATCTGAATTGAACCGGAATATTCTATTTAGATGAATGAATTTACTCGCTAAAATAAGGCGAGCGTGATGCGTTATCACGCATCCGCTCTAGCCATATTTTTGCGATCAATTTCATCGATCCCGCCGCTGGATTGCGTGTTCACGTAAGGGAAAATACCCCATGACAACCATTCCGCAATTGCCCCTGGCCGCCAGTGCCGGGCCCGGCGATCTTTTGCCGCTTTCGCAGAACGGTGCGTTGTTCGCCGTCAGCGTAGCTCAGCTGACGGCCAATCTACAACCGATATTGAGCGTGCCCACGGGCGAAATTCTGGGCCGGTCGAGCACTGGCAGCGGCTCGCCCGAAGCAATTGCGGTCGGCACGGGGCTAAGCCTCGCCGGTGCCGCCCTCGCCGCCACCGGCGCAGATCATGCTGCTTTCCCGCTGCATGTTGCTTTGACCTTGTCCGATGACATCGTGCTGAGCTCCTCGGGCCAGCCGGGATTATTGCCGGTGACCGGCTTGCGCAGCTTGTTCAGTGCTGGTGCCAATATCAACATCGATCCGAACGGCGTGATCAGCGTCACGAATGCTGGGCTGACCGGCCCTGCCGGACCAGCGGGCATCGCCGGTCCCACGGGGCCCGCAGGGCCCACTGGTCCGGCAGGCCCGCAGGGCGCCGGACTTGTTGCACCCGGCCCCGCCAATTCAGCGAGCAGCATTGCCGGGACGGATATGGTGGCGATTTGGCAAAATGGCGCGAACGCCTGGTTGAGCTACGCGCAATTGATCGGCGGCCAGACGATCGATCAACTGGCTGCGGCTGGCCCCGCATCTGACAGCGATGAATTACTGGTCGCGCAAGGCGGCAACGCGCTCACCAGCCAGAGTTTCGGCGCGGTATGGAATTACATCGCCGGAAAACTCCCCGCTTTTAAACCCGGGCTCATTGAACTGACCAGCAACACGGTTCTCGATGGCACCAACCATAACGGGCGGATCCTAATTGCCAGTCAGCCGCTGATATTGTCGGCCAATTTTGCCAACATGGGCCCGGGCTTCACCTGTCAGCTGATCAATCTCTCGGCGGGCGCTGTAACCATGGGAACCGGCATCACGGCACCCGGCAATGCAGCGATATTGACGCCGGGCAGCAATGCCACGCTCTTTGGCTTGTCCTATTCCGGCGGCTCTCTGGTGTGGTGGAACGGCAATAGCCAAAATCTTCCGATACTGACGGTCAACACCATTACAGCACCGGCGGCCGGAACCGCCTTCACCGTCAGCGGCGGAATCTTCAACGATGCGCCGCTATCGCTCGATTATACAACTGACAACATCACGTGGTTGCCAGCGTCCGGCGCGATAATCACGACAAACAACTATAGTTTTACAGCCCCAGGCTTACCGGCGGGCAACTATACGCTGCGCGTCCGCGATCATGGCAATATGTCGGTCGTCGGTGTTAGCAACAGCTTTAACATTGCCGCCGCGTCGATTGGATTTACCAACCTACCGACGACCCTAAAGGTGGGTGCGGCAACCGTCATCACCGGCATTACTTCGCCGAGTAATAGCGCGGTATCCGTCGGCATTTCGACCAATGCCACCATCGCGCCAACAAGCTTCGTAAGTGCCACGACCAATGGCGGCACATGGACCGCAAGCATCACCCCCAGTACGACAGGTACAGTCTTTCTCTGGGCGCAGCAGAGCAGCAACATCAGTATTCTGACGGTATCACAAGCCATTGCGGTCATATCGCCCTCGCTTACCATCACCGCGCCGGCCAGCGGCACAGCCGGCACGGCGCTCGCACTGAGCGGCAGCGTGAGCCCAGCCGGTAATCTTGTGAATGTGCAATTAGCGACGCAAAATACGACTGCGCCAACCTCGGGTTATAGCGCTGCGAGCGTCAATTCTGGTCTGTTCAACCTGTCCCTCATACCGGCCGGTGCCGGCACTTATTACGCCTGGGCACAGGACCCGGCGACTTTGCTGAGTGCAGTCTCACAAGCCATTACGGTCAGTGCGGCCGCAAGTGGCGTGGCATACAGCATCAATCAACCGTCAACGACCTCCTATTCGCATGGCTCAGGTACAATCGGCTTGAATGGCAGCGTCACGCCGGCACAAAACATAGCAACCCAGGTCGCCCTCTCAGCCTCTAACACAAGCGCGCCGATCAGCGACTGGCAACCAGCTGCCGTGATCAATAATTTTTCGCTCTGGGCCGTCTATTATCCGGTGCCGACAACACCGGGGGTCTATTATGTCTGGGTTCAGACCCAGAGCGGTGCCGATAATACCGTTTCAAGCTTTGCCCTTACGGTGACATGAGAGATGACATTCGCGCTCATCCGGCCCGGCTCTATTCTTGCCCCATCAGCCACGCGACACATGTTGAGCAGCCCGCTGCCCGTTGCACCTAACGGCGGCATCGCCTTCGCCGGTCCCTATCCATCGGCGATCACGGGTTTGACCGGCTGGTGGGACGCGGGAGGCCTTGCCGGAGTCCGGGATCTCAACAACAACCCACTGGCAGCTTGGAATAATCCCGCAATCAGCCTTGCTGACTTATCCGGACATAATATCAATCTCGTACCGTTCCACAACGCTACGAATACCTCACCGCCGCAGACATTGGCGGTATCGCGCCTCAACAATATACGCGGTGGCCTGGGCAGTCCCAACCCTGTGATTGCACAATATGCGCCAAGCCTCGATCCGGACTGGGGGTTGCTGCATCCCGCCTTATCGCTCGGCAGTGCCACGGCCTGGACTATATATCTGATCTGGACCCGGCCGAATTTTCGCCAAGGCACCATTCAGGTCAATCAAAACCCGATTGCTCTGATCAGGTCAGTCAGCGGCGGCATGACAATTCTGCAGGCCGATTCGGCCGGCGGGACGAATCTCACCTTGTATCCTGGCACCGCCAGTGCGACGCCAATATCAACGTCACTTGCACGCCGCCATAGCCATGCCCTCATTCTGCGCCACGTCCCCGGCAGCGGCGTCGATGCCTGGCTCGACGGTCAACCCGTCGCGACCGGCATCACCAATCCGCTCTCAAGCATCAGTAACGATCAGACATTGTTGCTCCATGACACGAGTATTCAGGGCTCTGCCCAATGCTGGTTTCATGAAGCCGCATGTTGGGGTCATGATTTGTCGGCAGCCGATATCGCCACATTGGTTGCCTGTCAGTCACGCTGGGTTCTGGGGCCGCGCAAGGGCGTCAATCTGTTGGTCATGGGCCAGTCGAACGCCGAGTGGTTTACCCAATCCGGCGGCGCACTGGCGTTGGCTCAGGGTATCAGCTGGTATCTCGGCGCAGCCGCCTGGGGTTTTACCGCCCAGCAATCAGGAAATTTCAACGCACCTGCGCGCTATTCAATGGTCTCAGGCCATCCGATATCGAATTCAACACCACCTCTATTTCCCCCAGGCCTCGGCAATGGCACATTCCTGACCAATCCCGGCGATGGTTCAGACCCCTCTACATGGTCATTCGGGCCCGACGGCGCAGCGTTGAGCGCCTACCTGCAGGGATCCAGCGCTTTGGTTAGTTTGGCTGACGAGAGCGATTTTGCCGCCTTGGTTTGGCCCTGGAGCGAGCAGGACAGCACCCTGCCATACGCCAGCAAAAGCCTTTATAAGGCGAGTGTCCTAAGATTGCTGCAACTGACCCGCTCAGTGCTGGGCCGCAGCGCCGCTAGCTTGCCGCTGTTGGTCTGGAACGCGATTCCCTACGAGACCAATGACGGGGTGCAGATGGTCCGCGAAAGCATGTTCGATTTGGTAAGCGATCCTGCCAATAACATCGTGATCTTCGCGCCGCAGACAGCTGATTCGAATCCGTTGAACGCAATTTGGGCGCCGGCCACAGGCCTATTCTCCGGCGGTGACCCGCAACATCGTGACCAACCAGATTTGTTGCGCTTTGGGCGTAATGGCAGCCATGCTGCAGCACGCGCTGCACTCGCCAACGGACGATCCGATACGATTGCCGCCGCGGACGTGCCGGCCAGTCTGTTGCCCATCAAGGGCGGGCCCGCCATCAGCCATGCTTTTCGTGCCAGTAATACCAATATCATCGTCACGATCACACACGACAGCGGGACCGATTTGATCGTGCCGTTACAAGCTGCCAACGGCGTCGGCTGGGCGTTTATGGATGGCGGTAGCATTGCCTCACCGGGGCCGCTCATCACCGCCCTCAGCGCCAGCCGGATTGATGCGACCCATATCAGCCTGACACTGAGCGCGCCGCTTACTCAGCCATCCGCCTATGTGCTCATTTTTTATCCCTATGGGAGTATGCAAATCGGCCGCGGCGATGCGATCACGGATAACGCCGCATCACAAACCCCACCGGAGGGCTGGGATATCGGTGCCGATTTGGGGGCAGCGTGGCGGAGCAATTTCCCGCTTCAGGCCAGTTTCTATCCAGTGACATTATCCGATCTGCCGATCTGAGTCGCAAAGGAATCCCGATCAACATGTCCGAGACCGTTGCCATGTTACGTGGCGATATCGCGCAGTTGCGTACCGAGTTTGGCGAAATGCACCGGGATGTCTCAGCCATCAGGCGCGATCAATCCGAAATCGAGGCACGACATATGGCACTTGAATCATGGCGCGATCGATTCGTCGTGCAGGAAGATCTCGTGATCGGAAAATTATTCGGCAAAACCGACGAATTATTGAAATGCCTCGCCGGATTGCAAGCCGAATTGGCCGGCTTGCGCGGTGAACGCGATGCCGGGCAGCGCGTGACCATGATGATCGTCGGGTTGCTATCAGCCGCCTGCGGTGGATTGGCCACCAGCATTTTACAATTGATCCATCACTAGAGCGTGATGCGTTATCACGCACCCGCTCTAGCCGTATTTTTCCGATCAATTTCATTGGTTCAGCTGGATTCAAGTGACTCCATCTAAACCAATATCGATCTAAATCCCATCTCTCAGAAAGGAGCCGATATGACAACCGATCCGCATATCACCGCAAATCAGACATTGTCAGCGAAGTTTGAAATTTTAATCCGTAAACTCCGCGCAAAAGTCATTGAACTTCCGGCTGAACTTCACACCGAATGCGAGCGACTGCTTGCTCTTCTCGAGCAGCATTTATGAGCGAGCCTTACGAGACCGCTGCCGCCTTGGTCACCAGCTTTGAGGGCTTCTCGGCAACACCCTATCAGGATGTCGCCGGCTGCTGGACCATCGGCTATGGCAGCACACGCGATGCCGCCGGACAGGCTGTGTCAGCCGATACACCGCCCATATCCCAAGGCCAGGCAACGATGTTCGTGATGCGGGATTTGCAAGCCGCCTTTGCCGCGGTGAACGACAATGTCCATGTCCCACTCACAGCGAACCAAACAGCGGCCTGCGTGGATTTCATTTACAATCTCGGCGTCGGGCATTTTGCGCATAGCACGCTGCTGCGCCTGCTCAACGCAGGGGACTATGCGGGTGCGGCCGCGCAATTCACGCGCTGGGACCAATCGGCAGGCCATGTCATTGCCGGGTTACTGCGCCGGCGTGTCGCCGAAGAAAATTTATTCAATCAGGCCGACCCGTCGTGAAAACCTGGCTCAGCAGCCTGCTCGCCGGTCCGGATCAACGGGCCGATGAAATGGCGCTTATCGCGATATGCGGCGGTCTCAGTTTTATCGGGCTTGAGATATTCGCCGTCGTTGTCCGCCATCAATTATTCGATCCCGTCGCCTTTGGCGAAGGCTTCGGCGGCGCCATCAGCGCGGTGGCATTGGGTATGGGGCTCAAGGCCAAATGCGGAGGTTAGCATGCCAAGTTTTCTGCTCAACTTGATCCTCAGATTCCTACCCTATATCGCCATAGGCGCCCTGCTCCTCGGCGCTTGGCTCTATGTCGGGCATCTTCGCCAGGCATTGCAAACCAGCCGGGCGGATAATCTGGCGCAGACCACCGAGCTCGATCAATTGCAGGCGATCAATGCAGCCAACATCGCCAATATCGCACGGCTCCAGCAGGATCAGGTGATTTGGCAAGCAGCGTCCAGCACCGCCCAAGAACAGAGCGATCGCATTCCCAAAGCCGCATCCAACATCGATCAGACCGTCGCGGCACAGCCGGCCAGCCAAAACGCGCCGATCGCCCCCGTTCTGGCGACAACATTGGATCAATTGCGGCAGGCCCAGAGCCAAGCAGGTGCGAAATGAAAATTCTGGTGTTGCTCTGCCTACTGGTCAGCGGGTGCAGCCAGGCGCCCGCCCGGATAGTCACCCGCTTACAACTCATAAAGCCCGCTATCCCGCGATCACTTCTCACATGCCCCGCTATGCCGCCAGTGCCGCAGGTATATACGCAGGCCGATGTCGCGCGCTATCTCGTAGCACTTTGGCAAAATGACGCTCTGTGTCAGGAAAATATGAAAAACGTTGCGGCCGGTCTGAACGCCATCAGCCAGCAGCAAGGCTGATCAGGCGAGCAGATGCCAGGCCCACGCCCCTGCCACACCAAGGCCGATCGCGGCACCTAAATTGCGGATGAACATCATCGCTGCAATGGCACAGGCAGCACCCACCCAATCTTGCGGTCCGCCGCGAACCAAAGCGGGTGTCACAAACGCCATAAAAATGGTGCCCGGCAAATAGGACAGCATGTGTCGGATGAACGGGGTCGGCGTGATGCGGGCAAACAACCAATAGCCGCCGAACCGACAGGCCAATGTGGCCAATGCCATGCCGGCAATCGCTTCAAGGTTGGAAACATGCTCGCTCATTTCCGGTGCTCCGCGATGGCGCCCGTGATGCTCCCCGCCAGTGCACCCGCGACGATATACCACGATGATCCTGGCAAAATACGGGCCACCGATAATGCGACGCCGCCGGCCACCAGCCACGGCAGCGCGTCGGACCGGCCGCGCCAAAGCGGCACCAGCAGCGCGATGAACGAAGCAAGAGCCGCGAAAAAAAGCGGGTGATCCGGCGGGAGATTCAAGCGCGATGCCGCCAGATACCCGACCAACGATGATATCACCCAACCTGCCCAAAGCGGCACCGACAAGCCGGCGTAAAACGCCGCATCAGTGCCGCCCTTGCGCATATCGGTCACGGCCAGCGCCCAGGACGGATCGACCAACACGAACAGGCTGAAAAAGCGCTGCACCGGCGTAATTTTCGCAAGCCACGGGTTCAACACCGGCCCCATCAGCGCAAGCCGCATATTCACAACGAAAGCCGCCAATATGGCCGCCAAAATCGGCGCCGGATGGGTCCAGTTGGCGAGTGCCACAATCTCGCTGGCGCCGGCATAAATGAACATGTTCATCAGCACGCAATCGACCATGGTCAGGCCCTTGCTCTGAATGATAATGCCGACCACCAGCCCGAACGGGCCCAATGCAATGGCCAGCGGCCAGGCCCGCGACATGCCGCGCCAGAACCCGGCGCGGGTAAATTTGATCGTCGAGGCTGTCGTGGCACTGTCCATGGCTCATGGCGTCATGCCAGGGCGGCAGCACGCTACAAAGAGCAACTGCACGCAACGCAGCCGCGCAAAAACCTAGAGCGTGATCGTTTTACAACGATACGCTCTAGGGTCAGTTCGTCGATCAATTTGATTGGTTTAGGCCTGACGGAGCACGGGCAAGCGGCGCGTCAGCTTTGCTTCAGCGCGATAATCAATTGTTCGGCCTCATCGCGCGGCAACCGCATGGCTCGGCGTGCAATCTCCTGACTGAACCCGCCACGCGCCATCGCCCCCAGCACTTTCAGCGGATCGGCATCGCCGAACGGGGCAGCGCGGCGCCGGCGCAAAAATACACAAGCGGCCGCCAGTTCGCGTGCCTCATCGCTATGCAGAACCGCGCGCGCCATCTCCGCGTTCACGCCTTTACCCGCCAGATGCGCCAAACTCGCCTGCCTGGACTTGCCCGCCTTGGCCAGCCGGCGCGCCCGCGCCTGGGCAAAAGCCTGATCATTCAGCGCCCCCGCCGCACGCAATTTGACAATAATACCAGCAACCTCCCCCCGCGCCGCGGCGGCTTTGCCGGCAATCTCCTCAGGCTCCCGGTCGGCCGCGACCGCCCTCACCCAACGGTCGATCCGCCGCCCCAGCACCCGCGCCAGACCAGCCTCCGTCGCCGCAAAGCGCGATAAATGGGTCAATGCCGCTTCATATAAATTGCCGGCGTCTGGCACCGGGGGAATTTTGCCTGCCATAGACCCAGGATTGCAGCATTCACGGCTTGACCGGAAGCCCCCGCTTCCATACTGCAAAGCGGCATTTTGGAGCATCATCATCATGGCCAAATCCCCCATTCGCATCGCCGTCACCGGAGCCGCCGGGCAAATTGCCTATGCACTGCTCTTCCGCCTCGCCAATGGCGATCTGATGGGCCCTGACCAGCCCGTCATTTTACATCTGCTTGACCTGCCGCAGATGCAGAACGCCCTGACCGGCGTGATGATGGAACTCGATGATTGCGCCTTCCCGCTGCTCGCCGGCATGGTCGCGACCGACGATCCGAAGACGGCTTTCAAGGACATCGATATCGGCTTCCTGGTCGGTGCGCGTCCGCGCGGTAAAGGCATGGAACGCAAAGACCTGCTCGGCGCCAATGCGGAAATCTTCACCGTTCAGGGCCGCGCGCTCGATGCGGTGGCCAAACGCAGCGTGCGCGTGCTCGTGGTCGGCAACCCAGCCAACACCAACGCCTACATCGCCATGAAATCAGCACCCGGCCTGTCACCCGATTGCTTCAGCGCGATGATCCGCCTGGATCATAACCGCGCCCTCTCTATGCTCTCGGCTAAAGCCGCCGTGCCAGTCGCTGATATCGAAAAACTCATCGTCTGGGGCAACCACTCCCCCACCATGTATCCCGATTACCGCCTGGCCACAGCCGGTGGGAAGTCACTCCCCGCCCTCATCAACGATGCAGCCTGGAACAGCGATATTTTCATTCCCACCGTCGCCAAACGCGGCGGGGCCGTCATCGAAGCCCGCGGCGCATCCTCCGCCGCCTCGGCCGCCAATGCCGCCATCGACCAGATGCGTGACTGGGTTCGCGGCACCAAAGGCAAATGGGTCTCCATGGCCATCGCCTCAGACGGCAGCTACGGCATCCCCGAAGGCATCATGTTCGGCGTGCCCGTCACCTGCGACGCCGGCCAGGTCACGCGCATCGAAAATGTTGCCATCGACCATTTCGCCCAATCCAAAATCGACATCACGCTCAACGAACTCATCGAAGAACGCGACGCCATCGCCCATCTGCTGAGCTGAACCACACTCCGAAGCCGCATTTGGGCGGCTAGATCAATATTGGTTTAGATGGAGTCACTTGGCTCCAGCTAAACTAATGAAATTGATCGGAAAAATACGGCTAGAGCGGGTGCGTGATAACGCATCACGCTCTAGGGTGTCAGCAGCTATGAGGCCAAGGGGCTTTGCCCCTTGGAACCCCACCAAAGGCACGCCTTTGGAAACCATGACTGGCTCTAAGGGCTGAGCCC
>NCAP01000096.1 GCA_002255495.1 Rhodospirillales bacterium 20-60-12 | reverse complement strand
TGCACCCGCCGGTGCAACTCGTCCACATCGGGGTGGTCGGTTGCTTCGGAGAGGACACGGGCGATGATCCGGCGCTGGCCGGTCATTTTTAGCCCGTTCGCCACGCATAGGCGCTCGATGCGGGTATCCATAACCGGCTTGTGAACCATCTGGCGCGCCCGGTCCAGCCCCATCGATGCAAGCGCGCATCAGGCCGGCGGGGCGGCGGGGCGGGTTGGTTAACGCGATTTGCGCGGCTTGGTGCCGAGGCCGATTTTTTTGGCCAAAGACGAGCGCTGCCTGGCATAGCTGGGTGCGACCATCGGGTAGGAGGGCTCGAGATCCCAGCGTTCGCGATATTGTTCGGGTGTGAGGTTATAGGCCGATTTGAGGTGGCGGCGGAGCATTTTCAGCTTTTTGCCGTCTTCCAGACAGATGATGTACTCGTTGAAGACTGATTTTTTCGGGTTCACGGCGGGTTCCGGACGGGTCAATTCCTCGTCGATTTCGGTGCCGACCCTGATCAGGCTGTTATACACGTCGCGGATCAGGTTGGGTAAGGCCTCGGTCGCGATGCTGTTGTGCGACACATGGGCTGAAACGATTTGCGCTGTGAGGATCAGCATATTAGGATCATGAGTCTTATCGGACATGAACATTCCTTCAAGATTTTTCTTCGTCGTCACACGTAGTGACGATCACTATATCGCGCAAGAAATGGATTGGAGATTATTTTGGATGATCTTGTGCCTCATCTAGACAATGCTACGGATGGCAGCGCCGATATTGTCCTGCCGGCTCATGACCGCGCGATCGATATCACGAGGGAGACTTGTCCGATGACCTTCGTGCGGACTCGTCTGGCGCTGGATCAGATGCAAAGCGGCGAGATTTTATTGGTCCGGCTGCGCGGCGCCGATCCGTTGGCCAATGTGCCGCGCGCTTGTGCCGATCAGGGGCATGATCCGCTCGATCTGATCGCGGTCGATGGCGATGTTCATCTGCTGGTGATCAGAAAAGACGGTCTTTGATCGATAGGCTATAGAGCAGCGCATCGGCGCCGTTGGGATAGTAATTCGTCCGTTTTCCGGTCTGTTTGAAGCCGTGTGCCAAGTATAGAGCTTGAGCCGGTGAATTATCCGCCGCGACTTCGAGGAATAGGACCTCGGAAAGTCGTCGTTTTGATTCTGTAATGGCATAGTCGAGCAGCAGGCTGGCGATGCCCTGCCGCCGTGCTGCGGGGATGGTGCAGATGGTCAGGATTTCCGCCTGATCGAGCACCGCTTGGGCGAGCACGAGCCCGCCTGTTTCATGGATGAAGGCGAAATTGACCGGGTTGGCGAGCAAGGTGGCGAAGGATTCCTCATCCCAGGCGGCCTCGGCGGCGAAGGCTTCGCGGTGCAAGGCCGCCATGAGGGCGGCGTGCGCGCGGGTTGCGGCAAACATCAAACCGGTGCGGGGCGCAGGCCGGCAGCGGGGGTTTTGGCTTCCGGCGGGTCGATATAAAGCGGCAGGACAGGACCCTGGTCGGCGGGGCGTGCGCGGGCGGCGGCGGCGATGGCCGCAAGGGCGGGTTGCCGCGCATCGGTCAGCATCACGTCATGCCCGGCGGCGGCGAGGCGTGAGGCGACGAGGTTTGCCTGATCGCCGGCGATGGCGACCGGGCCTTGCGGTTTGGGCAGGGCGGTATCGGCCATGCCGGCGGCGATAGCCTCATGGAGCAGGAAAATCCGGCCGCGCCGGGCGGTGAGTGCGACCCATAATGGGCGGTTCAGGCCGGGCAGCATGGCGGTGAAGACGTCGATCAAGGGCACGCCGACCAGTTCGATGCCGGCGGCTTCGGCATAGCCCGCGGCCAGCGCGATGGCGCTGCGCAGGCCGGTGAAACTGCCCGGGCCGGTGGTGACCGCGACCATGCCGGGCGGGGCCGGGCTCGCGGCCAGACAATCCTGCAGCATCAGCGCCAGGCGGTCGCCGGTATTTTGACCCGATGGGGCCTCACGTGAGGCCAGCAATTGATCGCCGTCGAAGATGGCGCATTGGGCGCGGCCCAATGCGGCATCGATGACGAGGATGAGCGCGGCACTCATGCGGGGTCAGGCGAAGGAGCAGGCCTCGGCGAAATCGAGCTTGGGGCCGCGGGGGAAAGGATCGTCGGGCGTGCCGTAGCCGAGATTGATGAGGAAATTGGATTTCCAGCCATTTTCATTGAAAAAAAGCTGGTCGAGCTTGGCTTTGTCGAAGCCTGACATCGGGCCGCAATCGAGCCCGAGCGCGCGGGCGGCCATGATCAGATACCCGCCTTGCAGGGTGGAATTGCGGAACGCGGTTTCGCTGGCCAGATCGGGGTTGCCGGAGAACCAGGATTTCGCATCCGCATGGGGAAACAGGCGCGGTAAATGATCGTAGAAAAGCGGGTCATGCGCGACGATGACGGTGACCGGTGCGGCCATGGTTTTATCGACATTGCCCGGGCTGAGGGCTTGTTTGAGCTTGTCCTTGCCGGATTGGTTCTGCACGAACACGAAGCGCGCGGGCGAACAATTGGCCGAGGTGGGGCCGAGTTTCACCAGATCATAGAGCTGGTGCAGCAAGGCTTCGGGGACGACCTGATTGGTCCAGGCGTTTTTCGTGCGGGCGTGTCCGAACAATGCATCCAAGGCGGTATCATCGAGCATGGAATTGACGTCCTTCGGTCAGGCGGCGGTCTGTTCGACAGAGCGCACTTCGGGGATGTAATGGCGCAGCATGTTTTCGATGCCATGCTTGAGGGTGGCCGTCGAGGAGGGGCAGCCGGCGCAGGCACCCTGCATGTGCAGTTTCACGACACCATCGCGAAAGCCGCGGAAGACGATATCGCCGCCATCGCCGGCGACGGCGGGGCGCACGCGGGTATCGAGGAGATCTTTGATTTGCGCGACGATTTCCTGATCGGCGGGGTCGGAATCCTCTAGCGATTCGGCGCCGTCACCGGCGATCAGCGGGGTGCCGGCGAGCAGATGCTCCATCAGCAGGCCCATGATCTGCGGCTTCAGGGCCGGCCAATCGAGCTGGTCGGTTTTGGTGACGGTGATGAAATCCGACCCCATGAAGACCCGGGCGACGCCGGGCAGGGCGAACAAGGCGGCGGCCAGAGGCGAGGCGGCGGCGGCCTCGGCGTCGGCGAAATCGGCGGTGCGCTGGCCCAGAACATCCTGGCCGGGCAGGAATTTCAGTGTCGCCGGGTTCGGCGTGCCTTCGGTCTCGATAAACATGGCTTACTCCCAATCAGGACCCACGCGGTCCACTTGCTGTTAAATCGGCCTTCCGGGAGCAAAACACAAGAGGGGTGCAATGGCGCGATTGTCTTGCTATCAGCGAGGCAGGATGCACCACCCGGAGGCCGGATATGAACGAGATCGCCAAACGCCCTTTGAACTTCGCCTATGCGCCGATGTTCCCGCTGGGCAGTGACGCCACGACCTGGCGCCGGCTGGATATTGGCGGTGTGTCGACGATTGAGGCCGACGGCAAGACGATTTTGAAAATCAGTGCCGATACGCTCAGCGCGCTTGCGTTCGAGGCGTTCAAGGATATTTCGCATTTGCTGCGCCCGGCGCATCTGGCGCAATTGCGGCGGATTCTGGACGATCCGGAAGCGTCCGAAAATGATCGCTATGTGGCGATGGAGTTTCTCAAGAACGCGAATATTTCCGCCGCCGGCGTGCTGCCGATGTGCCAGGATACCGGCACGGCTTTGGTGTTCGGCAAGAAAGGCCAGCGTGTGTGGGTGGATGGCGATGAGGAGGAGGCGCTGAGTTATGGCGTGTTCCGCACATTTACCGAGCGGAATTTGCGCTATTCGCAAATGGCGCCGCTGAGCATGTTCGAGGAGAAGAACACGGGCAATAATCTGCCGGTGCAATTCGATATTCTGGCCGCGCCCGGTGAACATCATGCCGAGGAATTCGAGTTCATGTTCATCGCCAAAGGCGGTGGATCGGCGAATAAATCATTTTTGTACCAAGAGACGCGCGCCGTTCTGACGCCGGAGAAGTTGATGGCGTTCATTGAGGCGAAGGCAAAGACGTTGGGCACTTCGGCCTGCCCGCCTTATCATCTGTCGATTGTGATTGGCGGGACATCGGCCGAGTTGACGATGAAGACGGTGAAGCTTGCATCGACGAAATGGCTCGATGAATTGCCGACCCAAGGATCGACGGCGGGGCATGCGTTCCGCGATATCGAGATGGAGCAGAAAGTGCTCGAGATGACGCGCCATATCGGCATTGGCGCGCAATTCGGCGGCAAATATTTCTGCCATGATGTGCGGGTGATCAGGTTGCCGCGCCACGGCGCGAGTCTGCCGGTGGGCATTGGCGTATCCTGCTCGGCGGACCGGCAGGTGAAGGCGAAAATTACCCGTGAGGGTGTGTTTTTGGAGCGGCTGGAGACCGATCCGGCGCAGTATCTGCCCGAGATCACCGACCAGCATCTGGGTGGCGAGGTTGTGAAAATCGATCTGAATCAGCCGATGAAACAGATTTTGGCGCAATTGAGCCAGCATCCGGTCAAAACCCGTGTGGCGCTGACCGGCACGATTGTGGTGGCCCGCGATATTGCCCATGCCGAGTTGAAAAAACGGCTCGACCGGGGCGAGGGGCTGCCCGATTATTTGAAGAATCATCCGGTCTATTATGCGGGTCCGGCCAAGACGCCGGCGGGGTTGCCGACGGGCAGTTTCGGCCCGACGACGGCGGGGCGGATGGACAGCTATGTTGATGAATTCCAGAAAGCGGGTGGATCTTTGATTATGCTGGCCAAGGGCAATCGGTCGCGCGCGGTGCGTGATGCGTGCAAGACCTATGGCGGGTTTTATCTGGGTTCCATCGGCGGGCCGGCGGCGGTGCTGGCGCGGGATAATATCCGCAAGGTCGAATTGCTCGAATTTCCCGAATTGGGCATGGAGGCGGTGTGGCGCATCGAGGTCGAGGATTTTCCGGCCTTCATCGTCGTCGATGACAAGGGCAATGATTTCTTTGCGGACCTCAACTGATGAAATTCACCATCGATCGTATTGATCATCTGGTTCTCACTTGTGCGGATCTCACTTTGACCGCGTCATGGTATCAACGGGTTTTGGGTATGGAACGCCATGAATTTGGCGGCGAGCGGCGTACCGCCTTGCGGTTCGGCGCGCAGAAAATCAATTTGCATGAAGTGGGGCATGAATTCGTGCCGCACGCCAAACTCGCCAAGCCCGGCACGCTGGATTTATGCTTTATCACCGCCGTCGGGCCGCTTGACGTGGTGGCGCATTTGCATGGCTGCGGCGTGGAGATTATTCAAGGGCCGGTGCATAAGGAAGGCGCGTTAGGGCCGATGAACTCGGTCTATTGCCGCGATCCGGATGGCAATCTGATCGAGATTTCGACCTATCTCGAAGATTGATGCAGATCAGCGAATTTGATTTCGCGCTGCCGCCCGATTTGATTGCGGTGCGGCCGGCGAACCCGCGCGATGCCGCACGGCTTTTGCATGTCTCGGCACGGGGCTTGGATGATCGGGCCATGGCGGATTTGCCGTCGCTGCTGCGCGCGGGTGATTTGCTGATCGTCAATGACACCAAGGTGATCCCGGCCCAGCTTGAAGCCCGGCGAGGGGCGGCGCGCATCGGCATCACGCTTGATCAGGCACAAGCCGATGGCGCGTGGCGGGTGCTGCTGCGCAATGCCAGGCGCGTGAAGGCGGGCGATCGGCTTGATATTGAGAAAGCTGAGGGTTTTTCGGCGATAGTGCGCATGGTCGCTGATGATGGTTCGGCGATTTTGCAATTCAATGTGACGGGCGAGGCGTTCATGCAAGCCCTGGCGCAGGCCGGCGCGTTGGCGTTGCCGCCTTATATTCCGCGCCCCGATGGGGTGAACGCGCAGGACCAGAGTGATTATCAGACCTTGTTTGCGACCCATGAAGGGGCGGTGGCCGCACCGACGGCGGGGTTGCATTTCACGCCATCGCTGGTTGCGGGCATTGAGGCGCGGGGCGCGCGCATCGCGCGGGTGACATTGCATGTGGGGGCGGGGACATTCTTGCCGGTGCGCAGCGATGATGTGACGTTGCATAACATGCATGCCGAGCGCGGCGTGGTGAGTGCGGCGGCGGCGGATTTGATCAACCAGACCAAACGCCAAGGCGGGCGGGTGATCTGTGTGGGGACCACGTCGCTGCGGGTGGTGGAGTCGGCGGCGGATGAGCATGGGATTGTGCAGTCTTTCGATGCGAGCACGGATATTTTCATCCTGCCCGGTTATCGGTTTCGGGTGGCGGATTTGCTGCTGACGAATTTTCATCTGCCGCGCTCGACCTTGCTGATGCTGGTATCGGCATTTTCGGGCATGGCGCGGATCAGGCAGGCTTATGCCCACGCGATTGCCGAGGGCTATCGGTTTTACTCGTATGGCGATGCCACTTTACTGGAGCGGGCGTGACGCAATTTGAATTTTCTCTGGCGGCCAGTGATGGTGCGGCGCGTGCCGGGACCTTGATGACCGGCCATGGCGCGGTTGCGACACCGACTTTCATGGCGGTGGGTACGGCGGGCACGGTGAAGGCGATGACGGCGGATTCCGTGCGCGCGACGGGTGCGCAAATCGTCCTCGGTAACACCTATCATTTGATGCTGCGCCCTGGCGCTGAGCGCGTGGGCAAACTGGGCGGTTTGCATAAAATGATGGATTGGCCTGGACCTATTCTCACCGATTCGGGCGGATTTCAGGTGATGTCATTGGCGAAATTGCGCCAGATGGACGAATCGGGCGTGACTTTTCGCTCGCATATCGACGGATCGGCGCATCATCTCTCTCCCGAACGTTCAATGGAGATTCAATTTCAGCTCGATGCCACGATCACCATGGCGTTCGATGAATGCACGCCGTATCCTGCGACCCGTGACGAGGCGGCGAAATCGATGGCATTATCGATGCGTTGGGCGAAGCGATCGCGGGCTGCGTTCGTTGCGCGCGAGGGGTATGGGCAATTCGGCATCGTGCAAGGCAGCGTGTTTGCCGATTTGCGTGAAATATCGAGCGGGGCGCTGAAGGATATTGGATTTGAGGGCTATGCGATCGGCGGCCTGGCGGTCGGTGAAGGCCAGGCGATGATGTTCGAGACGCTCGATGCATCGGTTGGGTTTCTGCCGGTGCAAAAGCCGCGCTATTTGATGGGTGTCGGCACGCCGGATGATTTGCTGGGTGCGGTTGCGCGCGGTGTTGATATGTTCGACTGCGTGATGCCGACGCGAGCGGGGCGGACCGCGCGGGCTTTCACCCGGCGCGGTATTTTGAATATGCGCAATGCCCGATTTGCCGATGATGCAAGGCCGCTCGATGAGGGCTGCATCTGCCTGGGATGCACGCGGCACAACCGGGCTTATTTGCATCATCTGTTCCGGGCCAATGAAATTCTGGGACCTATGCTGCTGACCTGGCATAATCTGACCTATTATCAATCATTGATGCAGGGCATGCGGCGGGCGATTATCGGCGGTTATTTGGCTGAATATAATGCTGGCATCAGGCAAGTTTGGAGTGAGGGGGATGAGTGAGAATATTTATGCCGGTCTGACGCAATTGGGCAGCATGACGCAGGCGCCGACCGACCCCGCGCAGGCTGTGCTGGAGCGCGTGGCTGCACCAGCACCGGGGCAGCGTTACCTGGTGCGGTTCACCTGCCCGGAATTTACCTCGCTTTGCCCGATGACCGGGCAGCCGGATTTTGCCCATATCGTGATCGATTATGTGCCGGGTGATTGGCTTGTGGAGAGCAAATCCTTGAAGTTGTTTCTCGGCTCGTTTCGCAATCATGGGGCATTTCACGAGGCTTGCACGATGGACATCGCCAATCGGTTGATGGCTTTGTTGAGCCCGATGTGGCTGCGGATCGGGGCTTATTGGTATCCGCGCGGCGGCATTCCCATCGATGTCTTTTGGCAATCCGGCGCGCCGCCTGAGGCATTATGGATCCCTGGCCAGGATGTGCCGGGTTATCGCGGCCGTGGCTGAGAGCGATCTGCGGCGTTTGATTATTGCGCGGTCCCGCTTGCTGGGGTTTGATCAGATCGGGTTTGCTGCTGCATGTTTGACGGAGGCGCAAAAGGCCGGGCTGCGGTCGTATCTGGCGGCCGGGCATCATGGATCGATGGGCTGGATGCAGGAGCGGGCTGATGAGCGGGCCGATCCGCAGATATTATGGCCGGCTGCGGTGAGTGTGATTTCGCTCGGATTATCTTATGCGCCGCCCGGCGATGCGCTGGCGACGACGCGCCGGCCGATGCAGGGTAATATTTCGGTTTATGCGCGCGGGCGGGATTATCATGATGTCATCAAGGGAAAATTGAAACATCTCGCGCAGTTTATTGTGGGTCAGGCGGGGCCGGCGGTGAAAGTATTTGTCGATACGGCACCAGTGATGGAGAAACCCTTGGCGCAGAATGCCGGTTTGGGTTGGCAGGGCAAGCATACAAATTTGGTCTCGCGGCAAAACGGGTCGTGGTTGCTGCTTGGTGAGATTTTGACGACATTGGCGATCGCACCCGATATCAGGCATCGCGATCATTGCGGGAGTTGCAGAAATTGCCTGGATATTTGCCCGACCCAGGCGTTTCCGGCACCTTATGAGCTCGATGCAAGGCGCTGTATTTCATATCTGACGATTGAGCATCAAGGGCCGATCGAGGAGGGGTTGCGCGCGGGGATGGGGAACCGGATTTACGGGTGCGATGATTGCCTGGCGGTGTGTCCGTGGAATAAATTTGCCGCGGCCGGCCGGGAGGCGAAGCTGGCGGCGCGCCCTGACTTGGTGGCGCCGGATCTGGCTGTGTTGGCGCGCTTGGATGATGCGGGGTTTCGCGGTTTGTTCAGCGCGTCGCCGATCAAGCGGATCGGTCGGGCTAGGTTGGCCCGCAATGTGGCGATTGCGATTGGTAATTCTGCCGACGCACGCTTGATGGATGCAGCACGGCATCTGGCCTGTGATGATGATGCTGTGGTGGCGGAGGCGGGTGCCTGGGCGATGGCGCGATTGACCGGCGATGCGGCGAGGGCATCATCGTGACGGGTCCTGTCGTGTTGCGGCCGGGGGAGAATTGCTGGTGTTTGGCGCCGGCCACTCAGATGGCGGTGATTATTGATGCGGCGGATTATTTCAAGCATGTCAAAGCGGCGATTTTGAAGGCGCGGCGTTCGGTTTTGCTGATCGGTTGGGATATCGACACGCGGATTGTGCTGGAGCGTGAGGGGCATGACACGGCTTTGCCCAATGAAATCGGCGCCTTGTTGAAATATGTCGTGCAACGCAACAGGCGGTTGCGGATTCGGGTGTTGCGCTGGGACAAGGCGTTCTTGAAAATGCCGTTGCGCAGCATGACGCCGCTTGCGATTCTGGATATGCTCACGTCACGGCGCCTGACATTTCGTCTTGATGGGCATCATCCGGCGGGGGCTTGCCATCATCAGAAAATCATTGTGATCGATGATGTGCTGGCATTTTGCGGTGGCATCGATGTTACGCTCAATCGTTGGGATACGCCGGCGCATCTCGATGATGATCAGCGGCGCGCCGAGCCGGGCGGTGTTATTCCGAAATCCTGGCATGATGTGACCACGGCGGTCGCGGGTCCGGCGGCGAAGGCGCTGGGTGATCTGGCGCGGGCGCGCTGGCATTACGCGACCGGCAAGCATGTGCGCCCGCCTGCTGCATTGCCGGCGATCTGGCCCGCAGGGTTGGTGCCGGTGTTCAAGGATATTGAGGTGGCCATTGCGCGGACATTGCCGGCGCATCAATTGCAGCCGGAAGCGCGCGAAATAGAGGCGTTGTATTTGAGCGCGATCGCGGCGGCACGGCGGACGATTTATCTGGAGAGTCAATATTTTGCGGGGCATCGCATTGGCCAGGCGATTGCCGATCGTCTGGCGGAGCCTGATGGTCCTGAGATTGTCATCATCAATCCGTTTGCCGCCGATGGCTGGCTGGACGAGGTGGTGATGGGGGCGGCGCGGCGGCTGCTCTTTGAGAAAATACGCGCGGCTGATCGGTTTGGACGGTTGCGATTTTACACGCCGGTGACGGTTGGTCAGGCGCATATTTACGTCCATGCGAAAGTGCTGGTGATTGACGATGTGCTGCTCCGGGTGGGGTCATCCAACGTCAATAATCGGTCGATGGGGCTGGATAGCGAGTGCGATCTGGCGGTGGAGGCGGTGGCCGGGCGGGCGGACGTGGCGGCGGCGATTTTGGATGTGCGCGATGCGCTCTTGGCGGAGCATCTGGCGGTGCCGGTTGCCGAGTTGCGCGCTTGCATCAGCGCACATGGTTCGTTGATCGGCGCACTTGATGGGTTGGCAGCGTCGGCCGGCAAGACATTGCTGCCGTTCGAGCCGCCGGAGTTTGCGGATGCGGCCCTTGAAATGGCCCGCACGCATGCGCTGGATCCGGATCGGGCTGAGGATTTGAGCGAGACTTTGACGCGCACGCTGCAGGCTTTGTCCCGGCCGCAGCGCCTTGGGTTGCGGGTGTTGTGGCGCCGGTTGCGCGGGCGATTTTTTGGCTGGATCGATATTGGTTGAGCTGGAGTCGCTTGGCTCCATCTAAAACAATGAATTTTGCGTTAGCGTGCTTGGGGTGGTGGCCATTTGCCCTCTGCGCGGAGGGCGCGGACTTGTTTGGGACTTGGTGGCGGCCATGGGTAGCCGGCGTCTTTGAGGCGGGTGATCACGCGGGCAAGGGCTTGGCCCTGTGGACTATTGGGTAACATTCGGCTGGAGGCGGCAAATGTGCCGACATTAGTGCCGACATTGCTGGTCGCCCAGATATTTGCATGTTGCGTGATCAGGTAAATGACCATTGTCCAGTTTTCGCTACTTCCGGCAACGACAATCGATGTGGTTCCAAGGCTGTCCGCCTGGTTAATATTTGCATGATATTTCAAAAGCAATGCAGCAGGTTCGATATTTCCAATCCGTGCTGCTTCATATAGTGCAGGCTCATTGTTGCAGATCCCGTTGGGGTTAGCACCTGCATCGAGGAGCGTTCGGGCGACGGTGAGATCTGTCGCCATGATAGCGTAATAGATCGGCGCATGACCGGGCGCGCCGTTGGGGTTTGCACCTGCTTGTAAGAGGCCTTTGACCATGCGCAGATTTAATTGAACGGTCGCGATGAGTAATGCGGTGTTGCCATCGGATGAGACTGTTTCAAGGCCGTTTGGGAGCGATTTCGCCAATGTTAGTGCGGTGCTGAGATCATCATCGGCGACGGCTTGGGCG
>NCAP01000095.1 GCA_002255495.1 Rhodospirillales bacterium 20-60-12 | reverse complement strand
TACGAGTTCATCTGCAAATGCTGGACACAAGAACCAAAAAGATTCAAAATAAATGCGCTCCAGAAAATGCCGGGACTAAACACCTAGAGCGTGATCGTTTTACAACGACACGCTCTATGTTCATTTGTCGATCAATTTCATTGGTTTAGCTGGAGTCAGGCGACTCCATCTAAACCAATATTGATCTAATCGCCGGTTGGGGATTCAGCCCGCGATCACTTTAAGTGGCGTAATGGTCGGAGCACCGGCGACCAGATCACCCACCTGGGCGAATGCTTTAGCCAGATGTGGTGATTTCATATGGGAATCGAGCGCCGCCTGATCCTTGTAGCTTTCATAGAAATAAAAGCTGCCAGGCTTCGCCGGATCTTCGTGCAGCGTATATTGCAACACACCTGGCTCGGCATGAGTGGGGGCCACGAGTTCGAGCAACGCGGCCCGCAGGGCGTCCTCTTTGCCGGTGCGCGCCTGGACCATCGCAACCACGCGCACTTCATTTGAACTGGACATTTCTCTCTCCGCTTTTTGGTTCTGATCCTCCAACCCTATGCGGGGATGCAAGCCGCTTCAACCCCGGCTATGATGGCCACAATCAAACGTGAGGAACCGCCATCATGCCGCAACCGGATCATATCTCAGCACTCGGCGTGGCCGATTCGAACGGGCTTGATGAGGATTTACAGACAATCTGGCACAAATGCGTCGAAAAGCTCGGTTTTGTGCCGAACGTCTATCAATCCTACAGCATCAAGCCGCAGAAATTACGCAATTTTATGGCGCTGTATAATGAAATCATGTTGGCCCCGTCGGGCCTGAGCAAGCTTGAACGTGAAATGGTCGCCGTTGTCGTCTCAGCCGCCAATCGTTGCTATTACTGCCTCGCGGCGCATGGCGCGGCCGTCCGCACCCTCTCAGGGGATGCGGAGCTTGGTGAAATGCTGGTGATGAATTACCGGGTCGCGCGGCTTGATCCCAGAACGATGTGCATGCTGGATTTTGCCTGGAAACTCACATTGACCCCTTATCTGATCGATGATTCCGACCGTGATGCTCTGAGCCAGCAAGGGCTGAGCAATGAGGATATTTTTGACCTTAGCGAGACTGTGGGGTTGTTCAACCTGTCGAACCGCATGGCTTCGGCCACGGATTTGATGCCCAATGCCGCCTATCATCGGGCCGGGCGCTGAAAAATCAATAAAATTGATCGGAAAAATATAGTTAAGTGGGGGGCATTCTGTTGCTCGGGGCCCCCCTAACCGCGCTTATTGCTTACGCAGCAACAGCAAAAGTACCGTTATCGTTGGCACCTGTGATATGGCCCGATATCGGCGGAACCATGCCGGGCAAAAGGCGGGTCTTTACCACGCGTGTCGAGCCTATTTCGCCCCCTCAGGATAGAGGATGGTGGAGGCGCCGGGTACCGCCCCCGGGTCCACAACGATTATTCCACGCGCCGTTTATCACCATAGCTGAACAAGTCAGCGCATCTGATATAGGGTTTTTCGTGCAGCTATGAAAGAGGCGAGATCATGAGTTTGGCGGAACAGCAAAAAGCGGAAATCGAGCAGGCGCGGGCAGCCCAGGCGCAAACCAGGCGCCCCACGGTGCCGGCCATGGAAGAGTTACTTTTCACCGCCCTGCCGGTGCTCGATCACGGGTTCGTCCGGGTCATTGATTATATGGGTGACGATGCCGCCGTGGTGCAGGCCGCGCGGGTGTCATATGGCCGCGGCACCCGGAAAGTGAGCGAGGATGAGGGCCTGATCCGCTACTTGATGCGTCACCACCATTCGACCCCCTTTGAGATGTGCGAAATCAAATATCACGTCAAACTGCCGATTTTCATCGCCCGGCAATGGATCCGCCACCGCACCGCCAACGTCAATGAAATCTCCGCCCGCTATTCCATACTGGATCGTGAATTCTATATCCCCGCACCCGAGAACCTCGCCGCTCAATCCGAGATCAACCGCCAGGGGCGCGGCGATGTGCTGACCGGCGATGACGCCGCCGCCGTGCTGGACCTGCTGCGCGCCGACGCCGCGCAAACCTATGAGCATTATGAACAGATGCTCAATCCCGAAGGACCCGGTCTCGCGCGCGAACTGGCCCGGATGAACTTGACGCTGAACACCTATACCCAATGGTATTGGAAAACAGACCTGCATAATCTGCTGCATTTTCTGCGGTTGCGGGCTGACGCCCACGCGCAATATGAAATCCGTGTTTACGCACAAGCGATGCTGGAGACCGTGAAAGCCTGGGTTCCGATGACCTACCGGGCCTTCCTCGATTACAGCGCCGGCGCGGTCAGCCTATCGGCTCCCATGCTGGCGGTGGTCCGGCGCATGCTGGCGGGTGAACAGGTTGAACAGACCCAATCGGGCCTGAGTAAACGTGAATGGATTGAATTGATGCTGGCTCTCCAACCGGCCCAGGCTGCGGTTGAAACATGACTCCACAAAGCTGCCGATCTCGAATATATTATGCCTAATCCAAGATCATTTTGCGTATAATATCGTCAAGAAAGCCTATTTCCTCAGCGGTTCATTCCAGGGGAAATCTACTAACTCGTTGTTTTGGCGTGCAATTTTTGCTCAGAACTGACTCCGGGCAATATTTGCATTTATGAAGGTGCTGGGTAAATGCTGACCAACCACCCGTTTATCATGAGTTGCGACAAGGCCTTGGCCGACATCCGTGCCCAGGGGCGCTATCGCCGTTTTGTCGCTCTGGAAAAATTGGCCGACCGGTTCCCCTATTACCGGGTGACGATGGAAGGCCGAACCGAGGATATTCTGGTCTGGTCATCGAATGATTATCTGGCCATGGGCACCGATCCCGCGGTGATCGAAGCCTCGATCGAGGCCGCCCGCGTGATGGGTGCTGGTGCCGGCGGCACCCGCAACATCGCCGGTTCATCGCCCATTCATGTCGCATTGGAGACCGAGCTTGCGACATTGCACGGCAAGGATGCCGCCCTGCTATTCACTTCGGGTTACGTGTCCAACCAGGCGAGCCTGTCGGCGATCATCAGCTCAATGCCCAATTGGCACGTCTTTTCCGACGCTCAGAACCATAATTCCATGATCGTCGGCATCAAAGGCGCGCCGGCGAAAGTCCATGTGTTCAAACATAACGACGTCGCCGACCTTGAGCAGCGTCTGGCCAGCATACCGGCCGACGAGCCCAAATTGATCGCCTTTGAGAGCGTCTATTCGATGGACGGCGATATCGCGCCGATGCACGCGATGTGCGATTTGGCCGAGAAATATAACGCCATCACCTATCTCGACGAGGTTCATGCCGTGGGCATGTATGGCGCGACCGGCGGCGGCGTCTCCGAGCGCGATGGCGTGGCCCAGCGCCTGACCATCATCGAGGGCACATTGGCGAAAGCCTATGGCTGCCATGGCGGCTATGTCGCGGGCCAGGCCAGCGTGATCGATTATATCCGCTCGACGGCTGCCGGCTTCATTTTCACGACCGCCCTGCCGCCACCCACGGTGGCTGCCGCACTCGCCTCCGTCCGGCTGTTGAAAACCGAGCCCGAACGAAGGGCCCGCCTGTTCGACCGGGCCGAGACCCTGAAACGCAAATTTGACGAAGCCGGTCTGCCGCGCCTGAAGAGTGAAAGCCATATCGTGCCGCTGATGATCGGCGATGCCGCCCGCGCCACCGAGGTGAGCATGCGGCTGATCCGCGAATTCGGCATGTATGCAACCCCGATCAATTACCCGACCGTCGCGGCCGGCACCGAGCGTTTGCGCTTCACGCCCGGGCCGAAACATACCGACGCGATGATGGATGATCTGGTCCAGGCGCTGCTGACCATTCTGAAATCCGAACGCATCAAGGTCGCCTGACCGGCCGGACTTGCCTTGCGGCAAAGCACGGGCTTCGATATAGCCACGACGAACAGTGATGCGCCCGCGCCATCACACGGGCCCATTACGCGCGACGCCGACATAGCTCAGCGGTAGAGCAACTGATTCGTAATCAGTAGGTCCCCGGTTCAATCCCGGGTGTCGGCACCATCTCCCAACGTCCCAGCGCGTCCAGAGATGACCAGCAATCCCCTGAAAGATCACAACCTTCTTTGACAAGCGTCCGCTCAAGGTCCGTTTCACTGCCCCAAGCGGTCCTGCTGTGTGTCATGGTGTCGCGGGTTTTTTGAAGTCAAGCTGAAGTCAAATAATGCGGAGGTCGTGCGGGGTGTGGTATTCAGGACGACGAAAGGTCGTTCAACATACATGCCAACCCCTAACCCAACCCCCACCAAACAAACCGCTCTCACCGATTCGGCGATCACAAAAGCCGTCCGTGAGGCGCAAGCCGCCAAACACGAAATCAAACTCACCGATTGGGACCCCTCTGCCCCTGGTCTCCATATCAGAGTCTCGCCGAAGGGGCTGCGCACGTGGTCCTTGCGATGTCGGAATCCGGTCACGGGCAAGATGCAGACCAACCGGCTGGGCGCTTACCCCAAAATGGGGATTGCTGACGCCCGACGAGCTTGCCGCGCGGCGCATGACCGCGTGAAACAAGAGGGCGTGAATCTGACGGATGAGCGCCGTGCCAAGAAAGCGGCGGCGTCGAATTCGGGCGACACCCACACCTTGAAGACGTTGCTCGATGTTTATGCGAAGCACGCTGCAAAGTCATTTCCCGAAAACCGGGGGGCAATCGACAACGTGTATGCCCCGCTCCTCGACAAGCGGATGTCAGAGTTGACCAAGACAGAAATCAACATGGCGGCGCTGGAGTATGGTCTTAAAAAAGAGACAAAGCATTACCCGAATCTCGCGTATCGGCTCTTGAAGCACGCATTACGATGGGCAACGGTAAATCTGGCTGGCATCAATGCCGATCTGTTGAATATCCAAAAGCCATACCGCGTTCCGACGCGTCGCGAACGTGCTTTGTCGAATGCGGAGTTGAACAGGCTGCTGCTCGCGCTGTCTGCCTCGAAGGCGCTCCATGCGAAAGCCACGAAATTCCTTTTGCTGACGGCGACCCGGTTGGAGGAAACCACCCACGCGACCTGGGCGGAATTTGATCTTGCCAATGGTGTTTGGACGATCCCGGCGGCGCGGCGGAAGCAGCCCAAGCCGCATGTGCCCGCTGTTGAGCTGGTGCTGGATTTGCCCAAGCAGGCGATGGAAATCCTCACCGAAATGGCGAAAAAGCCGCACACGAACACGAGCTGGGTATTCCCGAACTCGAACAATAACCCATTGTCTTCATGGGATAAGGAGACAAAAAAGCTCCAAAAAGCCAGCCAAACCATGGGCTGGCATAGGCACGACCTTCGCCGAACGGCAGCTACCATGATTGGCGACCTGGGCTATTCAACCGATGTCACGGAAGCGATCTTGGGGCACCAGATCGGTGGCGATTTGAGCCGCCGATATAATCAATCGAAATACCGGACCCAGGCAAAAGAAGCCCTTAAGGCGTTTGCCGACCAGATGGATGAGATTGAGCGCAAGGCGCGTGATGAAGTAGCCAAAGCGGAAAGCCTCGCCGCGTGATCCCGTGCCTGGACCGTTGCTCCCCCTTGGGGTGACGGCTCGTCATACACACCTTATTAAACGGCGTCATGAGTGATCGCTATTCCAACTATACCCACGAAGAACTTGTCCGGATGCTGGAGCGGCGTGATGCCCGGCAGCATTATGGGCTGATTTGGGAGCGCGAGAGCATCGAGGCGGACCGGGCGGTCAACGATGATTATGTCGTTCTCGACCTCGACCAGGAGCTTTCCACGCCGCTGCAAGCGGATGCTGGCTGGCAGAACCTGGTGATTGAAGGGGACAATTGGAATGCACTGCGGGCATTGCGGTTGACCCATGGCGGGTCGATTAAGTGTATCTTGATCGACCCGCCATACAATACCGGTGCCAAGGACTTTGCCTATAACGATGCGTTTGTTGGCAAGGATGACCGGTTCCGGCATTCGCTTTGGCTGGAATTTCTCTATAAGCGGCTCTTGCTCGCGCGCGACCTGATGTCTGATGACGGCGTGATTCTGGTCTGCATCAACGATGAAAACCGGGCGCGGCTGGATTTGCTGATGGAGCAGGTCTTTCCCAGCATGCGGGTTGGCAGCTTTGTCTGGAAGACCCGCATGGGCAGCAATGACGCAAAGGGCGCGTTTTTGTCCGCGGACCACGAGCACGTGCTGATCTACGCGAACCCAAAATTTCGATTCGGCGGGATCGAAAAGACGTTCTCGATGTATAATAACCCGGACAACGATCCGAAGGGACCATGGCGCGTTGATAATTTGACCGGTCCGAAAGATAGATTTGAACGACCAAACTCATTCTATCCTCTATACGATCCGAAAACGGGTATTTGGTATCCATGCAACCCCATAAGGGTTTGGGCGTACGCAAGCAAAGCGCGGATGAAGCCTGGACAAAAGCTTCAAAGCAAGCCGATGGAAGAATGGATCGACGAAGGACGTATTGTTTTCCCGACTAATAATCGCGTCGAAGTATGGACATCACGCGAAGCAATCCTAAAGGCGATTGAGACCGGGGATGTGCCGCGTTCTGGCAGCGGTGCGCCGTTGTTGCGTGCCGATTTGCCTGATCTGGATGAGTGGATTGGGCGTCCATGCGGGTGGGGTGTTCCGGCGTTCAAGCGGTATCAGAACGAACTGCGGAACCCGACCCAGCCATTGTCGAGCTGGATTCGTGTGTCCTCCGACAAGCAGCCAGACGTTGACCCTGACAAAGTTCAGGTTGAAACGGCTTTCAGCGACGAGGGGGCAAAACAGCTTCAGTCGATATTCCGTGAGAAAGCATTCAATTACGCTAAGCCGATCTCGTTGATAAAGAGTCTGCTCCGTCAGTCGTGTGAGCCGGGCGATACGATTCTTGATTTTTTTGCAGGGTCCGGAACAACGGCAAACGCCATTCTTGAATTGAACGCGGAAGATGATGGAAATCGGCGCTTTATCATGGTCTCGAATACGGAAGCTACGCGCGATGAACCGGACAAAAACCTGTGCCGCGACGTCTGCGCCACACGTATTCGGCGCGTGATTGATGGGTATGCCGACGTGCCCGCGCTGCCGGGAAATTTCGCGTATCTGCGCACCAGGCAGATCGAAGAAGGCGATATTCTGTATGATCTCGATCCGGCAGCGTTGTAGACTTTGATCCAGCTCCGGCATGGGCGAGACTTGAAGCCTTTTGCCCATGGCTTGCCGGTGCAAATTTCACCGCCACCTGTTGATGATATTTCTGCAACCACGTTGGTCTATGTGCCAGTGGTCAACGATGCGGCTATCGCGGCATTGAAAGAATTGACCGGTTCGATCATTGCCTTCTCGCCGACGCCAGCCGCCTTGGAGGACCGATTCTATCGTCCAGGCATGGTGATTGAGAGCGCGGCGGATCGACTGCTGACTGAATTCCGGCATAACGTGGTGGGTCTGTAAAATGTCCAAGCGAGCCATTGCTCCCATCATTCTCCGCCAGTTCCAGACCGAAGCTGTCGATGCGCTCGCCGGAGCGATGATCGATACCGTTGCCAAGATAAAAGCCGCCCCGGCGCGGCAAGGGGAAATCACACGCCGGATTGGCTGCGCGCTGCTGGAAGCGCCGACAGCATCCGGCAAAACGGTCATGCTGGCGGCAACGGCGGAGCGTGTCAGCGCCGGTGCGCCGGTGGTCTGGTTCTGGTTTGCCCCCTTCAAGGGCGTCATAGATCAGACCGTAAGCGCCCTGCGAGCCGCCGCACCGGCATTGCGGGTGCGTGACCCGAAGACAGACCGGGTTGCCGTTGGCACCCGCCCAGGCGACGTTTTCGTCGCCACCTGGGCGTCTGTTGCCGCGAGCAACAAGGAAACGCGCAAGATGCGCGTGGATGATGATGAGCTTCCAGCGTTGGATAGCCTGGTGTCGCAGGTGCGCGATGCCGGAATGGTGCTGGGCGCTGTGGTGGACGAGGCACATCATTCATTCAAAGCGGGTAGCCAGGCGTTCAAATTCTACAAGGACGTGTTGCGCCCGGATTTGCTCATGCTCGCCACGGCAACACCTGATGATTCGGATGTCGAGTTGCTGCGGCGGATGCTGGAAATTGAGCGGTTTCAGCGGATCAGTATCTCGCGTGATCGGGTGGTTGAGGAGCGGCTGAACAAGAAATCGGTCAAGGCGGTCAGTTTCGTTGCCAAGGGAAGCAACGTAAACCTACTCGATCTGAACGAGGTGGCGCTTCGTAAAGCGGTAGACCAGCACCTGGCGCTGAAGAAGGCGCTCAAGGCGGCAGGCATTGCGATGGTGCCATTGCTCCTGGTCCAAGCCGCCAGCGCCAACTGGACCCCAGCCAAGGTCAGAGATTTGCTGGTGAACCAACTGGCATTCGCCGAAAATTCTGTCGGCGTTCACACGGCTGATGAGCCGGACCCCGACGTCCAAGCTCTTGCCAACGACCCACAGGTCGAAGTGCTGGTGTTCAAGATGGCGGTTGCCACCGGGTTCGACGCGCCGCGTGCCAGCACGCTGTGCGCGTTGCGTGCGGTGCAGGACAAGGGGTTCGGGCTTCAGGTCATCGGGCGGATCATGCGCGTTCATCCGGCGTTGCAAAAGCTGCACGATCTGCCCGCTGCGTTCGACACCGGCTACGTATTTCTTGGGGATGCCGAGAGCCAGGTGGGCTTGCAGCAAGCGGCAAACCAAGTGCGCAAGCTGCGGAATATGATCGAGGTTTCGACTGATCGCGTCGAGGTATATATCGCGTCCGCCGATGAAAATGGCGAGATAACGGTAGAAGATGAGAAGGGGCAGCGACTGTTTGTCCTCACGCCGCCCGAATCCGCGCCTCAGCGCAACCCGGTGGTGGAGAGTGAAGGAGTTAGAGCCTATGGTTCTAATGAGCCAACGCCGCTATTCGAGTTGGTCGATCAGGTTAAAGCCAGCCAGAATGAATCGGATCGCCGTGCAGCCGCGCTCGTCAACTCAGGCGGATCATCAAATTTGAAGGTTTCTGCCGAGAAAGCCTATAATTATCCGGCGAGGGCGGATGTGCCGTTGCCGAAGTGCCTGCTCACGGAAAAGATGCCCGCCGACACGCATGTCTTGGTCGAGGCATTGGTCAAATATATCAAATTCACCGCCGATCACTTGAATATGGTGCGCCAACATCGCGCCGAGGTGGAAAGGCGCGAATCTGATTTGTTTGATGAAAAATTGTCCCGGCGCGGCTCAGAGCAAGCTGAAATATCTGATTTGTTTGCCAAACAGAATGCTTGGCAGCAGTTGCGCGTGAGTGAATATATCGACCCCCAGGACCTGGCGCACCGGCTGTTGAAAAAGCTGGAGCGGGCAATTGAGGATGCTGGGCAAGATGTGCCGGATCAGAAAATACTGCGCCGGGCGCTGAACGTCATTCTCGTGCGCACACCCGCGCTATGCCGGGAGGCTTTGAAACGCGCGATGGGAGAATGCGCCGAGCTTGTTGAAGCCGACGATTTACCCACTGTGTTGACCAGTGATGTTGAACTGAACGTATCCCCAAGAAACCTGTATCAGCGGAGACCGACTGGTCTCAATGCATGGGAGGAAGAGTTTGCTGACTGGCTCGATCTACAAGAGGAGCGCGTTCAGTGGTGGATCAGGAATGTTCAAAATCGAGGCGCTGCAAATGGCTGGGGCGTGCGGATTATTCTGCCAGAATCGGGCAAGGGGTATTATCCCGACTTTATCGTGTGCGTGAGTGGCAGGAAAAAGCCAGGAGAAATTGCTCTTCTTGAGACGAAAGAACGCATCGATAGTGCTGACAGTATCTCCAAAAGCCGCACGGTGCACCGCGCTTATGGCAAAGCGATAATGGTCACCTATGACAAGAGTATGGGCAGGTTTATCCGAATTGAATACGATGCGGCGATGAATAGGAACAAGGAGGTCGCGGTTTTCTTGCCAGATGATCTGCTGATGGATTGAGCGGGTTACTTCCAGGCGATCTTATTGCCGCCGCTCTCGATCCATAGAAACCCTTGTTCTGTACGGGTGAGTTTTCTATCATTGTTTCGTATTTTGTCTACGTGGTTGTTGTTTATGGTTGGTAGTGATGGTGGCATAGCTTCGCTATTGCCACCCCCCAGAGGGGAGGCGGCTCGTAGCTACAACGATGTCCATTGCCGAAGAGGATGCGCAGGTATCGCCCCATCCTTACAGCGGCAATGACCCCATTTCTTTCTCAGGTATTAGCTCGGAGCTGAGGATTGTAACGTTCCAATCGCTCTGCCGGGCAGAATATCCTATCCAACCATCCGCATCATACAATAACTCCAACTTGTGCGTGCCTGCCGGGACGACTCGTTGCCATGGCGTTTTGCGTTCGCCATCGGCAAATAAGGTTTCAAAAGTGTTGTGTTTGTCTGATGGGATAGACCAAACCATGTGGACGTGCATCATCGCGCCTGGTTGTAGTCCGGTGAGATAAGCGAAAAAGTGCGACCGATCTTTGAGTAGCAGGTCGCGGAACCGGCATCCAAAGAGCTTTCGGTCAACCCGCGCCGAGAGCTGGCGAAGGTCTTCTCTGACCGAACTTTCAGTCGATGATGCCCATGTGGGGGTGGGATAATTCGTAAACGACGTGGGACCGGGGGCGAGTAAGATGGACTGACCTGTCGAAGCGTCGATCCGCTGCACTTGTCCGCGCGGCGGCTTGACGACTGGATAGGTTACGGTCAGCGCATGGGAAGGATTGCACGAGGCGACCCATTCCGACACTGCGTTTGCTGCCCTGGCTTTTTGTTGCGAAATAGAATTAATCATCATATCGATATTTAACACATGAAGGGCGATGTTATCATTATCTTTTTTAGATATTTCTAAAAAATCCAAAAAATGGTTACGAAAACATATCGTTTAAAATGGCGCGGCGCACACCGAGCGACCTCGGCATGGCTGCAACTGGAGCCGTGTTCGATCTGACCGCAGGCGATGAGGGAGCATACGGTCAGATCGAAGGTGCGAAGTTCCAGGTTGGTGCGGCGGCTTAAATCTCGCGTTCCGTGTTCGGAACCCAGGCGGGTGCCCTGTCAATCAACTCTTTGAGTGAGTCGTGGAGGACAAGCGTGCGTTTACCGAGATTTTTTGCTTGCAGTTCGCCTGATTTGAGCAGGCGGTACACTCCAGACCGGGAAATTCCGGAAATTTTGACGGCATTTGAAATGGTATAGGCAAGCGGCGTAATTGCTTGGTTAGGGTTGAAGGACATCGACAATAACTTTTTGGTTCTATGGTCATCCGGGGTTGTCTGGTGACAGCCCATGTATGACACAACGCGCCAAGCGAAGTCGAAATTGAAATGCATTGATCACGAAAAAGTGATGACGTGTGGTAAAAATACACTTGACAAAATTAGTTCTATTTTTGGCGGGCGGGTTTAGTGGGACCACCGAATACTGGTCGCCCGAGATGCACGCGGCGAGCTTCGTGCTGCCGCCTTATATCGCCAAGCATCTGCCGGGCTGATCT
>NCAP01000094.1 GCA_002255495.1 Rhodospirillales bacterium 20-60-12 | reverse complement strand
TCGCCACCCGCTTCGAGAAGCACGACGCCAACTATATGGCTCTGGTGAAACTCGCGTCAGCAAGGATTTGGATGCGATTTATGAGTCGGTGACCTAGGGGGAGTCATGCGCCTCAACCTTAACCAATACTGATCCAGCGCTTCCGCCTGAATTGGAAAGCTGGTCGCTGACAACCATCCGCCAGGGGCTCATAAAAATCGGTGGGAAACTTGTTGCGCATGGCCACTACACGAATTTCAAAATAGCCGAGGTCACTATCCCCCGCGTGCCGTTCAACCGCGTCTGGCAGATGATTGATTACCTTCGGCGACAGCAGGCCGCGTTGTGTTAGCCGGGTTCCGGGCGCCCAAAATTGAGCATCCAAGGCGAGAACTACGCTTATTCCTCCCAAAAACCGGCCGGAAAACCAGTGTGGCCCGTCAAATCGATGCGAGATGCAGGGCAGGAACCCACGGAGAGACTAAAATGATAGTTCAACTATTTCACCGAACTCAAAATGAGATAGTCTCCATGCAAGAGAAGCGGATCGACCGCTCATCTGGAGAATGTCGGTTCAATCAAGGAACCTGGACTTCGAAGGGTGGTTTCACGGGGTTGAATTTCACGTCTGGGGTTTGGCCGCCGGGAATGAACACCTGGGGCTGGGAGACCATCATCCAGTGCGCGCCGTTGTAGTAGAAGAAATTCCAGGAGGTTGGGACGTCGCCTGCTTGATGCTGGTCGCCATACATGTGCGGTGAGTTATGCTGGTTATCGTAATCCAGCCGGATGCGTACGTTCAGGCCGGCGAATGTCGCGGGCAGGTGCGCGGAGTCATGGTAGATGCGGATATGGCCGACCAGTGGCGAATCAGTGACGACGAGGGAGCAGCCGTTCATCGAACCGGTGAAGACGAAACTTTGTGCGGGCAGCGCGGTCGGCACGTCAACATAGGGAACGTTGCCGATTCCAGCGCCTTGCGTGCCGATCGGCACATAGCCAACCCAATAGGCCCTGATCAACGGGTCGCTGGTGTGGCCGCCAGGATCGGCAATGCCGCCAAGCATGCGCCGCGTGGATGAAAAAATGCTGGGTTTTTCAAAATTGAAATAACCCAGTTTATGCGCGTCAAGTTGCTTGAGTGCATTGTTTTTCCACAGATCACGGCTTTGGTTTTGGTTCTCAGGCTTGAATTCTGCCACCGGCTCCATGTTTGTCATATTAACGACATAATTGCAGGCGAATTGGAACGGGTTGAGCCGCAGTTTATTGTTTTCCTGCATTGAAAAACCTCCCTGATTTCATTTGATATTTCGCTTATGAACGACACATTTTACCACCTTGGGTAGAAGATAACCACGACTTGCGGCGGGGTTCAATACCGCGATTCCGTGATAGGGCTGTTCGCCAATTTATGGGTGATGTGTTCGCCATTTCGATGCGAATTCCGTGCTATTGGCCGACGTCGGGACGCGCTTCTCCTGTCGATAGTCCGCTCGGCCGGTTAGGGTATCACCCCTCAACATGGTGGCAGCAGCGACGGGGAAGGGTTATTTCGGATTAGAGAAAGTTTTTTGCTGCTTTTTTCAAAAAAGCAGTGCTTGAGATCAATATCGCTCTAACTCCGCTTTTGCTTGCCCCAAGCCTTCTGCCCGGTGACGAAATACACCCACCCCCAGGCCGCACCGGTATGGCGGAAAAGCTGAAAGGTGAAGGGCTCGGCGATGGCGGCGAGGAAGGCGAGGCCAATATTGGCATCAGTCCGCCCGCCGACCCATTTTCGGTATAAATGCACGGACCAGAGGTGAAAGGCGAGATCGATCAGGATTTTCGCACCAATCAATCCGGCCACCGGAAACAGCACGCCCAGGCGGCCGGTGACGATGTAGAAAATCAACAGCCCAAAGGCGCAAAGCGCGTAAATGGGCTGCATGGTGTCCACCGCCTTCACCGGCAGCATCAGCGTGCCCAGCCAGCCATAGCGGCCATCGCCGACCATATCGCGATACCAATATTGGGTTTGCAGAAATCCGCCGAACCAGCGGCGGCGCTGGCGCAGGAACGCCATCGGGGTGGCGGGTGCGGATGTGCGCGCCCGCGCACTGCCCAGCACTGTGCTGTGCCAACCAAGTTTGTGCAAAGCACCGTGGCGGCGCAGCCGATGGATGAGTTCGTAATCCTCGACCAGACAATCATCGTCAAAGCCACCGACCGCGATCACCGCCGCGCGCCGAAAGCCGGCAAAGGCGCCGGAAATCAGCAGCAGCGAATCCATCCGCGCCCAGGCATGGCGGGAGAGAAAATTGCGGATATATTCATAAGTCTGGAACCATTGGAAAAACCGTCCGCTGGCGGTGCCGTTGCAAACCGGGGTCAGCACGCCGGTTGCCGCGACCAAGCCGGGATTGGCCGCGAAGGCTGCGCGCATGGCGGCCAGCGCATCCGCATCGAGCAGCGTGTCGGCGTCCACGGTCAGCATCAATTCGGATTGCACATGCGCCAGAGCGGCATTCAGGGCACGGGCTTTGCCGCCATGGGGCAGGCGCAGCCAGCGCAAGCGCGGCTCGATGGCGCTGGGCGGGCTGATCTCGCCAATTGCGGGTTGGGCGAGGGCGAAATATTGCGCCAGAACCGCCGCCGAGCCATCGTTTGATCCGTCATCGGCGAGGATGATTTCATCGGGCGGGCTCGTTTGGCTGGTCAGCCCCTCGATCGTGGCGCGCAGCACGCTGGCTTCGTTGAATGCCGCGACAATCACCCCGAGGCTGATATCAGCCTGCCCCGCAAGAGGCGGCGGCCGGCGCAAATCGAGCGTCTTCCAGAAGGTAAAGCCGAGCAGCAAAGTATCGTAAGTGATATAGATAATGCCGACCGACCAGGCGAGGAGCCCGCCGCCCCAGAACGCCCGGACGAATAAAACCAGCCACACGGCAAACACACCGCCATGGATCGCGACGCTGCGCAGCGGTGTCGGCGGCGGCGACCAGCGGGGCGAGATATCGTGCAAAATATTCGCCATCGGCGGGGGCGGAATTTTGGAAACAACGTTCATGACGGCCTTTGATGCGCTACAAGCCTCAGTTGGGTGCACTGAGCGCAATTCCCACCGCCTGTCGATGCAAGTTGCGGTGAGGCCGCGCGGTTTGAGTTGGCGCTTGCCTCCCAAACGGCTAAACAATGCTTAAAGAGCGGCGGAGCGACATGATGAATCCTGTGCAAAAATATACCCAAACGGCCGTGTTGTTGCATTGGCTGATCGGCGGATTGATCGTCGTGAATGTCATTTTGGGCCTGGGTGCGGGCTGGATTCCCGATGCCTGGGTGCGGCCGGTGGTGGATTTTCATAAATCGACCGGCATCGTCATTCTCGGCCTGGTCTTGTTGCGGATCCTCTGGCGCCTGACCCATCGCCCGCCGGCCTTGCCGGACCATTATCAGCCCTGGGAGAAATTTGCCGCCCACGGCGCCCATTACGCGCTATATTTTCTCATCCTGGCGATGCCCATCAGCGGCTGGATCCATGATTCAGCCTGGAGTGCGTCGGCCAGCCACCCGTTTTATCTGTTCTGGATCATCCCGTTTCCGCGCCTCGGCTTCATCGTCAATCTGCCGCCGGCGACCAAGGCGCATGTCCACTCATTGTTCGACGCTATTCATACCTATTTGAGCTACGTCCTTTATGCCGTGGTGGGTGCCCATGTATTGGGCGCATTGAAGCACCAATTTATCGATAAACACCCCGAAGTTCAGCGGATGTGGCGCTGATTGCCTCATCTGGAACATGAAATCCGCCTGGGCGGCCCGGGCGGCCTCGTCGCCGGGGTGGATGAAGTGGGCCGCGGCCCGCTGGCCGGCCCGGTGCTGGCAGCCGCGGTGATATTACCGCCGCGGATGCCGGAATCCCTGATCAGGCTGATCGATGATTCCAAAAAACTCACCCCGGCGCGCCGGCTGCTGGCCTTTGCCGCCTTGCGCGACTCGGCGGCGTTGATTGCCCTGGGGGCGGCATCGGTCGCCGATATTACCCGGCTGAACATTCTTCATGCCAGCATGCTGGCGATGGCAAGGGCGCTTGCGCGGCTGCCGATGACGCCGACCCACGCTTTGATCGACGGCAATCGCGCACCCGTAACCCCGATTGCGTGCACAACCTTGGTCGGCGGCGATGGCGTGAGCCTATCCATTGCAGCAGCCTCGATCATTGCCAAAGTCACGCGCGACCGGCTGATGGCCAATCTGGCGATTCGCTACCCGGTTTATGCCTGGGAGCGGAATGCCGGCTACGCCGCTGCCGCCCACCGGGCCGGCATCATGGCCCATGGCGCGTGCCGCCATCACCGTCCGGGATTTGGTTCTTTGCTGCAAGGCAATTGACGTGACCACGTATTGCCCGTCACCCTAGGGACGCAATAACAGCCGAGGCCGCCTTTGCCCGTGGAATCCATCCGCGAATTACCGCTCGATCAGATCCTGCTCGGTGACGCCGTGGCCATGATGGACATGTTGCCTGACGCGTCGGTCGACTGCGTGTTCGCTGATCCGCCTTATAATCTGCAATTGCGGGGCGAATTGCGCCGCCCGGACGATAGTCTGGTCGATGGCGTTGATGACGATTGGGATAAATTTACCGACTTTGCCGCCTATGACGAATTCACCCGCGCCTGGCTGACCGGGGTGAAGCGGCTGTTGCGCAAAGACGGCACTTTGTGGGTGATCGGCAGCTATCACAATATATTCCGCATCGGCACGATTTTGCAGGATCTGGGCTTTTGGGTGCTCAATGATGTGGTCTGGCGCAAATCCAACCCGATGCCCAATTTCCGCGGCCGGCGCTTCACCAATGCCCATGAAACCATGATCTGGGCGGCGCGGGAGAAGACCTCGCGCTATAAATTCAATTATCAGGCGATGAAATCCCTGAACGACGACATGCAAATGCGCAGCGACTGGACCCTGCCGCTATGTACCGGGCCGGAGCGCCTGCGCAATGCCCATGGGTTGAAACTGCACCCGACGCAAAAGCCCGAAGCCTTGCTGCACCGGGTCATCCTGGCCAGCACCTCGCCGGGCGATATTCTGCTCGACCCGTTTCTCGGCACTGGCACGTCGGCCGTCGTCGCCAAACGATTGCTGCGCCATTTCATCGGCATCGAGCGTCATCCGGCCTATGTGGAGGCCGCCTGGGCCCGGCTGCGCGCCCAGCACCCGACACCGGCACATATCGCAAGTTCCACCCCGACCAAGCGGGATGCCACACGCATTCCCTTCGGTGCGCTGGTCGAACGGGGTATCGTGCCGCCCGGCACTCAATTGACCGACCGGCAGCGACGGGTGTCCGCCCTGGTCACCGCCGACGGCACGCTGATCTCGGGGCTGCATCGGGGCTCGATCCATCAGGTCGGGGCAGCGCTGCAAAACGCGCCCTCGTGTAACGGCTGGACCTATTGGCATATCGAGCGGGATGGCAAACTCGTTGCCATTGATATACTCAGAGTGAGCATATCAATGTGAGTTTATGATGTTTTTGCGCCGTGAAACGACCATAGTTATACTCAAATTGAGTATAACTCAATGATTGCCTCGATGACCGGCTTCGCCCGGGTGGCCGGCGATGCCGGCGCGGTGGTTTGGGCGTGGGAGATCCGCAGCGTCAATGGCCGCGGGCTGGATGTTAAATTGCGCCTGCCCAACGGGTTCGATCAGCTTGATGCCGGTTTGCGGGAAATGGCCGGGAAATATTTCAAACGCGGCAATATTTCGGCGACGCTGAGCCTCAAGCGTGAGGCGGCGATGGCGCTGATGGTCGATGAGACAGTGCTGGCCCGGATGCTCGCTTTGGCGTTGGATGTTGCAGAACGCATCCCCGGCGCGGCACCACCGCGCGCCGACGCATTGCTGGCGCTGCCGGGTGTGATTCGCAACGAAACCCGCGAGAGTGCCGACGAGGCCGCCGATGCGGCGTTGCTGGAGACGATCCGCACGGGGTTCGCCGAGGCGAGTGCCGGGCTCGCCGCATCGCGCCTGGCCGAAGGGGCGCGCATCGGCGCGGTGATTGCCACATTGCTTGATGAGGTCAGCGCGTTGCACCAGGCCGCCCAGGTCGAGGCGGCGGACCAACCGGCCCAGCACCGCGCCAAGCTCACCCTTGCTTTAGAAGCGCTCTTGGCTGGCAACCCGCCAGTGGCGCCAGAGCGACTGGCGCAGGAGATCGCGTTGCTGGCGACGAAATCGGACGTGCGCGAAGAGCTTGACCGGTTGAGTTCCCATATCGAGGCGGCACGCAGCCTGCTGGCGAGCGGACAGAATATCGGCCGGAAATTCGATTTTCTGGTGCAGGAATTCAACCGCGAGGCGAACACGCTGTGCAGTAAATCGACATCGCTGAAACTCACCGCGACCGGGCTGGAGATGAAAGCGGCGATCGAACAATTGCGTGAACAGGTGCAAAACATTGAATAGGCGCGGGGTTTGCTTTGTGCTGGCAGCCCCATCCGGTGCCGGCAAAACCTCGCTGTCGCGGGCGTTGCTGGCCGGTGACGAGCGGGTGAAATTATCGATCAGTGTCACCACGCGCGGGCCGCGCGCGGGCGAGGTTGATGGCGTGCATTATCATTTCATCGATGTGCGCGCGTTCAACAAGATGATCGAGCGTGATGAATTGCTCGAACACGCCTCGGTATTCGGGCGCTCCTACGGCACGCCGCGCGCGCCGGTGGAAGCCGCCCTGGCGGCTGGACAGGATGTGATGTTCGATATCGACTGGCAGGGATTTCGCCAAGTGCGCGCGGCGATGGGCCGAGATCTGGTCGGTATTTTCATCCGGCCGCCGACGCTTGAGGATTTGCATAAGCGGCTTGTCGCGCGCGGCGACGCAGCCGATGAAATTACCCGGCGGATGGCGCAGGCGAACGCGGAGATGGCGCATGAAGCGGAGTTCGATTACGTCGTGATCAACGAAGATTTCGCCACGGCTCTGGAGGATCTCAGAGCGATTTTTCGCGCCTCGCGGCTGGCATCGTTCCGCGTCCTGGGATGATCGGGGCGGGTGTTGGCGCCACTTTGCGCAAGAAAGGCACCAATAATGTTGCGATGATGAAGGCCACCATGATGGTGCGGAACGCATCTTCATAGGCAAGCGTCGCGGCTTCGCGGTAGGCGAGTTTGGAGAGTTGGATAAGTGCCGCCTGATGCCCGGCAACAGGCGAACCCAGTGCCGTGCTGTAGCGTTGGGTCATGCCGGCAATCAGATGACCCATCGGCAGATTGGCCGGGGTGAGATGCGAGGCGATGGCGAGATAATGAACATTGGTCTGATCATTGATCATCGCCGCACTGACTGCGATGCCGACCGCACCACCGAGATTGCGCATCATGTTGAATAGCCCTGAGGCATATTTCAGGCGCACAGGAGCAAGGCTGCCCAGGCCCAAAGTGACACTGGGTGCCACTGCAAATACCTGCGGGAACCCGCGGATGATTTGCGGCACGAGCAGTTGATGGCCGCCCCAATCATGGGTGATGAAGCTGAAACGCCACATGCCGACGCCAAAGCAGGCGAGCCCAAACATCATCAGCCAGCGCGTGTCGAATTTACGGGCAAGCATGATATAAATCGGCACACCGGCGAGCGAGGCCAAGCCCGTGGAAAATACTGCAAGCCCGGTCTGCCAGGCCGAGAAGCCCCGGACATAGCCGAGAAACAAAGGGGTCAGATAAATCGTCGAAAAAATGCCGATCCCGGTGACGAAAGACAGAAAGCAGCCAAGGGCGAAATTGCGATTGCCGAGGGCTCGAAAATCGACAACCGGATGATCGATCAACATGCTGCGGATGATGAATGCGACCAATGACACGGCCGAGATCATAGTGCAGGCCGTGATGGTGGAATCGCTGAACCAGTTCCAACGTGTGCCATCCTCGAGCACGTATTCCAGCGTGCCCAAGCCCAGAGCCATGAGAACGATGCCGATATAGTCAGCAGATTTGAGCAGAGCGAAATCGGGTTTGTCGATTTTGACCAGCAGCGGCACGGCGATGGAGATGGCGATGCCAGGGACAAGATTGACATAGAACAGCCAGTGCCAATTCAGACCATCGGTGATCCAGCCGCCGATGACCGGCCCGAGGGTGGGTGCCACCGAGGCAATGGTGCCGATGACGGCGGCGGCATAAACCCGCTTTGCACCTTCAAAATAGTGAAATGACGAGGTGAAGACGGTCGGGATCATGGACGCACCGAGCAGACCTTGCATCGCACGAAAGACGATCATGCTCTGAATATTCCATGACAGGCCGCACAACATGCTGGCAATGGTGAATCCGACCGCCGAGGCGGTGAACACCCCGCGCGTGGAGAGCACCCGGGTCAGCCAGCCGGAGAGCGGAATGACAATGATTTCGGCGATCAGATAAGCGGTTTGCACCCAGCTGATCTGGTCCTGGGCTGCGGACAGGCCGCCGCCGATATCCTGCAGCGATGAGGCGACGATCTGGATATCCAGCAGCGCCATGAACATGCCGGTGCACATCACGGCAAAGGGCACGATGCTGCGCCAGCCTGACGACGCCGGCATCTGGCGCTCGACCATGTTCTAGATCAATATTGGTTTAGATGGAGTCACTTGGCTCCAGCTAAACCAATGAAATTGATCGGAAAATATGGCTAGAGCGGGTGCGTGATAACGCATCACGCCCTAATGCCTATCTTGCGGTTTTGTGTCGATCGAGACCGTCGCGGAAAGTCCTGCCCGGAGCAGCCGCAATGCGGGATCGCCTTGGTCGAAGGCAATGCGCACCGGCACTCGTTGAACAATTTTGGTGAAATTGCCGGTGGCATTTTCAGGCGGGATGATGCTGAACACTGCCCCTGTGGCCGGGGCGATGCTCAGCACATGACCGTGGAACACGTGGCCGGGCAATATATCCGTGACGATCCGGGCTGTCTGGCCGGGGCGGACATGGGCCAGATCGCTCTCCTTGAAATTACCGTCCGCCCACAAACCGACTGCGGGAGCGATGGAGAGGAGCGCCGTCCCGGGCGTGACATAGGCGCCGATTTGCGCGGCCCGATCACCGACATAGCCATCCATGGGTGCTGTGATGGTGGTATAATCTAGATCGAGCTGCGCTGTTTGCAAATCGGCTTGCGCTTGCGCGATGGCCGCACGGGCGCCGTTGATGCGGCCATTGAGCACACGCAATTGCTGCCGGGCGGCCTGCAAGCCGGCGTCGGCGGCGCTGACCTCGGCATTGGCGGCATCGTTCGCGGCGCTGGATTTTTGAGCCTGCTGCTGCGATCCGGCATAAATACGGGCCAGATTGCGATAGCGCCGGTCATCCTGCCGGGCAAAACGCGCATTGGCGTCCTGAGCCCGAAGATCGGCGCCGGCCTGAGCCAGCAAGGTTTGTTGCAACGCATATTGATCCTGCAATGTCGCAAGGCTCGCCTCGCGTTCATCGACCATGGCGCGCGCGCGAGCGAGGCCCGCTTGCTCATCGCGATCATCGAGCCGGATCAGGACCTGGCCGGCATGAACATATTGATTATCCTGAACCGCGATTGCGGTCACGAAGCCGGCGACATGCGGGGCGAGCTCAGTGACATTGCCGCCGACATAGGAGTCATCCGTCGATTCGATGAAGCGGCCGCTCGTCCACCAATCATGCCCATACCAGGCGAGGCCCAGCAGCGTGGCCAGCAAAGCAGCGATCAAGGCGAGGCGCCGGCGGGAGAATGGCGATGACGTGAGGGCCGGTACCGCCGCGCCATCGGCCGCGACGCGGGCGCTCATGATCGGCTGCCCGCATGCCGGGCGGCGTAGCGGCGCCGGACCGGCTCGCTGGCGGCGGGGCCTGCTGCGGTGTGAAAGGCGGGCTCCGCTAGAATGCGGCCGGTGGTGCGATCCACCAGGACCGGCTCGGCCTGTGCGCCGGACTGGGCATCGATGACCACGACGCTGGGGCCTTCGGGGGCAAAATGCTGGTTGCCCCAGGCCAGGATGGCCCAGAGGACCGGCTGAAAATCGCGCCCGCGCGGGGTTAAAACATAGTCGTGCCGGAGTGGTTTCTCGCTGTAGGGCACCCGCTCCATGAGCCCGGATTCGACCAGCTTGTTCAGCCGCCTTGTCAACATGTTCGGTGCAATTTTCAGGCTTTTCTGGAATTGGTCGAACCGTGTGAGGCCGCTGAATGCATCACGCAGGATCATGATGCTCCACCATTCGCCGACGCGCTCTAAGCTGCGGGCGATCGGGCATTGTGTGCTGGCGAGACTCTTATGGCGCATCGGACCCTGCTCCAGTGACTTCCATTATGATAGCCTTTCGTTATGTAGTCTTAGTCACTATCATTATGCAATAGACAATATGAGCCGCACTTCGTAAAAGCATCCTGACGTTGAACGGGAGAAAACTCATGGACGATTTGACATCCGCAGCACCGGCCCTGACCGGCATTGAGCAGTTGCGCCAAATGATGAGGGGTGAACGTCGGATCGGCATTGGCGATACGATGGGGTTTTCGCTTGTCGAGGTGGAGGATGGGCGCGTGGTGTTTGCCGGCACGCCGGGCTTGCATGTCTATAACCCGATCAACAGCGTCCATGGCGGCTATGCGGCAACCCTGCTCGATTCCGCTTGCGGCTGCGCTGTGCATTCAAAACTGAGCGCTACCCAAAGCTACACCACTTTGGAGATCAAAGTGGCGTATCACCGGGCGATGACTGATCAAACCGGCCTGGTGCGCGCCATTGGGACAGTATTGACGGTCGGCCGGCGCGCGGCGTTCTCGGAGGCGAAAATTATTGACGCCGAAGGCAGGCTTTACGCTTCCGCGACGTCGACCTTGCTGGTGATGAGCAATTGATCACAGGCCGGTCGGGGTTTTGATCTCGATCTCGATGAAGGCCATCGGCTGCTCAGCACCATTCATGATGTCGTGCTCGATGCCGGCGGGGCGCTGATAGGTATCGCCGGCACGGCGCGGGATTTCGGTGACATGCGCGCCATCATGAACCATCATGGTGGCATCGGTAAGCATGACGACGAAATAGGCCCAGGCATGGCTGTGCCAGCCGGTTGTGGCACCGGGGGCAAAATCCCAACGGGTGATTCGCACCATGGCGTCATCGCGTTGAATGGTGGGCGTGGCAGGAATGGTGCAAGCGAATGTCATGCTGAAGCCGTCCGGGAGATATGGTTACGCTGACGAAGCGCCAACGCGAAAAGTCGCAAAAGTTTTTTGTTCCTTTTTTTCAAAAAAGAAAATCTTTATACCGAACTCAGGAGATATTATGCCGCAGCCCCCGCCGGACGAAAAAGCCGCTATCCATGCTGGTTGCACGCGATTTTTGTCGTTCGACCCGCCGCGGCGGGCGGCGGATTGGCTGGCGGGTTGGGCCGATTCTGCGCATGTGGGCCTGGCTTTGGACAGCTACAGCCAGGGCCCGGCGATTACGCAGCTGGAGCATGAGGTGGCAGGCTTGCTCGGCAAGGAGGCCGGGTTGTGGTTTCCGAAAGGCATTATGGCGCAGCAGGCGGCCTTGCTGGTTCATGCCGGCGCATCCGGCCGGCGGGTTGTGGCGCTGCATCCCAAATCGCATCTGGCGGTGGATGAGGCCGACGCGCTGCAGCGCCTGGCAGGGCTGACGCCGGTGCGGATCGGCCCCGATATCAGACATTTCTCCGCCGCCGATTTGCAGAAAATCGGCGAGCCGTTAGCGGC
>NCAP01000093.1 GCA_002255495.1 Rhodospirillales bacterium 20-60-12 | reverse complement strand
GTCGGGCGGCATGCTGCAGCACGCCTCGTTGTGTCGCGCGATCATTCACGAACCCGAACTCCTCATGCTGGACGAACCATTCGGCGCGCTCGACCAGTTCACGCGGGAGGATCTCTGGGCGATCATGCAGGACCTCTGGTTGGCACGCCGTCCGACTGTCGTGCTCGTCACACACGACCTGAAAGAGGCCGGCTTTCTCGCGACACGGATCTGCGTCATGCGCGCGAAGCCTGGCCGCATCGTTGAAAGCCGCGACATCGGCTTCCCGCGCCCGCGCAGCGTCGAGACGACTTTCTCTCCTGCCTTCACGACTCTCACGCAGGATCTGCGCGCGGCGATCGTCTCCGCGCGGGGACCCGAGGCGGAGGCCGCCTGATGTCAAATCTTCGTCGGCACGCGCTCTCCGCTGCCATCATCGTCGCCTTCTTCCTTTTCTGGGAGTTGGCGTGCATCGTGTTTCACATCAGCAGCATAGTCCTGCCGCGGCCGTCAGAGATTTTCGTCACGCTCGTCGAGAAATTTCCCGGGATCTGGCCGCACGCTGTGCAGACGCTCTACACGACGCTTGTCGGCTTTGTGCTGGGGATCGTCATAGGCGTGTTCCTCGGCATTGTGGTTGGCTCGTCACGTCTCGCATTCGATGTTGCGAATCCTCTGCTGGTCGGTTTTGCCTCCGTTCCAAAAGTGGCAGTCGTCCCCATTTTTGTCCTTTGGTTCGGCAGCGGAACGGTCCCAGCGGTCCTTACGGCCATGGTGACCTGCCTGTTTCCGATCGTCGTGAACGTCGCCACAGGTCTCGCCACGACGGAGCCTGAACTCGAGGACTTTATGCGTACGCTCGATGCCACACGCATGGATCGTCTGATTAATGTCGGTCTGCCACGAACGATGCCCTATTTCTTCGCGTCGCTTAAGGTGGCAGTCACGCTGGCCTTTGTGATGGCGGCCGGCTTTATTGCCGAAGAGCGCGCCGGTCGCTGATTTCATCCATCGGCAGGATATCATGGTGGTCGCCGGGGATGACCCGCGCAAAAATCCGGATATTGCTGTGCTCGCCCATGGCGCGAGCAGCATATTGCAAAAAGCGGGCATTAAATTGGTTATTGCCGGGGTGCAGGACCGGCAGATGCGGCAGATGCTGGTCGCGCATCACAAGGCGGCCGGCGGCAACCCCGCTTTGCTCGAATTCCTAGCTTTTATCAGCGATGAGGCATTGGCTGGGCGCTATCGAGAGGCGAAATTGCTGATTGCACCGTCACGCGCGGAAGGGTTTTCGATGCCAATCATCGAAGCGCTGGCGAATGGTTGCGCCGTGCTCGCTTCGAACGATCCGGCGCAGGCGGAATTGATCACTGACCCCCAATTGCGGTTTGACCCCGATGACGCGCCGGGCCTGACCCGCGCGATGGAGCGGATTTGCCTCGATGAGGCAGCGTTCAAAGCGGCGATATCGGCCGCCCCTGCATTGGCCGCACAATTCACCCCTGACGCCGTCGCCGCGCATTTCTGGAACGGGTTGCAGCGTGCGCTGACGATGCCACCTCCGGCGTCACCTTTTGTCAGCCGGCGCGCGCGGCCGCGCATCGGGTTCCTCTCGCCAATGCCGCCCAGTTTATCGGGATGCGCAGATTATTCCCACGCAACCTTGGCCGCTTTGGCGCCGCTATGCGATGTCACAGCGTTCTCCTCCACGCCTGAGCCGGTTTTGCCGCCGGGCATTGCCTTTGGCGGCGATGCCGGCATGGCGCGGATTCAGACCGCGCGGTTTGATGCATTCGTCAGTGTCATCGGCAATTCGCGCCTGCATGATGCGGAATATGATTTTCTCCGCGCGCACGGCGCTGCGACAATTCTGCACGATGCCCGCCTGATCAATTACATGCTGCACCGGTTCGGCATGAGCCGAACCCGGGCGCTGGCGCAAACCGAATTGGCGCGGCCAGTGAGTGCCGGTGAAATTGAGAGTTGGTCCGCCGATCAGCGCCTCCTGCCTTGCTTGTTCTTGGGCGAGATTGTCGGCGCGGCGGCGCCTTTGTTTGTCCATTCCACGGCCATGCGAAAGGCGATTGGCGGATTGTACGGGATTGATGCGCGTTATTTGCCGTTCGCACCCTACCGCCTGCTGGCCGATGACGCGTTGAGCCAACCGGCCCAGCTTGCAGCCCGCCGCCGCCTGGGCGTGCCCGAGGGGGAGTGGGTGGTTGCAAGCTTCGGCCATGTGGCGCTGGACCGCCAACCGGCGCGTTTGGTCGAGATGGTGCGGCATTTGCGGGCAAGCGGCATGGCGGCCTCGCTTTATTTCATCGGCCCGGCTGACGCGCCATTGCGCGCCCAACTGGCCCAAGCTGATTTCGTCTGGTTCTCGGCTGACGCGCTATCCGATACGACGTATCGGGATTGGCTGGCGGCAGCGGATCTGGCGGTGCAATTGCGCTTGGGGCCGGCGGGCAGCATTTCCGGCGCGCTGATGGATTGCCTGGCGGCAGGACTGCCGACGATTGCCGGCCGGCTGCTGGCTGACGCGATCGGCGGCCCGATGGCGCATGTGGTCGATGACGAGCCCGACCCTGCACATCTGGCGGATCTGGCGGCCAATCTCCTGGCGGGCGGAGGCGCGCGGGATATGGCCAAGCGGGATGCGTTTGTGAGGGCGCGCAGTATGACATCCTATGCCACGCAATTACTGCAACAGCTTGGCTATGAGGTGCTGCATCATGCGGATCGTTGAACCCGCAGCCTCATCTTTGCTGGCCAGCCGGCGGTTTTTACCGCTCTTCGCGTCACAGGCCCTGGGCGCTGTGAATGATAATTTATTCAAGAATGCGCTGGTGATCCTGGTTGTGTATCACGCGGCGCATGGCGGGCCGGAACTGGTGGCGGCAGCGGGCGGATTATTCATGCTGCCTTATATTCTGCTGTCCGCAATCGCCGGCCAAGTGGCCGACGGGTATAATCGGGCGCGGATGCTGGTGCTGACCAAATGGCTGGAACTCGGCTTGATGATCCTTGGCGCCGTGGGATTTTTGACCGGCAGCTTTTGGGTTTTGTTCACCGTGCTGTTCGGCCTCGGGGTCCAGGCGACGTTCGTCGGGCCGTTGAAATATGGGATTCTGCCGAATCATCTGGCTGAAAATGAGCTGGTGCGCGGCAATGGGTTGATCGAGGCCGGGACATTTGGCGGGATTCTGGCCGGCACAATCGCCGGCGGCATTCTGATCGGGCTGGCGCACGGGCCTTTGATCGTCGCGGCCACGGCGATTCTCATTGGGGTCGCCGGGCTGATGACGGCGGCGCAGATCCCGCCGGCAGAAATCGCGGAGCCGGGATTGAGGATCAATTGGAACAGCATCCGACAAAGCTGGCTGATGGTGCGCGGCGCGCGCGCCAACCGGGTGGTGTGGCTGTCGATTCTGGGATTGTCGTGGTTTTGGGCGTTCGGGGCGATTTTTCTGGCGGAATTTCCGGTGCTCGCCCAGCATGATTTTGGCGCGAATAATCAGGTGATTACGCTGATGCTGGCCTGTTTTGTCGTCGGAATCGGCGGTGGATCATTGCTGACCGCGCGGCTTTTGCATGGCGACATCTCGGCGCGCTTAGTGCCGCGTGCGGCCTTGGGGTTGAGTGTGTTCACGATCATATTTGTTGCCGCCACCTATAACGTTACGCCTGCGACCGGTTGGCATGATGTCGGCTCATTGCTGGCGGCCTCACCCGGCGATATGGCGCTGGCGGCTCTGATGGCAACTGCTTTGTGCGGCGGGCTTTATTCGGTGCCGCTTTATGTGCTGATCCAGGAATTCTCGGCCGCCTCGCATCGCTCGCGCATGGTGGCGGCCAATAACATTATGAATGCGTTTTTCATGGTGATCGGCTCGGCGGCGATTGCCGGATTGGCGGCCATTCATCTCACCGCGCCGCAAATTCTGTTGCTCGCGGCGTTGATCAATCTCGCCGTCGCATGGTTCGTGCGACGGCTGACGCTTGATCAGTAAAGCGCGTCGGCAACCCAGGCGCCGATACTGGCGGCGACGGCGGAGATGAACATGCCCCAGGCGATGTCGACGATTGCGACTTGCAGCGGCCAGGCTTTCAACGTGGCGTAATTGCTCAGATCGTAGGTGGCATACGCGAACAGGCCAAACAGCGCGCCCATCATGGCGGCTTGTTTGATGTTATGCGCCGCCATAGCGGGGCCGGCGGCGAAAATGACCAGACCCGCCGGGTAGAGCAGATAGAATAATCCCGCCGCCGCCAAATTAGGGCTCGGCGCCAGTAGATGGGCCAATTGCTGGGCATAGAAATTTTTCGCGACGAATCCGAGCCAGACCGCATCGAACACCACGATCGAGAGCAAGGTGGCGAGATAACAAACGAGATAGCCCATGGATCAATGTTTCCCATTTTGGCCGAGGGCCGCGATCACGATCCCCGGGGTCAGAATTTGCGGCAAGATTTGTCCGGCACCATGGCCGGCCGGATAATAGACATAGAGCGGAACGCCGTCTCGTCCATGGGCGGCTAGATAGGCCGTGATGGCGGCGTCACGATTGGTCCAGTCACCGACCAGAACATGCACATGCGCCGCCGCAAATGCCGATTGTACGAGGCTGGTATCAAGCGCGACACGATCATTGACCAGGCAGGTAACGCACCAGGCAGCTGTCATGTCGACAAAGACCGGCTGGTTGGCGGCGCGCAGGGATTGCAGGCGGGCGGACGAATAAGGGGCTGCATGCGGCAGGCTGAGATGCTGGGCTTTGGTGCTGCCATGGATCAATGAAAGCGACCCCAATGTCAGCACGACAACGATAGCGGCACCAAGTTTGGCCTTGGTGCGGGAAAAGCGCCAGAGCCAGGCGGCGAAGCCCAGCGCGAGGGCGCCGCCGGCGACGATTAAGGTGCCGTCTGGTCCGGTTTGCAGCGCCATGACCCAGAGCAGCCAGATGGCGGTGGCAAACATGGGAAAAGCGAGGAATTGTTTGAGCACCAGCATCCATACACCCGGGCGCGGCAAAGCGCGGGCCAGTTGCGGGGCAAAGGCCAGGAGTAAAAACGGCAAGGCCAAACCGACGCCGAGGGCGAGAAATACGCTGAGACCGAGCCACCAGGGGGCGGCCAGGGCAGCGGCAATCGCACCGCCCATGAAGGGTGCCGTGCAGGGTGTAGCAACGACGACCGCGAGCAGGCCGGTGAAGAAACTGCCGGCAAGCCCGCCTTGCGCGGCGAGCGACTGGCCGAGCCCGGCACCAGCCTCGATCTCGAAGACACCGAGAAAATTCAGCCCGATGGCAAAGACCAGCCAACTCATGAGGGCGACAAAAATCGGTGATTGGAATTGAAATCCCCAGCCGAAATCCTGGCCTGCCGCGCGTAATGCCAACAAAAGCCCGCCCAAGGCGAGCATGGCGGCCAGAACCCCGAGCGTGTAGGCACCGGCCTCGCGGCGGACTCGCGGGTGATCGGCCTGGCTCAGCCGGGCGACTGAGACGGCCTTCATGGCCAGCACCGGAAATACGCAGGGCATCAAATTCAGGATTAGGCCGCCGAGCAAAGCAAGGCCGAGCCAGACGAGCAGAGATGTCGCCGGTGCGCCGGCGGCAACCAAACGAGGGGTGATGCTCAATGCCTGGGTTTGGCCGCTTTGATCGGTCAGTTCGATGACGCCGGGCAGATTAGGGACCGGCCCCGGTGCGAGCTTCAATCGCAGTGTCAGACCTGCGGCGTTGAATGACAAAGGCTCGGGAGCGGCATTGACCATGGCATTCGGTGAAAGCGGGAAAAAATGGGCGGTTTTGACAATGTCGGGTGTGAGGCCCGCCCCATCGAGCGCCAGGGTGCCATAGGGCGAGATTGTAGCGCCGAAGGGCGAAGGGCGCGGCATGGCGGCATCGGCGGCGGCAAAGAGCGGGGCCTGGGCAGCGCCATCGTCAGGCGCGAGGGTGAATGTGGCACGTTCGGGCACGCAGACATCGGCACAGACCAGCCAGTTTACCGCCGCCGTGATCGGTGTGCCGGCGGGGGCACTGGTGGTGAGGCTAAACGGCAGCAGAACCTGGTGCAGATAGACATAGCTGCCGGTCGGGCCCGCGGAGACCAGCCAAGTGGGGGCGGGGAATGCGAGCGGCCCGGCCTTGGCGGGCGGAGCCAGGGTGACGCCCGGTGCCGCGCCGGCATCGCCCGGATCGGACCAGTAAATATGCCAGCCCGGGGCAAGTTGAAACAACAAGCCCAGGCGCAGCGCGCCGTTTTGAATGGTCGAGACGAGCGAGACGGTATCGCGCGCGGTGACGGCTTTATTGCTCTGGGCCGCATGAGCCAACACCGGAAATAGCAGGGAAATCACCAGAAGCAAAAATTTCATGGCGGCTTTATCGGCCAATCCCATGCCGGCCGCCAGAGGCGCTGTGATATCGTGCGGCGCGTGATTTCGATGCTACAGGCGGGTATGAATATTCTCTCGTCGCCACCCGCCGATTTGCCCCCCGATCTGCCCGTAACCGAGGTGCTGCCCGCCTTGGTCGCGGCGTTGGCCAGCGCGCCGAATGCCATTTTGATCGCCCCGCCCGGCGCCGGCAAAACCACTTTGGTGCCGTTGGCTCTGCGCCGGGCGCCGTGGTGCAGCGGCAAGATTCTGATGCTCGAGCCGCGCCGGCTGGCGGCCCGCGCGGCGGCCCAGCGCATGGCGCAATTATGCGGTGAGAAAGCGGGGCAAAGCGTCGGGTTTCGCACGCGCTTTGATCATGTCGTGTCGCGGGAGACGAGCATTGAAGTGATCACCGAGGGGTTGCTCACCGCCCGGCTGCTGGCCGATCCCGGGCTTGAGGGGGTGGCCTGCGTGATTTTTGATGAAATTCACGAGCGCAGCCTGGAGGGCGATTTGGCGTTGGCGCTGACGCTGGATTTGCAAAGCCAGCTGCGCCCTGATTTACGTATTTTGGCAATGTCGGCCACGCCGGATGCGGCGTCTCTGCAGCCGATTTTGAACGGCACAATGCTCACATCGCAAGGCACGCTATTCCCGCTGACCATCGAACATGCCAAGCGCGATATTGCCAGTGCAAAGGATTTGCCGGTGGCGATGGCGCAAGCCATCCGCGCGGCGCTAAGCGCCCACCCGGGCGATATTCTGGCGTTTCTGCCGGGCATGGCGGAAATTCGCCGCACCGAGCGTGAATTATCCGGCTGCGGTGTGACGATATTGCCACTGCATGGGGATTTACCGCCGGCGGCGCAGGATTTGGCGCTGAGCGCATCGGCCCGGCGGCGGGTGGTGTTGGCGACCTCGATCGCGGAGACATCATTGACCGTGCCGGGCGTGCGGATCGTCATCGATGGCGGGTATCGGCGCGCGCCGCGGCTTGATGCGGCCTCGGGGCTGACCCGGCTGGCGACATTGCGGATCAGCAAAGCGGCGGCGGATCAGCGGGCCGGGCGGGCGGCGCGGCAGGGGCCGGGCGTCGCCATAAGGCTGTGGAGCAGCGCTTTGCATCGTGGGCTGCCGGGCTTTGATCAGCCGGAGATATTGGCCGCAGACCTTGCCCGGCTGGTGCTCGCTTGTGCCGCTTGGGGCACAGCACCAGCACAATTGCGCTTCGCCGACCCGCCGCCGGCCGGCGCATTGGCGGCGTCGCGCGCGTTACTCGCCGCACTTGGGGCTCTGGAGGGCGATCAGCTCACGAATCTGGGCGCGCGCATGGCGCAAATGGGTGCGGCACCGCGGCTGGCGGCGATGCTGCTGGCAGCTCAGACACCAGGGCAGGCCGCTTTGGCGGCCGATTTGGCGGCGATACTGGAAGAGCGCGACATTCTGCGCGGGCTCGATCAGCCGGCCGATGTCATGCTCCGGCTGGACGCGCTGGCCGGACGGGTGGAGGCGGATCGGGGGGCGGTGGCGCGCGCCCGGCAGGTGGCGGGGCAATATCGCGCGCGCTTGGGCCTGAAGCGTGATGAAGCAGCGATGGGCGACCCCGGCCTGCTGATTGCCGCTGGGTTTCCCGACCGGATTGCGCAGCGGCGGGGCGAGCCGGGCAGCTTTCGGCTATCGGGCGGCGGCAGCGCGAAATTGCCGCTGGGCGATCCGTTCGCCAAAGCCGGGTTACTGGCGGTGGCCGGGCTGCATGTGAAGGACTCCGCGCGGATTACGCTGGCCTCGTTGCTGGATGCGGATGATCTGCCGCCGGCATTAAAGGCGCGCTGTACGATTACCCGGGAGACCGGGTTCGATGGTGTCTCAGGCAGTGTATTGGTGCGCGAGCGGGTCAGGCTGGGGGTGCTGGTGCTGAGCGACCGCGCAAGCCCAGCGTTGGCTGCGGAGACCGAGGCGGCCTTGGCGAAAGCCCTGGCGAGCCGACTGGATCAGCTCGATTGGAGCGACAATGTGCTGCAATTCTGCGCCCGCGTGGCGCTGATGGCCGGTATTGAGGCGGGTTGGCCGGATTTATCGCGCGCAGCCCTGGCGGCGCGCATCGATGAGTGGCTGGCACCTCATTTGACCGGGTGCCGCAGCCTTGCGGATGCGGCCAGGCTTGATTTGTTGGTGATTTTGCGAGGCATGTTGAGCTATCAGCAGGCGGCATCGCTGGATCGTGATTTACCGGCTTGGATCAATTTACCGGGTGGGCGGGCGATGATTGATTATCTGGCGCCGATCCCCACCGCGGCGGCCCGCGCCCAGGCTTTTTATGGCCAGGACAGCACGCCGCTATTGGCGGGTGGGCGGATCAAGCTCAATTTATCCCTGCTGTCGCCGGCGCAACGGCCGATTGCGATCACCGCCGATTTGGCCGGGTTCTGGCGCGGCGGGTGGGCCGATGCACGCCGCGACATGCGCGGCCGCTACCCGCGCCATGACTGGCCCGAGCAACCTTGGCTGGCGCCTGCCAAGCCCGCCCACCGCAGGTGACGCTTTGCAAAGCAGCGATTCGCCCTTATGTGCGCTCTCGAATGCGAAAGGATTGAACCATGCCCGATGTCAGCCAGCCCACCGATTACAAAGTCCGCGACATGTCGCTTGCCGAATGGGGCCGCAAGGAAATTGCCATGGCCGAGGACGAGATGCCGGGCCTGATGGCTCTGCGCCACGAATTCGGCAACGAAAAGCCGCTGCAGGGGGCGCGCATTGTCGGCTGTCTGCATATGACGATCCAGACCGCCGTGCTGATCGAGACATTGATCGCTCTGGGGGCGACGGTGCGCTGGTCCTCGTGCAATATTTATTCGACGCAGGATCAGGCAGCTGCGGCCATCGCGGCTGCGGGGATTCCGGTATTTGCCTGGAAAGGCATGGATGAAGAGGAATTCTGGTGGTGCATTGAGCAAACTTTGCGCGGCCCGGATGGCTGGACGCCGAACATGATCCTCGATGATGGCGGCGATGTCACGAAATTGATGCATGACAAATATCCGCAAATGCTCGCCGATGTGAAGGGCGTGTCCGAGGAGACGACCACCGGCGTGCACCGCTTGTGGGACATGGCCAAGGCCGGCGCATTGCTGATCCCGGCGATCAATGTCAATGATTCGGTGACGAAATCGAAATTCGACAATCTTTATGGTTGCCGTGAGTCGCTGGTGGATGGCATTCGCCGGGGCACCGATGTGATGATGGCCGGCAAAATCGCTGTCGTTGCGGGATTTGGCGATGTCGGCAAAGGCTCAGCCGCCAGCCTGCGCAATGCGGGTTGCCGGGTCATGGTGACCGAGATTGATCCGATCTGCGCGTTGCAGGCGGCGATGGAAGGTTATGAAGTCGTGACCATGGAGGATGCGGCGCCGAAGGGCGATATTTTCGTCACCGCGACCGGCAATATCGATGTCATCACGCTTGATCATATGCGTGCCATGAAGCACCGCGCGATTGTTTGTAATATCGGCCATTTCGACAGCGAAATTCAGATCGAGTCGTTGCGTAATATGAAGTGGGAAAACGTCAAGCCGCAGGTTGATGAGGTGGTATTCCCCGATGATAAGCGCCTGATCGTGCTGTCGCAGGGGCGGCTGGTGAATCTGGGTAACGCGACCGGGCATCCGAGTTTTGTGATGAGTGCGAGCTTCACCAATCAGGTGCTGGCGCAATTGGAGTTATGGCAGGCACCGGCTGGTAAATATGAACGCCAAGTCTATACTTTGCCGAAGCATCTGGATGAGAAAGTGGCGGCCTTGCACCTGGCGAAAGTGGGCGCGAAGCTGACGGTTCTCTCCCCCAAGCAGGCCGAGTATATCGGCACCAGCGCGCAAGGTCCGTTCAAGCACGAGATGTATCGCTATTGATGAGTGACATGATCGGCGACGTTCTGGCGTATCTGGGCCTTGCGGCACTGATTGGCGGGATGCTGTTTTTCGGGGCGATTGTCGCACCTCTGGTATTTACAAAGCTCCCGCCGGAAACGGCGGGGGCGTTTATTCGCACGATGTTTCCGCGTTATTATGGTTATATGATCGTCACCTCGCTGATCGCGGCCGGCGGCTTTTGGCTGCGCGGGGGCATGATTTCGGCGGTGCTGCTGGTTCTGCTGGCGCTGCTGACCTGTTGGTTGATGTTTTATCTGATCCCGCATTTGAACATGTTGCGTGACAGCGGCCAGACGGCTTCGTTCAACCGGGGGCATACATTGTCGGTGTGGCTCAACGGGGTGGAATTACTGACGGCCCTAGGGGTGCTGGTGCGGCTGGCGCTGGGTTAGATCAATATTGGTTTAGCGCAACCATCCGGGCAGCTACAGGACCGACCACGCCCGGGGGAAGAACCCATGCCCCATCAACTCCTGCTTGTGGGTGGCGTTCCGCGTATGGTAACGATTCACCATTGTGGAGTTGGCCTTGCCGTATATACCCAGACCGCAGCCGGGCTCGGCCCGGAAAGCACCGCCCCCACTCAGCTATGGGCCCTATCATACCCGTGCCCAGGCTTTGGTGTGCATCGGGCAATATCTGATGTCGGCCTATACTGACGGCACGGGCTTCGCCAAGGGGATCGTCTGGGTCGAGGGGAACCAGGTGGATGTTCTGCGGGAACCGCTTTACGTTCAAGCAACCGGGCTTGGCGACACGGTGGCGGTGGAGTGGCATGGCATTAGCAAGCGACCAGCAGATCGACGCCCATAATGAATTGAAGTTGGCTATTCAACATGATCTTTTTAAGCCGGATTTCAGCCGTACGAACGACATCTTTGGTCACGCGGTGTTGCCAGAATTACCTGCGAGTTTGACCGTCGTGGGGCTTGGTGTTTCGAGCGTTTCGACAACGCTATTTTGGAAATCGGCATTTGGCGGAGGTGAGACCAACGGGTCATCCCCATTTTTATCCAATGCCGCACTTAAATTGATTCCACCGGCATCGGGCGGCGCGCAGGAAAAGCAAAATCATTATTTGAGCTTCCGCATGTTCACTTCAACGCGGTTTGGACAGGCACAATAGAAAGGGCTTAACATGTCGGAAACCGATCAAGTTGTTGAGCACCCTCAAAACCGTCCACGCGGAGCACCACAAAATGCATTATATACCGTGGGCATGAATGGGCTGCTTGTTGCGTTTTCGGCTATTGATTCGCTCTCAAATTATACTGTGGCTCAAAACGAATTTCAGAATTTTTTAGATCAGGCCTCCTAAACCATCTTTATTGGGCCTGTATGTTTAGTAGTTTATCTGCGTTATGCTGGTAATGGCAAGATTTCGACTATTAAATTGATTCGCAAATTGGTCTTTTTTGA
>NCAP01000092.1 GCA_002255495.1 Rhodospirillales bacterium 20-60-12 | reverse complement strand
CGGGGCCGGTCAATGTGCCCTCCAGAGCCGCCGGGCCGGCCAATGTGAGATTATGGCCGTTCAGATAAATATCGCCGCTGCCGATGAGGCTGACCGCATCGGTCAGGTCGAACGAGCTGCCCAGTGTCGCGTTGCCATTGACGATGTTGAATGTCGCGACATTGATCACAAGGCCGGAATCGAGCGTTGCGTTCGCTCCCGCTGAAATGCCGAACAGACCGGGCCCCGTGATCGTGCCGGCCAATTGGTCGTTGCCATATCGCACATCAAGCGTGCCCTGATTGACCGCTATGGTGCCGGTGTTGGTAAAATTACCATCGATATATGATTCACCGACATTGGCGGTCTTTTCGAGTAAGCCGGCATTGCTGATATTGGCGGTGCCGTTGCTTTGAATATAGGCGTCGCTCACCAGCGCGTAGGTGGCGCCGGCATCAATCACCAATCCGCCAGTATCACCGGCCGCAGTGCCGACCAGAATATACGCATCCTGGCTGACAATCCCGGCATCGACCAAAATCGCCTGGCCGCCAAAATAACTGGTCGACAGATCAGCCTTGCCAGTGACCAAAATCTCATTGCCGGCCGATCCATTGCCCACAATATAGCCATTGAGTTGGGCTGAATGGCCAAGTGTCAGCGTATTGCCGTTCAAATCGAGATATTGCTGATTGCCAAGGGCGAAATTCTGCGTGGCGATGACACCGCCCTGATCAACCAATGTTCCGGTATCAATATTGAACGTGCCGCCGGAAATGGTGCCGGCCAGATCGAACACGCTGCCGGAGAAGTTGAAACTGGCCAGCGAGCCGAGCAGATCGAGCGAGCCGATCAGATCGAAATTGACGCTATAATTCGCCAGCGTGACACTGTCAGCAGTGAAGCTCTCACCGGCCGCGATGGTGACATTATAAGTGCCCCCGGCCTCGATCGTGACATCCGCCGTCGATGAATTGGGTATGCCGCCTGTCCAATTGGTGTTGGTCGCCCAATCGCCGCTTGTGCCGTTCCAGCTATACGAACCCATCAGACACTCTCCACCGCTTTTCGCATTAAATCGCACAGCGTACGCACGAGGCCCTGTAGGGTCTCGTCTCGCCAGATTCGATTTATAAACGGCTAACGCCCAATCTGTGCGTCTCTAAAATGAAAATATTATAGGACAGGAATAGCACCCAACAAATTGATAGGTATTTGACAAGTCAAATATTGTGCAAACTCAAATGAAAATTTTTAATTATTTGAAAATAAACAACTTGTATCGTTTTGATAATTTTATCATGCCGTTTTTCTGCTGCAACGCAAAATATTATATTTGGCGCGATTGCAATCACAGGTTTTGCACCGCAGCAACAGAGCGTTATTTTGATTGTCTGACTGTTATTTGAACACGGGAACAACGCAGCCAGTCAGCGCGGCCTATGTCGTTATAGTTCAGCCCTCAGTCGGCGCTGGAATTGGCAGCCGGCTTCTCGCGGTTGCTGCGCGTGGGCATCAGTTGGAACACATTGCGTCGCGGCACGCTCGAAACCCGGTTACGGCCGGCTTCCTTGGCAGCATATAAAGCAGCGTCGGCCGCGGCGATGAGGTCGGATGCCGCGCGCCCGGCATGGGGCACCATGGCCGCAACCCCAAGGCTGACCGTGACCAACCCGCCAGGGACGATGGTGCTGTCATGCGGCAATTGTGCAGCTTCCACCGCTTCGCGGATCCGCTCCGCCACGCGCAGGCCGGTTTCAGTGTCCAGACCCGGTAGCAGGAGCAAAAATTCCTCCCCGCCATAGCGTGCCAGCGAGTCGATTTCGGCTCGCAAATGCGACCGCAAAATACCGGCGAGGGCCTTCAGGCACTGGTCCCCGCTCGGATGGCCATAGCGATCATTATAGGGTTTGAAGCAATCCACATCGATCATCACCATGCTGATCGGCTGTGAGAGGCGTTGCGCGCGTTGCCAGGCATCGGCCAAAGCCAATTCCAAATGCCGGCGATTACCAAGCCCGGTCAGCGGGTCGCGGTGGGTCAGTTCGGTCAGCCGGCGGTTGCTCGCCGAAAGACTATCGCCGCGTAACGTCTCGCGCACCCGCAGCAGCCACGCGCGGCGGAATTCGCCCTCTAATCGCCATGCCGAGATCAACGCGATCAGCGAGACCACGCCGGCCATCAGCCATAAATTGATGGTCAGCCCGGGTTCCAAATGCGGCAACCCGGCAATGGTCATCGTCATCATCACCAGAATACATAGGGTCGATGCCAGGGCGTAGGCGAACCGGCTATGCGCCATGACCGGAGAATAAATCAGCAGAACGACGAAATTATACAAAAACAGCCCGCGTTCGATCGTGTCATTGCCAGACATCAGATTGAATACGGCAATGACCATGGCGGTCAGCAAGGCCAGCAAAAAAACCGACCCCTCGCGCAAAACCGGCGAGCGGCTGCGGCTTTGTACAACGATCGCAGCCACACCAACGGGCGTGATCAGCCCAAACGTGACCAGCAAGGTCAGTGGCCAGATGCTGCTGAGAATGAATTTATCGGCGATTTCGAACATATCGACGATGATGACGCCGATGGCGGTGGTCATCGCCAAAAACCGGCCGCGCTCAGGGCCTGTGTCCGCCTCGAAGCGATATTCCAACGCTTTGGTAAAACCAGGCCAGAATTGGCGGTGATCGAGTGCTGACTCGACAAGGGTCAGCCACTCCTCCGCACTCCGGTCATGCATTTCATTATCAAAAGCCACTGGAATTACCTGAAACCCCCGCATTCACCCAATCCACCGCCTGTCTACAATACAGCCCGAGGTTGCGCAATTCGTGCCGGGTGCGTAAATAATGTCAGGTCTTCTAAGCCAGCGGAATTTAGCCGCGTTTTCGCCCTGGGTGCAACAAATTTGTTAAATCAGCGTGTTCTTGGACAAATCAGGCGGATCGGGGGTGCAATGCGGCCCCCGTTCCACGATTCATAGCCTGCCTGTCAGTCAACCAGAGCTTGTGCCTGTGGCTTTGCGGATCAGTGCCGGCCGCCCCAACCGCCATGGTCATCACCGCCCCAGCCGCCCCCACCCCAGCCACCGCCGCGGTAATAACCGCCGCCGCCAATAACAACGCTGCCGGTCGCATAACCAGGCCCATAGGCCGGGTAGCCGCCATAGCCGTAGCCATAACCGGGGTAATAGACGCAACCGCCCAAGGCGAGCGCGGAGCCACCGATTAAAATGGCCAAAGTCAATTTACGGATGATCGATGTCATGGTCTGTCCTCCTCCGGATCAGACCATCAACATGGGCATCGTTTGCGGCGCACATACGGCAAGAAACGCACAAAATTGTAACACTAGACGATGGCAACAAACACAATGAGTCACCAAATTTTCATTCGACATCGAACGAATATGGGCCTAATGGATAATTTGGCGGCGGCTTTCGGGGCCGCTCAGCCTTGTTTTCACGTCCAAAAGGATATGTCATGACGGATATCGCGATTGTCTATCATTCGGGTTACGGCCACACCAAGCGCATGGCCGAGCATGTCCACACCGGCGTCAAAGCCGGCGGCGCCACCGCCCACCTGCTGGCGATCGACGAGCATGGCGACCTGCCGGAAGCCGATTGGGCCAAACTGCATGCCGCGCAGGCGATTATTTTCGGCTCTCCCACCTATATGGGCGGTGCCTCATGGCAGTTCAAAAAATTCGCCGATGCGTCGTCCAAGCCTTGGTTCGGCCAGGCCTGGAAGGATAAATTTGCCGCCGGTTTCACCAATTCGGCCAGCATCAATGGCGACAAGCACTCGACAATCCATTATTTCATCACCTTGGCCATGCAGCATTCGATGGCATGGATCGGTACCGGCATGATGCCCTCAAACGCCAAAGCCGCGACCCGCGACGACCAGAATTATCTCGGCTCATCGGCCGGCGCCATGGCCCAATCGCCATCGGATTCATCGCCCGACGAAATGCCCAAAGGCGATCTGGCCACCGCCCACGCGTTTGGTCTGCGGGTTGCGACCTTCGTCATCGCCCACAGCAAAGCCTGATGATATATGGCTGGCCGCGCAAAAACGCGGCCAGCTTGGTTTACTGAATTTGCACCATGCCGGTCGCACCCAGCTGCAACGGATTGGCGATGCCAGGGATCGGCACCGGCAAATTCACCGTCGCGACCAATTGATACGTCACATAAGTCTGCTTCACCTCGCCGGTACCGCAACTCGCCCCCTGGGTCGTAGGTGTCGGCGTGCCGGTCGTGCTGCTGCACATATAGGATAACGTCGGCTTATATCCCGGCGTACTCGGCAATGAGATGGTCGCCACCGCGGATTTATTGTTGATTGCCAAAAAATTCGCGAGCGCGGTCGTATTCTGGGCGTCCGTGGGATCGTTCCAGGCGTAGTAATACAGCGATTGCAATGCCGCGTTCAGCTCGGATTGCGAGCTCAGTGCATTGAGAAAATCCCATCCGCCCGCGAGCAGCGGAAACAGAATGAAAAACGACACCAGTGCCAGTTCAACACTGATGCTGCCGCGCGTATCAGCGGCAAATATCGCCCTGTGCATGCGCCTCTGACTGAAATCCTTCATCGATCTCATGGACCTGTCCCGATCACTGCCGCCGTATCCGTTGCATTCAGCGGAAAACCCTGGCCGAACACATTGGGCAAGCCGATCGGCACCCAGGTATAGGCCACATTCACCGTCACCCAACCGCCGCCCGGACCGGTTGTCTTATCGACGCTTGCCCCAGGCAATACACCGCAGGTTGCCGCCAACGTGCCGCCCCAGGCAACACTTACATTCGGTATCCCCGCGGTGGGAATAGGTGGTTGCACGGCACCGGCAAATGCGCTCTGCACCGCGCTTGTCGCGGTGCAGCCGGGCAGGGTTCCGGCGCCAATGGCGTTGGAGGTGGTGACGCTGGCATAACGCGAGGCTTGTTGAACGCCATGTTCAAGAGCCGATAATGTGAGGGCCAGGTCGCCGATATTGATGATGGCAAACATGAAAAAAATCAGCACAGATCCGCCGATAGCGAATTCGATTGCCGCTACCGCACGCTTATCGCGCAATAAGCCCCTGATAGGCACCCGACCATGGCTCCCGACAATGCACTGCATGATTTGCCCCGCGTCAGAACATGAACGCCCGCCGCGAAACGATACAGACAAAATTCTTTCTGCAAAGTCAACGCTTTCCACTGTTTTGTGACGCGACTGTACCATTTTTAACGGCATTTGCCCCAATATCGCGCCGGCAGAACCCTCCGGGCCAGTCAATCGCGTCCACCGCGCGATAGGCCCGCGCAATGGCCGCCTGCAGATCTGGTCCGGTTGCGTTCACCGCCAGCACTCGCCCGCCATCGGCCAGCACCTGCGCGCCCGCCGATTTTGTTGCCGCGTGATAGATCGTCACGCCCTCCTGCGCACTTGCCCGATCCAGCCCGGCAATCGCGCTGCCCTTCTGATAGGCGCCCGGATAGCCACGAGCCGCCATGATCACGGTGGCCGACGCACCGGCCGACCAGCGCAGATCGACATGCGCCAGCGTGCCATCGCAAGCGGCCATCAGGGCCGGCACCAGGTCCGAGCGCAACAACGGCAGCAATGTTTCGCACTCCGGGTCACCAAAGCGCACATTGAATTCGATCAGCCTTGGTCCGGTGCCGGTGAGCATCAGCCCGGCGAATAAAAACCCCCGGAACGGCGTGCCGCGAGCCACCATGGCCGCCAAAGCTGGCCGGATGATTGTCGTCATCGTCGTCGCGATCATCTCGTCGGTTGCCCCCGGCGGTGGCGCAATCGCCCCCATGCCGCCGGTATTCGGCCCGGTATCGCCGTCACCCACCCGCTTATGATCGGCCGCCGCACCAAGATATAAAGCGCTCAGCCCGTCGCACAGCGCAAAGACCGAAATTTCCGCCCCCGTCATGCATTCCTCGATCACCACGGCAGCGCCCGCACCGCCATGCACCCGCTCCTCCATGATCGCGCCGATCGCCGCTTCGGCTTCGGCCACGCTCTGCGCCACCACAACACCTTTGCCGGCCGCCAGACCGTCCGCCTTCACCACAATCGGCGCGCCCATCTGCCGCACATAAGCCCGTGCGGCCTCAGCATCGGTAAAGCCGCGCCAGGCGGCGGTCGGAATACCGGCCTGATCGCAAATCTCCTTGCAGAATGTCTTACTGCCCTCCAGCGCCGCCGCCGCAGCACTTGGCCCGCAACAGGCGATGCCGATCTCGGCCAGGCGATCCGCCAGACCCAGCACCAAAGGCGCCTCGGGTCCCGGTATCACCAAATCAATCCGCTCGCTGCGGGCAAACGCAACCAGCCCGGCAATACCCTCCGCCGCCACCGGCACATTACGAGCGATCAGGCCCGTGCCGGCATTGCCCGGGGCGACAAACACCGCATCGACCAGCGCGCTCTGCCCGATTTTTGCCGCCAGCGCATGCTCGCGCCCGCCGGAACCCACGACCAGAATTCTCATTTTCGCCCCATCTTTGCAGCCATGCCGGGCTGTATCATACACTCGCGCCATGAATGAAAGCTTGGTTCAAAATGTCCCGGAATTCTCGGTCAGCGAGGTCGCCCACGCGGTCAAGCGCACCCTCGAAGGCGCGTTTGGCAGGGTGCGAATCCGCGGCGAAATCACCGAACTGAAAAAATACCCCTCGGGCCATATCTATTTGTCGCTGAAGGATGAGGGCGCCAAACTGCGCGGCATCATCTGGAAATCCGCGGTCGGCAAACTCGGCCTCGCGCCCGAAAACGGCGTCGAAGTGATCGCCATCGGCCGCATCACCTCCTATCCGGAGCGTTCGGAATATCAATTGATCATCGAGCGCCTCGAATATGCCGGCGCCGGCGCGCTGCTCGCGCGGATCGAGGCGTTGCGCGCCAAACTCACCGCCGAGGGCCTGTTCGAATCCCACCATAAACGCGCCATCCCCATGCTGCCGCGCATCATCGGCGTGGTCTCCTCGGCATCGGGCGCTGTCATCCAGGATATCCGCACCACCATCGCGCGCCGCTTTCCGCGCACCATCATTTTATGGCCGGTTGCCGTGCAGGGCGAGGCCGCTGCCGGGCAGATCGCGGCCGCGATCAACGGCTTCTCCGCCCTGCCGCCCGATGGGCCGATCCCGCGCCCGGATATTCTCATCATCGCGCGCGGCGGCGGCAGCCTGGAAGATCTGATGGCCTTCAACGACGAAGCCGTGGTGCGCGCCGCCGCCGCCTGTTCCATTCCCTTGATTTCCGCCGTCGGCCACGAAACCGACACCACTTTGATCGATTTCGCCGCCGATCGCCGCGCCCCCACCCCCACCGCCGCCGCCGAAATGGCAATCCCGCCGCGCCTTGAATTGCTGGCCAATCTGGAACAGACCACCGCCCGCCTGACCGGCGCGCTTGCCCGCATGGCGCAGCAATCGCGTCTCAAGCTCGATGCCGCCGCCCATAAATTGCCCGATCTGCCGGCTTTGCTCGGCGCCGCCCGGCAACGGCTCGATGATCGCAGCGAACGGCTTGGCCTCGCTTTGCCCAATTACGCCGCCGCCCGCCGGGCTTCATTGGAGCGCAGCGCCAATCGCTTGCGGCATCCGCGCGAAATCGTCGCGGCCAGCCGCAACGCCGTCTCACTCCTCAATCAGCGTCTGCACAGCACATTGCCGTCCCGGCTGCGCGAATCCCATTTGCGGCTGGATAATCTGGCAACCCGGCTGGAATCGCTCTCCTACAACGCAACTTTGCGCCGTGGCTTCGCCCTGGTCACCGGCCAGGACGGCCAGCCGATCACGAAGGCCGCCGGCTTGCCCGCGCAAACACCGATTCTTGTGCGTTTCGCCGACGGCTCGATCGCCGCCCATACTGACTGATCGGCAGGCTGAGCGGCGAGATCGGGGGGATCAGCCCGGATCGGCGGTCAGTTCAGCGGCCGCAATACCCGCAATCGCGGCGGCTTCATCGTTATCGGACGTGTCACCCGAAATCCCGACCGCGCCGATCAATGTGCCGTCGGCTGATTTCACAAGCACGCCGCCCGGCACCGGCACCAATTGTCCGCCGATCGCCGATTGGGCGGCGGCAATGAAATAGGCTTGGGTTTCGGCGCGCTTCATCAAGGCCCGCGAGCCCATGCCCAACGCCAATGCGCCCTGGGCTTTGCCCATCGCAATCTCGCCGCGTTTGAGGCTGCAGCCATCCTCGGCAGCGAAAGCGGACATCGCGCCACGGGCGTCATACACCACGACAGCGAGCGGTTTGAGGGAATTTGCCCTTGCATGGACGAGGGCGGCGGAGATGATGGTCTGGGCGTCGATGAGTTTCATGGGAAAGGGTTTAGCTGCTGCACTGCAATATGCCAACCAGATCAGGGCAGGCTGCGTTATCACGCACCGGGTAGAGCGTGATCGTTTTACATCGTAGATTCAACCTGATCGGATAAAGTTGCTCGCCAAAATATAAGCTAGAGCGTTTCCGATTGATCGGCAAACGCTCTAGCTTTCCAGCTCGGAATCCCAATAGAGAAAATCGCGCCAACTCTCATGCAGATAATTCGGCGGGAAGGCGCGGCCACGATCCTGCAATTCCCAACTGGTCGGCCGGCGCGGGGTGAGGCGCGGATGCATATGAATCTCGCGCGGCAATTTAGAGCCCTTACGCAAATTGCACGGCCCGCACGCCGCCACAACATTTTCCCACGTCGTGCGCCCGCCACGGGCGCGGGGGATCACATGGTCGAATGTCAGTTCCTGCGCCGGGCGATGTGCGGCGCAATATTGGCAGGAAAAACTATCGCGTAAAAACACGTTAAACCGGGTGAACGCAGGCTGCCGCGATGTCGGGATGAAATCCTTCAGCGCAATGACGGAGGGTAACCGCATCGAGAAATTGACCGAGTGAACCTCGCGCTCATATTCGGAGAGCACGCAAACCCGGTCCAGAAACACCGCTTTCACGGCATCCTGCCATCCCCATAACGAAAGCGGGAAATAGGACAACGGACGGAAATCCGCGTTCAGCACCAAAGCGGGGAAATGCTGGCCCCCATGATGCTGACCGCCGTCAGGCACAACTGAACCTATCCCAGAACGGGATCATGATATTGTGGGGTGTAGCCGAGTCCCCACGCCATATCTGGTATGCGGGTCGATCCATGTTTCACATATGACAAGCGTTCATGGATTCGACAAGGCGTCATTCACCGAAGAATTGTCTTTGTCATGAATTTGCAAAGGCCCGTTGCAGAAACAGCGCCCCCGCCGAAAGGCCGATATCGTCGATGCCGTGCGCCAGTTTGGGTGAAAAATGCGTCTCCACCGGCACACCTTCGGCCCGTAGCGCGGTCGCCGCATCGCGCGAGCGCGAGGCCGGCACCACCATATCCGCCTCGCCATGGGCCAGCATGACCGGGCATGAATTGGCCCGCTCGGTCGCCAGCGAGGCCGGGTCGACCAGCGCGCCGGAGAAGGCGAGAATCGCGCGCGGGGCAATTTTCCGGCGCAGGCCGGTGAACAAAGCGGTCATCGCCCCTTGGCTGAAGCCCATCAAAGCGTAAGCATCCGCAGGCAGATCATGCTCCTGCAGCATGACATCGATATATTCATCAAGCGCGATGCGCGCCCGCCGTGCGCCTTTGCCCAGCGTTGCGGGGTCCAGATTCCCGATCGAGAACCATTGCCGGCCCACGGGCGCCATGTCGAACTGCTCGGGGCCATGCGGCGAGCAGAAATACGCATCCGGCAGCGCCTTGCTCCAATAGGGTGCCAAATCGATCAGGTCGTTACCATCCGCGCCGACACCGTGGCAAAGCACAACAAGTTGCCTCGCCGCCCCGCCCGACGCCGGTCCCCAGCCTGGTCCGTCCAACATGATTTTGCTCCCGATTACGATGATTTGCGCGTAACGCGGCGGGCTCGGCTTGTCCATGCGGCGCCCGGCAACAGCTTGACCACAATAGATCCTCTAATTCCCCAGCAGCCGGCGCAGATATGAGCGGGTCGGCGGCGGCAAAGCCGGCGCAGAATCGCGGCGGATCAAATCCTGCTCGATTGTGCGGGCTTTATCGGCGGGGCCCTGGCTGTTCAGTTTGACATTATCCTGGTTGGCCTGGCCCAGTGGGCCGCCCGGTATGTCCTGGTCCTGGCCGCTGCCCGGCGGGCCCATGCTGTAGCCTTGGCCCGCGCGGTCCTGCGCCAAAGCGCGCGCCGCCTGCTGCAATGATTGAATGGCCGCGCGCTGCGCTGCCATTGCGCCGGACTGATCGCCCGTCTGCAAATGCTGCCCGGCCTCGCCCATCGCCCGCTGACCTTGGGCAAGACCGGGCAATCCGGGCAACCCGGCTTGCGCGGCTTGCTCCCGCAAAGCCTGCAAAGCCTGGGACAGCTGATTTTGCTGGTCGGTCAGCCCATTGGTCTGGCCTTGCGCCTGGCCGGTCTTGTCGAGCAATTGCGCCTGCTGCTGGGTCAATTGATCAAGCGCCGATGCCGCCTGCTGGGCCGCCGCCGCGCGCGCTGCATCCGCCGCACTCATCGGCCGGGCATTTTGCAGCGCCTGCATCATGGCCTGTAATTGCTGCATTTCCGCCTGCGCTTTTTCGGTGCGCCCGGCTTGCATGTCGCGCGCAATCTGCTGGGCCAATCGATTGATCTGGGCGGGGTCGAACGGTGCCAGAGCTGCTTGCGTGCCGGCCTGGGTGCCGGCCTGCGGCGTCTGCCCGCTTTGCTGAGCCAGGGCGTTGTTATGCGCGGCCAGCGCCGTTTGATAATTGCTGAGTAACTGCGCAAGTTGCGCGCTGGTCAGGTTTTTATCGGCCAGCCCCTGCTGCAGCGCTTTCGGGGCCTGGGCGAGATTTTGTGCACTCGCATAGGCTTCGCCCTGCTCGGCAAGCTGCACAAGCTGCCACATGCGCGCGAGCGGATGCCCGGCCTCCGGCGCGTGGGCGTATAAGGCACGGGCAAAGAACGCAATCTGAATATCTGCACTATCGGTAATCGGTGCCGGCGGTGCAGCGGCGAGGCCAGCTAGCATATTCGCAACCAATTGCGCCGCCGACGGGTCAAGCGCCAAATCGCGCCGCAAGGCGGCAATGGCCCGGGCTGTCGCATTGGTCAGATGCGGCATCGGCAATATCATCGTGGCCGGTGCGGATTGCGCGCTAAGCCCGGCCAGATTACGCGCCTGCAAAACGAGCCGCACCGCCAGTCCCGCATAGGGGCTCGCGGTCAGATCGGGGCTGGCGAGACTCGCACGCCCCCCTTTGCTCGCATGCGGCGGCAGCGCGATATGCAGGGCAGGTGCTGTGGCCGATGCCACCGGGTTGATCCGCAAGCTCAATGAAGCCAGGCCATATTGATCCTGCGCCTGATACGCGAGATGCGTGTGAACGCCGTCGGCCGCCGGGCGGGGTGGCGTGGTGAATGTCACTTTCGGCGCGGCCGCTTGCTGCACATCAATCTGCCAGTCGGCCAGATGATGCCACCATGGCCCGATAACCAGCCGCCCTGTCGCGGCAGGCCGGATGACCGCGCGGAAGGATTGATCGCCCAGCGCGTCAAATTCCAGTTTGTGCCCAATCATGCGCCCGGCCGGCGCGCTGTCCATCCCGGCGGCAACCACCGCCAGTTCCGATCCGGGCAGCATAGCGATCGACTTCGTGCCGGGGTCGATCAGCACCGGCGCCTGCCCGGTATAGGCAGGCGGCGTCAGCCAGGCGGTCACCGTCGCGGCCGGGCCGAAATTGAGCTCCGGCAGCGCAAAGGCGGCGCGCAGCCGGTCCGGCGCGGTTTGCCCGGCAACCACCACGCCCACCAGGGCGAGCAGCAAAATCGCAGCGCGCAGCGCGAACGGATCATGCGAGCTGGCATCGATGCGTGGGGTGATCGAGCGCAATTGGCTTTGCTGATTGGCCATCGCCGCCTGATGGGCCCGCCATAAGCTTTCGCTCGCCGCACCGGCCATCGCCGGTCGATCGGACAAGGCCGCCAAGGACCGGCCATCGCCGGTCGATCGGACAAGGCCGCCAAGGGCTGATGGATGAAGCCCGCCTGAGTTTCAAGCCGCCGTTCGGCCATGGCCATGGTCGGGCGGTGAAATCCGCGCACACCATAAATACCGGCGCCGATCAGCGCGATGAATGCCCCGGTCTGCACGCCGGGCCCGCTCATGCCGAACAACGCCAATGTTAGAAACGCCAACAGCACCAGCGCCCCCGGCGCCGCCGCGCGCAGCGCAACCTCCAGCCACAAAACCAAGAGCGCGCGCCGGCGGAGCTGCGATGCGCTGCTCGTCATGTCATGTTGAAAAATCGGGGATCTGTTCATCGGCCCACAGCGCCTCGATCCTCTGTCGAGGGCGAATAACCTTGTATTGCCCCGCATCGATCAACACGGCCGCGGCCAGCGGCCGGGCGTTATAGGTGCTGCTCATCACCGCACCATAAGCACCCGCATCCAGGATCGCCACGCGCGATTGGAGTGCCAGTTCGGGCATCAGCCGGTCGGCGGCAAACATATCGCTCGATTCACAAACCGGGCCGACAATATCGGCAAGGCTGGCCTGGCCGCGCATATCAACGGCACTGAGCGGCAATATGCCGTGATATGAATCATAGAGCGCCGGGCGCAGCAAATCATTCATCGCCGCATCGAGCACAATAAACCGCTTGCCGCCGGCATGCTTCACCAAATTGACCGACGCGAGCAACAATCCCGCCGGCCCGATCAGAAATCGCCCCGGTTCGATCATCAGCGCGACATCAAGCGCCCCGACCGTCTGCGCGATCATATGCGCATAGGCCGCAACCGACAGGCCCGGATCATCGCCGTAACCAATCCCGAGACCACCGCCCAGATCGAGTGTCTCCACAATCTGCCCTTGCGCGCGCAAGGCCGCGATCATGTCAGCAGCAATTTCATAAGCCGCGCGATAGGGGGCAGGGGAGAGAATCTGGCTGCCGATATGCAAGGCAAGTCCCGCCACATGCAGCCCAGGCAGGCGCGCGGCATGGGCGTAAAGCGCTGGAATATCGGCTGCCGGAATGCCGAATTTATTGCCCGCGACACCGGTGGTGATCTTCGCATGCGTTCCGGCATCGATATCCGGATTCATCCGCAGCACGACATGCGCGGTCGCATTCTGTCCCTGGGCGATGGCCGCGATCATCGCCAGCTCCTCGGCACTTTCAGCATTGATCTGGCCGATCCCCGCACCCAATGCCGCGCTGATCTCTTCGGCCGATTTGCCGACCCCGGAAAACACGATGTCGCGTGCCGCGATGCCGGCCCTCAATGCCCGCCGCATCTCGCCCTGGCTCACCACATCGGCGCCCAGATTCTGTCCCCGCATCAGTGCCAAAATCGCCAGATGATCATTGGCTTTGACAGCGTAATGAATATGCGCCTTGACCGGCGCTGCATCGAGTGCGGTTTTCAATCGGCTGATTTGGCCGCGCACGCTGCCCGCGCCATAAACCCAGCTCGGCGTGCCGATGCTGTCGGCTATCGCGTTCAGCGGCACGCCTTCGAATAACAGGCCGGCTTGCGCGTCCATGGCCAAAGCCGGCCGCGCGGCCAACAAGTCGGCAATATCAGGCTCGTGGGCGGAAAAAGAATCCATTCACTCGCTCGGATATTGGTGCGGGTAGGTCAGCGCGCTCGTCGGTCCCGGCGGCGAAGGCGCACCCGCCCGCCCGCACGATGTCAGCGCCAAACTGACCATCATGGCTGCCAGCACCAAGAGATATTTGCGGTGGTCCTTCAGGAAAACCCGTTGCTTCAGATCGGTCACGTCAACTCCTCCAGCCATTTGCGGGCCTGTGCGGCGACATTGTCCGGCGCAGTCCCGCCATAGGATGTGCGCGATGCGACCGATGCTTCAACACTCAGGCAGCCGAATATCTCATCCTTTATCCGCGGCTCGATCGCCTGCATATCGGCCAGCGGAATGGCGGCAAGGTCAATCCCCCGCGCTTCGGCCAGCGCGACGATGCGCCCGGTGATATGATGCGCGTCGCGGAACGGCAGGGCCAGGGCACGTACCAGATAATCAGCAAGGTCGGTGGCGGTGGCAAAGCCAAGCCCGGCGGCCTGACGCATGGTTTGGGTATTGGCCCGCATGTCCCGCACCATGCCGGTGGTGGCGGCCAGGGATAGCGAGGCCGCGGCAATGGCGTCGAACACCGGTTCCTTGTCCTCTTGCATATCTTTCGCATAGGCCATCGGCAGCCCCTTCATCACGGTCAGCAGCGCGACCAGCGCGCCGGTGATGCGGCCGGTTTTCGCGCGCGTCAGTTCGGCGGCATCCGGGTTGCGCTTTTGCGGCATGATCGAGCTGCCCGTGGTAAACGCGTCCGACAGGCTGACGAAGCCGACGATATTGCTGGTCCAGATGATCATCTCCTCGGCAAAGCGTGAGAGATGCATGGCGAGAATGGCGAGGGCGGCGAGGAATTCCAGCGCGAAATCCCGATCCGAGACGGAATCCAGCGAATTGGCGGTCGGCCGGTCGAACCCGAGGGTCGCCGCCGTCATAGCGCGGTCGATCGGGTAGGACGTGCCGGCCAGCGCCGCCGCCCCCAGCGGGCATTCATTGAGTCTGACCCGGCAATCGGCCAGCCGGCCTTGGTCGCGCGCCAGCATCTCCACATAAGCCAGCAAATGATGCCCGAACGTGATCGGCTGGGCCGTCTGCAAATGGGTGAAACCGGGCATGATCGTGCCGGCATGCTCGGCCGCACGATCGGCCAGAGCCCGCATCAGATCCTTGATTTGCGCCGCCATGCCATCGATCGCGTCGCGCACGAACAGCCTGAAATCGGTGGCAACCTGGTCATTGCGCGAGCGCCCGGTATGCAGCCGCCGCCCCGCCTCGCCGATCCGCTCGATCAGCCGCGCCTCGATATTGGTGTGAATATCCTCCAGCGCCTCGGCGAACACGAAATGCCCGGTCTCGATCTCTTGTTCGATCGCCTCTAGACCTGCGGTGATCGCGGCCTCATCTTGCGGCGTGATGATACCGCATTTGCCGAGCATGGCCGCATGAGCCCGCGAGCCATTGATATCCTGCTGCCACAATTTCCGATCGAACCCGATCGAGACATTGATGGCCTGCATGATGGCGTCGGGGCCCCCGGCAAACCGGCCGCCCCATTGGAGTTTCGACTTACTCAAGGATGTTCACCTTATGGCGATTAAACTGACGAGACGACGCATTGCCGCCCTGCTGGCAGGATTAGCCGCCGGGGCAGGCTTGGGCAAATCGGCCGCCGCACAAGATTCGGGCGGCGATATGCCCGCCGCTTCAACCGGCATCGAGCCGATCATGCCCAGCCCGCCCCCGCCCTTTCATTTTACCGATCAGGCCGGCAAGGCTCTTACCTTGGGCGATTTCAAGGGGCAGGGGCTGGTGGTGAATTTCTGGGCGACCTGGTGCGGGCCCTGCGTCGCCGAATTACCCACTCTGGCGGCGCTGAGCCCGAAGCTCTCGCCCGATGATATTCGCGTCTTGGCCATTTCGGTGGATATGACGGGCCCGGCCGTCGTGCTGCCCTTTTTCGCCGCCCATCACATCGATGGTCTGACACCCTTGTTCGACGAATCCAGCAGCGCGCTGGATGCGTTCGGAACCTCCGGCATTCCGCTCACCGTGATCCTCGACCGCCAGGGCAGGGTGGTCGCCAAATTGGAGGGTGGCGCGGATTGGAATAACCCATCCACCGCCTCGATGATCCGCCAATTGGTCGGCAAACCCGAGGTCAACATGCCAGCCGCACCCCAAGTGAAGGCCATTTGAACGGGGCCGACGCGCGGCGAATACGGTGTTAGATCGACAAACATTTACATTGAATCATAAAATTCAAACTAAACCAATGAAATTAACCGGAAAACGCTCTAGAGCTCGTGCGTAATAACGCATCACGCTCTTGTCGCCCTCTGACAGAAATGGCTTTGTAACGGCCACCAGAAGTTGTATGGATGAGGTCAGGCCGCAAGGCGTGGGATCACAGGGGTTGCCGTTATGTTAGTCGTTACCGACCTGCGTCAGCGAGAATGGTCGCCGGAAGGGGCCGCCTTGGCCTTCCTGCTCACCGACATCGAAGGCTCAAGCGTCCGGTGGGAACGTTATCCGAAACTGATGCGCGGCGCTCTCGCCCGGCATGATACCGCTATAGCAATGGCCGTGTCGGGTGCCGGCGGCCGGGTTTTCAAATCCATCGGCGATGGCATTTACGCCGTCTTCCCCACCGTCCGGCAAGCGATTGAAGCGGCCCTGGCAGCGCAACTCGCATTGCTCGCCGAGGATTTTTCAAGCGTCGATGGCCTCGCCGTTCGCATGGCGGTGCATATCGGCCCCGCCGAGGCGCGGGCCGGGGATTATTTCGGCCCGACCATGAATCGCGCCGCCCGCCTGCTCAACATCGCCCAAGGCGGCCAGATTCTCCTCACAGGCGTCGCAGCCTCCATGGCCGCACCGGCGGAATTGCCGGCCGGGGTTCGTCTGCAGGATCTGGGTGAACGCCGATTGAAAAATCTGGCTCTGCCGGAGGCGGTGTTTCAACTGGTCCACGCCAGGCTGCGCACCGATTTCCCCGCACCCCATGTGGCTGATTCACGGCCGCATAATTTACCGCAATGGACAACCTCATTTGTCGGGCGTGAGGGCGAACTGGCCGATATCGTCCGGCTGATCCGCCAGCATCGGCTGGTCACGCTGGCAGGGGCCGGCGGCATCGGCAAAACCCGGCTGTCGCTGCGCGCGGGCAGCGAACTGCTTGGCCGGTTTGCCGATGGCGTATGGTTCGTCGAACTCGCCTCGTTCAACGAGCCCGCCCAAATCGGTGAAGCGGTGGCCGCCTTGTTCAATATCAGCCTGGGCGATCATTCATCGATCGTCGATTTTGTCGCCTCCTATCTGCGCCGCAAACATGTGCTGCTGATTCTGGATAATTGCGAACATCTGAAAGACGGTGTGGCGATTTTCGTCGATGCCTTGCTGCGCCAAACCGAATCGCTGGCCATCATGGTCTCCAGCCGCGAGGTACTCGGCGTTGCCGGCGAGCAGATTTTTCCGATGCCCGGGCTGGCCATGCCGGCATCCGCCGCGGGCCTCACTCTGGCCGATGCAATGGGCTACAGCGCCATCAAGCTGTTCGTCGAGCGGGCCCGCGGCGCGGTCCCCGGCTTCACGCTCGATGAAACCGCGCTGCCCGCGGTTGTCGCCATTTGCCAACGTCTGGACGGCATGGCTCTGGCGATCGAGCTTGCAGCTGCCCGCCTGCGCATGCTCTCGCCGGCCGAATTGCTCAACCGTCTCGATGACCGCTTCGCCTTGCTGGTCGCACCGCGTGGCGGCACGCCGGCGCGCCAGCAAACCCTGCGCGCCCTGCTCGATTGGAGCTATGATCTGCTCTCTGCCCATGAGCGTCTTGCCCTCAGCCGACTGAGTGTCTTCGGCGGCGGCTTCACATTGGCCGCAGCACAAGCCGTATTGGCCGATGCCACAATCGATCCGGCCGCTATCTTCGATCTGCTCTCCGGCCTGCTTGATAAATCGATGCTGACCAGCCTGCCGCGTTCCGCCGCTGAAAGCCGCTTTCGTCTGCTCGAGACAACGCGCCATTACGCTGCCGAAAAACTTGCAGCCTATGGCGAAGTCGATCTCATGCAGCAGCGCCTGGCCGACTGGCTGATCGCGCTTTATGGCACCGCCGCGAGCACCTGGCCGACCATGCCGACCGACGATTGGCTGTCCCGGTTTGCGCCTGATTTGGACAATCTGCGCGCCTCTCTGACATGGCTGTTCCACCCCGGCGGCGAAACCGAGCGCGGCCTCACCTTGATGAGTCAGACGGCGGAATTCTGGCGCGATCTGGCTCTCGAAGCCGAACGCAGGCGCTGGCTGCAGGAGGCGATTACGCGGATCGGCCCGCAAACGCCCAAGCCGGTTGCAGCGCGCATCTGGCTTGATCTGTCATTCTCCTTCGCCGGCGGCGCCTTCGGCGACAAGCGCAAGCTCGATCCCGCCTTGCGCGCTTATGATCTCTACCGCGAGTCCGCCGATCACGAGACAATCTGCCTCGCGGCCGGGCGCATCGTCGCGTGCCTCGCCCGGCCCGGCGAGAACCACGCAGCCCGCCCATACGCCGATGAAATCTACAGCACTCTGCCGAGCATAAAGCCGACCAAGCGCCGCGCCTGGCTGCTCAATATCCTCGCCGTCAACGCCCTGTTCGTCGATGATCATGAACACGCGACCTTGCTCCTCAACGAGGCTTTGGGCATCAGCCGGCATTTTCGCGATCATGTCGGTATTCAGGTGGCCGGGCTCAATCTGGCCGAAACCCGCTTTGCCCAGGGCTACCTGCTCGATGCCGCGGATCTCGCCGAAGAAGTCGCCTCAAGCTGCCGCCAATCGGGCAACATGCTCGATCTGACCTTCGTGTTGAGCAATCTCGCGGCTTATAATCTCGCACTCGGCCGGTTCGGCGTCGCGCGGGATGCGATCGGTGAAGCATTGCCCCTGCTGGCCGATCTCGGGGTTGAACTCGTGCTGGCAAGCTGCCTGGAATGTGCCGCATTGCTCGCCGCCGAAACCGGCGATTACATCGCCGCCGCGCAACTCGCCGGCTACAGCTCAGCCTTCATGCAGCTTCACGACATCGCCCGGCAATCGACCGAACAAGCAACCTGGGCCGGATTGATCGCCCTGCTCGATCAGGCCGAAGCCGGCGGCCAATTCAGTGCCGCCGCCCGCGCTGCGGCCATGGCCCAAGGTGCCAGCTGGTCCACCACCCGCGCGCTCGACCTCGCCGCCCAAATCGCCTCCGCCCATGAGCACGAACGCCCCCAGCACTCCGCCATTTTGCAGGCCGGTGCGGCAGGCTAGAGCAAAATTCACCTGAATTGAACCAGAGGTTCTATTCAGGTGAATGAATTTGCTCGTCAAAATAGAGCTAGGAGCCTGTCCTGGTAACGGCTGAATTGTCTCGACAATCTTGGCTTGGCGTGATTCTGTTTTCTGATGAGCAAAGTATTTCGTCCGTGGAAGAC
>NCAP01000091.1 GCA_002255495.1 Rhodospirillales bacterium 20-60-12 | reverse complement strand
TGATTGCGCGCGGACGGGATGCGGCGGATGTCGCCATCACCAGCCATTTCGGCCCGGCGATCCTGCGCAATTTCAACATCGTGACCGACGAGGTCGGCGTGCCGGCCGGTGAAGCCGCCAAGATCGCTTAAAATCCCAGCTCGAAATAGGATGGGGGCTATGCTATCACCCCCCGATGTCACATACGATCCGCGATAAACAGCGCTTGCTCGCGCGCACCAGACGTATTCGCGGTCAGGTCGAGGCGATCGAGCGGGCGCTCGAAGGCGAGGCCGATTGCGAGAAAATGATGCATCTGCTGGCCGGTGTGCGCGGCGCCATCGCCGGCTTGATGGCCGAAGTGGTCGAGGACCATGTGCGCTCGCATCTGGTCGATGAGGAGATGCATCCGGGTGCGCTGAAAGCCGATGCCGCGGCGCAATTGATCGACGTGATCAGAACCTATTTGAAATGAGAATCCCCATGCCCGAGGCTGCGATGCCGACCCATAGCCATGTTTTCCTCGGTGCCGACCATGAGCGCAGCGAGCGGCGCACCTGGTGGGTGATCTGGCTGTGCGGGGCGATGATGATTGCCGAGATTGTCGGCGGGCTGATGTATGGCTCGATCGCGCTGGTCGCCGATGGGCTGCATATGAGCACTCATGCCGGGGCATTATTGCTGGCCGCACTCGCCTATCGCTATGCCCGGAAATTCGCCAATGACCCGCGCTTTTCCTTCGGCACCGGCAAATTGGGTGATCTGGCCGGCTTTACCAGTGCCATCGTGCTGCTGATGATTTCTCTGCTCATCGGCTACGAGGCCGTCAGCCGCCTGCTGGCCCCCGTGCCGATCCATTTCGCCGAGGCCATCCCCATTGCCTGCCTGGGCTTGGCCGTGAATGTCGCAAGCGCGCTGCTGCTCGCCGGCGGCCATGATCATGGCCACGGGCGCGGGCATGGCCATTCTCACGATGCGCATGATCATGACGCACATGACCATGATCACCATGACCATGATCATGGTGACGATGAATCGCGGCTGATCGAGACCGCGGCGGGCACGATACGCTTCGAGATTTTCGAGGATGGCGTGCCGCCGCGCTTTCGGCTGAGTGCGCTCGCAGGTGCCGTGCTGCCGGCAGGCGAGATGAGCGCCGAGACCGTGCGGGCGGATGGCACCCGGCAGATCTTCAATTTCGTGGCGCAGTCCGGCTATTGGCAATCGGTGCAGGAAATTCCCGAGCCGCACGCCTTCAATGTGGTGCTGCGTCTGCCTGATGGCGCGCGGGATCTGGTGTTTGCCGAACATGATCATGGCCATGCGGATGAGCATCCCGTTGCCTCCACCGGGCGGGATAATAATATGCGCGCCGCCTTGGTTCATGTCGCGGCGGATGCGGCGGTGTCGGTGCTGGTGATTATCGGGCTGGTTCTGGCCCGTGCCTTTGGCTGGCTCTGGATGGACCCGATGGTCGGTATTCTGGGCGCCTTCGTGATCGCCAGCTGGGCCTATGGCCTGATCCGCGATACCGGGAGCATTCTGCTCGACATGACACCGGACAAGAACATGGCCGGCAAATTACGTCAGGCAATCGAGGATGAGGGTGACCAACTCACCGATTTTCATCTCTGGCGCCTGGGCCCGGGGCATCTGGGTGCCATATTATCAGTGCGCACGGCGCAGGCGCGCAATGCCGATCATTACCGCGCCCGCCTGGCGCGGTTTCGCGCGCTCTCGCATGTCACGATCGAGGTTGAACACGGCGTATGATGGTCGCGTTGCATCATGACGCTGTGAATCCAAAAAGTTTTTTGTTTCTTTTTGTCCACAAAAAGAAAATACTTGCCTTTACCGACCGCCTGCCAAATCGAGCAACGAGCCGGTCATATAGGATGATGCATCGCTGAGCAGCCAGACGATTGCTTCGGCGATTTCCTGGGGCTGGCCCGCGCGGCCGATCGGTACCGTGAGACCGATGCGCTGAGCCCGACCCGGTTCGCCGCCGCTGGCATGGATATCGGTTTCGATCACGCCGGGGCGCACCGCATTCACCCGCACGCCTTGGCCGGCGAGTTCCTTGCCGAGCCCCAAAGCCAAGCTATCGACAGCGCCTTTCGAGCCGGCATAATCGACATATTCAAACGGCGAGCCGGTGCGGCTGGCAACCGAGGAAATCAGCACGATCGATCCGCCCTGGCCGCCGCGGTCGAGCGGCAGACGCCGCGCCGCTTCGCGCGCGCAGAGATAGGCGCCGAGAATATTCACCTCGAATATATGGCGCAGCCGCGCCTCGGCCATATCGGCAAGCTTGCTGGCTGGAGCAACAATGCCGGCATTCACCACCACCCCGTCAAGGCCGCCGAACGCATCTGCCGCGCGGTCGAACATGGCGATCACGTCACGCTCACATGCGACATCGCCCTTGATTGCAAGCCCACGCCCGCCCGCTTCCTGCACCGCAGCCACAGTCTCCAGGGCGGCGGCTTCATTGCCGACATAATTGACGCCGACCGCCCAGCCGCGGCTTGCGCATAAAATGGCAGCCGCGCGGCCTATGCCGCGGCTGGCCCCGGTGATCAGAATTTTTTTCATCTCAGAACCACTCATCCTGCATGCGCGTGGTCAGATTATCGCAGGCGATCACCGGGGCGAGCCAGGCGGCGATTTTTGGCATCTCAAAGCTGTAAAAATAGCGGCATGCCGCATGCTTGCCGGCCGCGAAATGCGCCCCGTGGTCGCCTTGGCTGATACATAGGGCTAGATCGAGCCAGATGAAGCCGAGCACGGTGTGACCGAAGGCGGATAGAAAATTCGTTGCATTGGCCAGCATCTCCGCTTCATCATTGACACTGGCGAGCGCGTGTACTGTAGCGGCGATGGCATCCATTGCGGCCTGCAGGGCGTTTGCCTCGGCGGGGAAATCGTCCTTTGCCGCCTTGATCGTGGCGGCAACGCGGGTCGCGAACTGGGCGAGAATTTTGCCGCCGTCGCGGAGAATTTTCCGGCCCAGCAAATCGAGCCCCTGAATACCCGTTGTGCCCTCGTGAATCGGGTTCAGCCGGTTATCCCGATAAAGCTGCTCGACATCGAAATCCCGCGTATAGCCATAGCCGCCATGGACCTGAATCGCGATATCGTTGGCGGCGAGCGCATATTCCGAAGGCCAGGTCTTCGCAACCGGCGTCAGCAGGCCGAGCACCGCATCGGCTTCGGCGCGCGCTTGTGCCGTATCGGCGGTTTTGGATTCATCGACCAGTTTCGCGCAATAGAGGATCAGCGCCAGCGCACCCTCAGTGTAGGATTTGCACGCCAGCAACATGCGCTTCACGTCGGCATGTTCAATAATCGGTATCTGTTTGCTGCTGACATCGCGGGTGCCGGTGCGCCGTCCCTGCGGGCGGGTGCGGGCGTAATCGAGCGCGAGCTGAAAGCCGCGATAACCCATCATCGTGGCGCCCAGCCCCACGCCGATGCGCGCCTCATTCATCATCTGGAACATGATCGGCAGACCTTGCCCGATCTCGCCGACACGCCAGCCGATCGCGCCGTCGCGCTCGCCGAAATTCAGCAGGCAATTGGTGGTGCCGCGAAAGCCCATTTTATGATTGAGCCCGGCCAGTGTGACATCGTTGCGGCTGCCGTCCGGCATCAATTTAGGCACAATGAAAATCGAAATACCCTTGCTGCCGGCGATTAATTTGCCATCAGGCCCAGGAATTTTCGCGAGCACCAGATGAACGATATTATCCGCCGCGTCATGATCGCCGCCCGAGATCCACATTTTGTTGCCAAACAGCCGGTAGCGCACGCCCAGCCCGTCCTCGCCCTCCGGTATCGCCTTGGTGACGATGTCCGCCAGCGAAGATCCGGCCTGCGGTTCGGATAGGCACATCGTCCCCGTCCAGCGCCCCTCAAGTGCTGGTGTCACGAAGGTCTCGATCTGGGCTTGGGTGCCGAAATGCGCGATCAGCCCGGCATTGCCGACGGTCAGCATTGAATAGCTGGCGACCGGCACATTGGCCCCCATGAAAAAGGCGGTGGCGGCGGTGTGGATCAAATTGGGCAAGCCCAACCCACCGATGGCGGCGGGAAATGGGGCGGCGGCAAAACCGGCCTGGGCGTAGGCCGCGATGGCGGTGCGGATTTCGGGAATAACATGCGCGCCATGCTCATTCTGACTTGGTTCCTCACGGTCGGATTTCTTGAAGCAGGGCAGGAAATGTGTTTCGGCGAGGCGTGCCGCGGTATCGAGCATGGAGGCCACGCTCTCGCGATTATGTTCGGCAAAGGCCGGGCGGGTGAGCAGAGCCTCACCGCCGAGCCAGTCATAGAGCAGAAAATCGAGTGTCGGCCGGTCCAGGATGGTCATGGTATACTTTCAAATAATCGTGGAACCGCCATCAACAGTCAGGATCTGGCCGGTGATGTGCCCGGATGCCGCCGAACAGAACAGCAGCGCAGCGCCTTTCAAATCATCGGCCCCGCCGATTTTGCCGAGCGGGCTGCGACCGGCAATCTCAGCCTCGTATAGATCCAACGTGCCGCGAGTCATTTTTGAGGGAAAGAAACCGGGCGCCAGCGCATTCACGGTAATGCCGTGCTGCCCCCATTCGGCGGCCAGAGCGCGGGTGAAATTCACCACCGCACCCTTTGAGGCATTATAGGCAATGGTGCCTTGCAGCGAATGATGATGGCCCTGTAAGCCGGCCACCGAGGCGATATTGACGATTTTGCCGCCGCCTCCGGGGATCATCGCGCGCCGACCGATCTCTTGGGTCAGAAAAAACAGGTGATTGATGTTGATATTCATCACCCGCGCCCAGGCTTCCGGCGTGATTTCGGTGGCCTTGGCGCCCCAGGTCGCACCGGCGTTATTGACCAATATATCGACAGGGCCATCCGCCAGCGCGGCATCAGCCAGCGCTTTTGGGCCATCCGCCTTGCCCATATCCGCCGGATAAGCGCGCGCGGAAATACCCAGCCCGGCCAGATGCGCGACGGCTGATTCCAACTCGTCATGCTTGCGCGCCGAGATCGCAATGCGGGCACCATATTCGCCGAGTGCCTCGGCGATTTGCAGGCCAAGCCCTCGCGACCCGCCGGTGATCAAAGCGGTTTTACCGGTGAGATCGAATAATGATTTCAAATGCGCCACGTGGTGTCCTCAATATTTTGTTTGGAATGAGTGCACCCGTCGTGCAGCGGCTTGTCAAGTTCAGCGCGGCGCCATGCGCAGCGCACCATCGAGTCGGATTGTCTCGCCATTGAGCATCGGGTTTTCGATGATCTGGCAGGCGAGCAGGCCGAATTCGGCGGGTTTGCCGAGCCGGGCCGGGTGCGGCACTGCGGCGCCCAGCGCATCCTGCACCGGCTGGGGCAGGGTGGTCAGCAAGGGCGTCTCGAAAATGCCGGGTGCAATGGTGGCCACCCTGATCAGCCTTGGCGCCAACTCGCGCGCGGCGCACAAGGTCAACCCGACGATTCCGGCTTTCGACGCGGCATAAGCCGCCTGGCCGATCTGGCCCTCATAGGCCGCGATCGAGGCGGTCATCACCACCACGCCGCGCTCGCCTTCCAGCGGGTCAAGGGCCGCCATGCGGGCTGCGGCCAAGCGCAGCACATTGAAACTGCCGATCAGATTAAGTCGGATCAGCGCATCGAACGGTGCCAGAGCCGCCGCACTACCGTCTTTTTCCAATATCCGGGTGACTTTGGCGGTGCCGGCGCAATGCACCACTGCGCGCAACGGCGCGTCTTGCCCGGCTGCATCGAGGGCAGCGCCAAGACTGTCCTCGTCGGTTACATCGCAAGGCGCGAACCGCGCGCCTATGGCGGCGGCGGTGGCTGCTCCGGCATCGCCGGGCAGATCGATGATGGTCACAATCGCGCCGCGTGCGATCAGCGCCTCGGCACTGGCGCGCCCAAGCCCCGACGCGCCGCCGGTCACCGCCGCTGCCATCCCTTGAATTTGCATCTCTCGCCTCCCTGCTTTCGTGATGTCTGGTAAGACTTGCCTTGTTTCATGGCCGTCGTCATGTAGGATGAGCGGGAATTCTTCGAGGATGATGATGGACGGCGCGGCTGAAGCCAGACGGATTACGATTCACCAGCCGGCGGATTTCGCGGGCATGCGGGCGGCCGGCGCGCTGGCGGCGGAAACGCTCGACATGATCACGACCCATGTCCAGCCCGGTGTGACCACTGAGGCGCTGAACACCATCTGCCACGATTTCATCACCGGGCGCGGCGCTGTGCCGGCGCCGCTGAATTATCGCGGCTTTCCCAAATCCATCTGCACCTCCATCAATCATGTCGTCTGCCACGGCATTCCCGCTGAGCGCCAGCTGCTCGACGGCGATATCGTCAATATCGATGTGACCGTCATTCTCGACGGCTGGTATGGCGATTCCAGCCGCATGTATGTCGCCGGCACCGCTGCCCTGCGCTCAAAACGACTCATGGACGTGACATATGAGGCGCTGATGCGCGGTGTCGCCAAGGTCCGCCCTGGTGCCACCTTTGGGGATATCGGCCATGCCATTCAAACCTATGTCGAGTCCCAGCGCTTCAGCGTAGTGCGGGATTTTTGCGGTCACGGCATTGGCCGGCGCTTTCATGAGCCGCCCAATGTCCTGCATTTCGGCCGCCCCGGTGACGGGCCGGTGCTCAAGACCGGCATGTTCTTCACCATCGAACCCATGGTCAATGCCGGCCGGGCCGAGGTGAAAGTCCTCGATGACGGTTGGACAGCCGTCACTCGCGACCGTAGCCTCTCGGCGCAATTCGAGCATATGGTCGGTGTGACGGAAACGGGCTGCGAGATTTTTACCCTCTCGCCCCTGGGTTTTACCGCACCGCCTTACATCTGATCGCGCTTTCATCGTAACGAAATCTGTGGCACGCTGACATTGTGCGCCACAAAAATCACACAGCCATAGGTTTCAGCGAAGCGGGTCTGCTGCCCGAATTGCTCGTCGACCCGGCCGCTGTCCCGCCCGCCGATCCGCCGGCACACCCGGTAACCCGCCCGGCACGCGCCGCCGAGCATGGCCATCGCGCGAGGCTGCGCGGGCGGTTGCTCCGCGCCGGGCCCGATGCCCTCGCCGATCATGAAATGATCGAAATTGTCCTGTTTTTGGCTCTGCCACGCCGCGATACCAAACCGATCGCCCGCGCCCTCATCGCCCGGTTCGGCAGCTTCGCGGCCGCTATCGCAGCGCCGCTGCCGGATCTGCTGGCCGTCGATGGGCTGGGCGAGGCGGGTGCGGCAGCGCTCAAAACCATCCAGGCCGCGGCCCAACGTTTGAGCCGCGCCGAGATTATTTATCGGCCGGTTCTGTCGAACTGGGATAATTTAATGGATTACCTCACGGCAATCCTCGCACGCGAGAAAATCGAGCAATTCCGGATACTGTTCATGGATAATCGCAATCGGCTGATCGCTGACGAGGCGCAGTCCCGCGGCACGGTCAACCATACCCCGGTTTATCCGCGCGAGGTCGTCAAGCGCGCGCTCGATCTGCATGCGACCTCGATCATCCTGGTCCATAATCACCCCTCCGGCGATCCATCGCCCTCGCGCGAAGATATCGACATGACCCAGGAGATCAAACGCGCCGCCCATGCGCTGAGCATCGTGCTGCATGACCATGTCATCATCGGCAACGGCCAGTGGATCAGCCTACGCCGGATGGGGCTGCTGTGACCAAGTGCGCCGGGGGCGCGATCACGGAGCCCAGCCGGTGAGGATCGCCATGCGGAGTTCGACGGTGACGCGGTTGTCGGTGCGGGGCAGGGCGGCGAGGGTGGCGGGGAACAGGCTGCGCGGCGGTATGGCGCGGCTGCGTTTGGCGATGGCGTTGTTTTCCCCGGCGGCCTGCAGGTCGCGCAGGAGTTTCAGGGGGTTGGCGTAGGAGAGGGCGATGTCTTCGAGTTCGACGACGGGCAAAGCAAAGCCGGCGCGTTGCAGCAGGCTCGCGCAGTCGCGCAGGTCGGGGAAGGGGGAAATGCGCGGTGCGGCGCGCCCGGTGAGCGCTTCTTCGGTGGCGAGCAATGTGCTGCGCAGGCTGGCGAGGGTGCCGAGCACAGGCATGCTGGCGAGAAACAGGCCGCCCGGCTTGAGGCTCTGGCGCAATTGCAGCAATGCACCCGGCAGGTCGTTGACCCAATGCAGGGCCAGATGCGCGACGATGAGGTCGAAGCTCGCAGGCGCGAAGGGCAGGCATTCTTCGTCGGCGGTGACGGCGTGCCCGCCGCTGCGCTGGGCCATGGCGGGGGAGAGATCAATCGAGACGACATCGATATGGCGTTGAGCCAGGATGGGAGCGACGATGCCGCGGCCGCCGATGTCGAGGGCTTGGGTGAAGCTCATGGTGGTATCGTCAAGCCGGCTCAGCAGGCGTTGGGCGAGATCATCGATGACGCTGGCAACACCGCCGAGCCGCCCGGCGGCCCGGCTGCGATGGGCGCGGACGGCGCGGCGGTCAAAGATCATCATGGACTCGTTCATATGAGCGTCTGTGCCGGGGTTTGGCGCTGATGGAAAGCAGCCGCGGCGGTGTTGTGCGCGGCTGGATGAAATCTGCCGCCTGGCTGGCCGGGCAGCTGCGCGATGGTTTGTTGCCGCCGCATTGCCTGATGTGTGAGGCGCCCGTGGCCGGGGATGGGCAATTATGCGCGTCATGTTTTCCGCAGTTGAATTTCATCTCGGCACCGTTTTGCGTCTGTTGCGGGTTGGGCTTGCCGGTCGCGGCGGTGGCTGATCAGGCCGGGCGCTGTTTGCAATGCGTGTTGAACCCGCCCGCCTTCGGCATGGCGCGGGCGGCGCTGCGTTACGACCAAGGTGCCAAAAAATTGATCTTGCCGTTTAAATACGCTGATCGGCCCGAGGCGGCGGTGGGGCTGGCCCGGCTGATGCTCAGGCCGGGCGCTGATTTATTGCAAAGGGCGGCGGTGTTGCTGCCGGTGCCGCTGTCGCGCGCGCGCCTGCGGGAGCGCGGCTATAATCAGGCTGCAGCATTGGCGCGGGCGCTGGGCCGGCAAGCCGGCCGGCCGGTACTGCTCGATGGGTTGATCAGGCTGCGTCACACGGCGCCGTTGGAGGGTTTGGGGGCAGCCGAGCGGCGGCGCTTGCTGGCCGGTGCGATTGCTGTGCGGCCGGGCCGCGAGGCGGGCATTGAAGGGCGCGCAATCCTGTTGATCGATGACGTTCTGACCTCCGGCGCGACGGCGGATTCCTGCGCCCGTGCGTTACTGGCCGCCGGTGCGGCGGCAGTGGATGTGCTGGTCCTGGCACGGGTTCCCGACCGCCGGATTGAGTGATCCCCTTGCTTCCGGCGCGGCTTTGCGTATTTGACAGATATCGCTGCGGAATCTGTCATGAAAACGATCGAAATCTATACCCAGGCCTTTTGCCCTTATTGTTCGCGTGCTGTGCAGGTGTTGCAGGGCAAGAAAATTGCCTTCACGGAAATCGACGCGCCGCATGGCTCGAAGGCGCGGGCTGACGCAACCAGCCGGTCCGGCGGGCGGACGACCATGCCGCAGATTTTCATCGATGGGCAATCGATTGGCGGGTGCGATGAATTGCTGGCCCTCGACCGCGCGGGCAAGCTCGATGCGTTGCTCGCTGCCTGATATCCGATGATCCATTATCAACTCCGCTGCACCGCCGAGCATGAATTCGATAGCTGGTTTCGCGACAGCGCCGGTTTCGAGGAGCAGGCGGCGCGCGGCCTGGTGTCCTGCCCGGCTTGCGGCAGCACGCAGGTGACGCGGGCTTTGATGGCGCCGGCTTTATCGCGCCGCAGCAACAAGGCCGAACCCGCCGCACCGCCCGCACCGCCCGATATTCAGGCCGATAGCCAGGTGATTGCCGGTGTGCTGCCCGATCAGGTGCGGGCCGCGCTGCAAAAACTGCGCGCCGAGGTGGAAACCCATTGCGATTATGTCGGCCGTGATTTCGCGACCGTAGCGCGAAAAATTCACGAGGGCGAAGTCGAGCCGCGCGGAATTTACGGCGAGGCAACCGAGGCCGAAGCGGAAGATCTGGCCGATGACGGTATCCAGATCGGTCAGATACCCTGGATTCCGCGCGCAGAGGGTTAGATCAATATTGGTTTAGATGGAGGCACTTGGCCCCAGCTAAACCAATGAAATTGATCGGAAAAATATGGCTAGAGCGGGTGCGTGATAACGCATCACGCTCTCGCGCGGGTCTTTTCGTTAGACGAAGCGCGCGAGCCGCACGGCGGTATGGCCGCGGCTGGTTTTGTGGCTCGGCATAACCAGCAGGCAATCATCATGCGGTGTGCGGATTTCGGCGTCACCGTCATAGGCGATGATGGTGTCGCGCCGCTCGATCACGTCGCCGCCGCGAAACGGGCGGATAAAGGCAAAACGCTGGGTGGTGGCCGTGACCACATGGGTGACTTCGGCGAAACGTGGCGTGCGCGGGATCGGCTGATGCGGGGATTGCATGCCGGTATGGCGCAACAGCGAGGTTATGCTCATGCTCATCTGCCCGACCGTTTCAGGCTGCCAATGCTGGCCCGCTTCGACGAGGACGCCGGCGGATCGGCTTTGCGGATCGGTGAAACGATCATAATCGATCAGCCGCCGCCCGCCGGCATGGCCCTGATCGGCCACCACCAATCCCGGTGTGCCTATGGCCCGCGCAAGCGACTGGCCGCGGGTGGTCGGCCCGCAGAGGAGCAGCGGGTCGGACGGCCAGAGCATGGAATGAAGATCGAGCGCGATATCGACCGTATCGATCAGCGGGCGGATTTCCCGCGCGCGGGTCAGTTCCACCGATTGCCTTGGGCCTTCGAGTAGATAGCTGTCCCACACCCGGTTCATATCCTCATCGATGAAGCGTGAGGCGATGGGGTTTTGGGCGTCGAAGCGCTGAAAGGCTGCCAGATTGCCGAAGCCCAATGTCAATTGTCCGCGCGCTGGGCGGATCCCCGATTGCAGCAATTCGTGCAATGCGATGGCGCCGGCGATTTCATTGCCGTGCATCAGCGCCATGATCAGAACATGTGGGCCTGGTTCGTCAGCCACGTAACTGGTGAAACCGGGAATGCCGGTATTGCCCGCCTCCCAACGTGCAAGATCCGGCGGCGTCAGGGCGACCGGAAATTGTGGCAATTCGGCACCGAAATCGGGCATGCCGGGGGGGCCGTTTTGGCCGCGCGGGGCAAAATCGCTGCTCATTACCGCACTCTAACCATGTCGGCGGGCGTTGCACCAGACGGCGCGGCGCGGCATTGCAAGCTATATGAGCAAGGCATCGTCTTTATCGCTGGCGCATCGCGCCTGGCGGGCATTACCCGCACGCGCCCGGCGCGATTTTTTGCAACGCGGTGCAATGATGTTGGCGACCAAGGCTGATCCCGCGCCGCCGGCCGCCAGCCGGGGGGTGATCGTGGCCGGCGAGATGGCGCGGGTCAGCGGTCTGGGTGAGGCCGCGCGGCTGATGCAGAGCGCATTGGCTGTTCTGGCGGTGCTGCGCGGGACTTATCCATTGCATGTCGGCGGTAAGGGCGACCCCGCGGGCTTGCCGGCCGACGCGGCCTTGCTGCTGCATGTCAATGCCCCTTCAATCCCGCTGATGCTGGCGCGCGAGCCAGCCAGCCTGCTGCGCGGCCGGCTGGTGATCGGCATGTGGAACTGGGAATTGCCGGTTGTGCCAACGGACTGGCGCGTGGGCCTGCGGTTTGTGCATGAAATTTGGGCCCCATCGGCGTTTACCGCCGCCGCATTCGAGCCTTTGGCACCTGGCCGGGTGCGGCTGGTGCCTTATCCGCTGGCCTTGATCGATCAGCCGGTCGAGCCCGACCGGGCGGCTTTGGGTTTGCCCGACGATGTGCTGCTGGTCAGTTTTATTGCAAATCTGGGTGCCAGTTTCGTGCGCAAAAATCCGCTGGCGGCGATTGCGGCCTTTCGCGCGGCGTTCGGCGCTGACCCAAGCCGGTTGCTGGTGCTCAAGCTGGCGGGTGGTGAGGCCTTCCCCGCAGATTTGGCGAAAATCCGCGCGGCGATGGGGGATACGCCCAATATCAGGCTGGAGAGCGA
>NCAP01000090.1 GCA_002255495.1 Rhodospirillales bacterium 20-60-12 | reverse complement strand
GCGAGAAAATTCATTCATCTGATTTGAACCTTCCGGCTCAATTCAGATGAATTTTACTGTAGCTTCTCAACCGGGGCGGTGCCGCAAAGCACCGCCCCTTTTTGTGGCCTTGTTTCGCGCCCTCGTTGCTGGGCCGTCTGGTTGCCATATCGGCGTGGGAGGGGGCGGCCGTCATCGATCGCATCGCACAAGAATCGGGCAGATGTCCGCTGACATTATTGCCTAAAAATGCGCCGTGAATGACATTTCGTTCATCAGTAATTGAGATGTCTGTAGCGGATTAAGTTTTCCAAAATTATGTCAGCCGGTTCATCTTAAAGACGACCTGATTTTCACGAAATCGTGATAATTGATTAATGGAGAAATTAACGGTCTCGTGGTGGCGGTATTACGAATTTTTGACATAAAAATTGGCGGAATTGGCGACAGAAAATCCCGCGCCTCATGAAATCCCCTTTAAATTACAGGGAAGTCACTGTGGCAAAACTGCAACATGATTGTCATCAGCGTCTCTGGGAGGCTTGGCACATTGTTTGCTGTCATGCAAAACAAGCAGGTCAGACGGTCGTTCACCGAACATCAAGTGCGGGGACGATAATAAATGGGGATATTTCGGTTAACAAATTTTGCGCCTTTTGCGGGCGTCTGGGAGATTGTTGATGCGTCGTATGACAACCACGCGACAGAGATTGCTGCTTTTAACGGCATGCTCAGTCGCCAGCGGAATGGTCTTTTCAACGCGCGTTTGGGCGCAAACCGCCGTATCAGCCGATGCCGGCGCAACATCTGATACCTATGCGATCCACATCGCCAAGGTGAAGAAACTCTACAAAGAGTTGCTGCTCAAGGAAAAGAACGTCGCCGCCGCGGTATCTGAAATCTCACCCAAACAGATCGAGGCCGAAGGAACCCAGGCCGGTTCCATCCAGAGCCTCCTCAAACAGACCCCTTCGGTGAACGAATATCAACAAAATGCCGGTCAGGGTGTGCCCGTCTTGACCATTCGCGGCGCCCGCTATTCGCAGCTCGCCGAAACCCTCGATGGCACTATTCCGCTGCAGGATATTCTCTCCGGCGCGCAAGGCGGATTTCTGAATAACAATATCGGCTCGCCGGTCACACTGGGGCAGATCGGCTCCTCGACCGTATATCCAGGTGTCGCACCGCCGAACAAACAAGGCTTTGCGACCGTCGGCGGCACGATCGCCTATGAGACCAAAAAGCCGACCGCGGATCCCTACATGGAATTGTTCGCGGGCTACGGCTCGTTCAACACCAGCCATGCGGGCTTTGAAATCAACACCGGCGATATCGGAACACCCGGCCCGAATGCGCCTCGCGTATTGTTGCGCTATGGTGAGTCTTACACCAGTGGTTTCCCCGACAATAACAGCATTCGCTCAGGCGAAATGCTGTTCTCGGCCCTCAAGCCCTATAATGACGGCTTGTCACATCTCTCGGCGGTCGTGATTTACAACCGCGCCGACGGCTATCTGGTCACCGCCCCGCTGCCGGTGCCTTTGATCAACGCCAACAGCTACAGCTATAATTTTCCAAGGTCGCTGACCTATACGCGGCAGGATAATACCTATCTGACCGCTTATGTCGGTGATGAGACCTACATCAATCCGCATTTGATCGTGAGCGGTAAGCTGTTCTACCAGAATTCGACAAGCGATTTCACCAGCTATCAGAATCCGAGCACGATCGCGTTCAATCCTAATTTCCCATATCAGGTGACGTTCCAGGTTCCCTACTTTGCCTACGGTGATCTGGGGCCAGGCAGCGTCTACCAGGTGCCCGGATATTTCAGTTATAATCCGACCGCTACTTTTGGGAATTACCTCGCGGGAGAGTCTGCGGAATACAACACTGGCGGCACCAAAGAGGTTGGATTCACACCAACTGCCAATTTCTTCTACCCGCACAACAACATCACAATCGGTGGTTTGTTTGTGAAAGAGACATCGACCTCGGGAGCGAGCTTTGTGTATGGCTCCGATCCGATGCCGCAAATCATCGGCTATAACTCAATTGCCTTCGGTGGTGGTTCACAGCGCACTGTATCGCAGGTTTACCTGCAAGACAGGATCGATCTGCTCAACAACAAGCTCCATATCGAGCCCGGCGTGAACATCACCGGCGTCTATAGCTCGACCTATGTGCCGTTCTCTGGTCCTCATTCGAGCGCGACTGACCCAAACGGCCAATACAAGCTCCAAAATTTCGGCAAGCAGGCCGACCCGTATTTGGGTATTTCCTATGATCTGCCGGACGACTTCATAGCCTACGCCTCATATGGTAAAGGAGCGCGATATGCGCCGCTCAGCGACTATTCGTTGGGTATCGCCGGAAGCTCAACCCAGGCGCCGAAACCCGAAGTGGTGCATCTCTATGAAGCCGGTATCCGCTACGATACGCCACGGCTTTATCTGAACGCCGATATTTTCTATCAGAAAATCACCTCGGCGTTCTCCTTTTACACCAACTACCAGACCGGTTTCTCCTCCTACGCCAACACCGGCGGCTATCAATATCGTGGCTATGAAGCCTCCGGTAAATTCCGCGTCACACCGGATGTTCAGGTATTCGGCAATTTCTCCTACAACGAAGCCAATTACCTCGATTCCTATTATGCTCTGGTCACGCCCTTCCAAGGCCAGTTTGGCTATGTGTTCCGCGGCGAGCCTTTGTCCTCAGTGCCGGACTTCCTAGGCAATTTCGGCGTGCAATATGATCACGGCCCCTACTCGGCACGTCTGTCCGGGCAATATACCGGCCAACAATTCATAACCTTCGATTTCTCGCCGCAATTGCCGGCAACGCCGCTGATCGCGCCGCCCAACCCCAACTCTACTCTGGCCTTGGCGACCACGACTTACTACCCGACCGCACAGGGCAACCTTGCGCAGTCGCTCGCCGGATTGCCGAACATTCAGCACTTCAAACTGCCCGCCTATCTGCTGATGAATTTGTTGCTTTCGTATGATATGCCGATCCATGGCTACCGGATTCACAATCTGAAATTCACCTTGAATATCAAGAATCTTCTAGGTCTGCATTATTACCAGCATTACTTCCTTGCCCCTGCTGAAATTCCGCAAAATGGCGGCTTTGCTTTGACCCCGACCTATGCTTCGGCCTATGTTGGCCCGCCACGCGCTTTCTACTTTGACGTCTCCGCTAAATTCTGATCTTTAGCGTTCTACCAACGTTTTAATCGGGGCGGTGCCGCAAGGCACCGCCCCGAACTTCAAATGGGGCCCAGATTTATTAAAACCATGACAGTCAATTTGCCGAAACATTCGAAGCTTTTTGCGGGCCTCACAGTTCTTTCCATGCTGATGGCATTTTGCGCCGCCCCAATCGCCCATGCGGCAGACCCCGCCCCCTATCAAACCTGCGGCACCGTCATCGTCCCCCCCGGCGCCGGGCTCGGCACACCACCCGCCGCCATCACCTCGCTCATCCCGCTTCTCAATATTTCCGCTTACAACATCGAAGCCTCGGGCAATCTCTTCGATGGTCTGCTCTGGATCACCCGCGCCCACAAAGTCGATTTCAGCCGCTCCATCGCATCCGGCATCGCAACCTCGCCCGACGATACAATCTTCACCATTAAACTGCACCCGCGCCATTGGTCCGATGGTGTGCCCGTGACCGCGTCGGACGTGAAATACACCTTCGATCTCATCAAGCGCCTGGGCCCCATCTATCAGGATTACGATACCGGCGGCATTCCCACTTTGGTCAAACATTTCACCGTCATCGATACTGAAACCATCCAGGTCACCTTGATCCACCCGGTCAATCCCGATTGGTTCATCCTCAACGGGCTCGGCCAGCTTTACGCTCTGCCGCAACATGTCTGGGGCAAATACAGCGTCGATGAACTCTGGCGCCACCAGACCGATCCGGCCTTATTCAAGGTCGTCGATGGACCGTTCCGCCTGATCGATTTCGCCGTCGGCCGGCACGTGATTTTTGGGCCGAACCCGACCTACGAATTACAAAAGCCGATGATCCATCGCTTCATTATGGATTTCTCCGGCACCTCCGCCGGCGCTGAGCTCGATGGCATCAAATCCGGCGCGCTCGACGTCGCCAATTTGCCGTTCTCCCTCTGGAACGCCGGCATGGCTTTGCCCAATATCCGCAAAATCCGCCTCACGCCCAATTTCGGTTTCGACTACATGGGCATGAACTACAAAAACCCGAATGTCGCCTTCTTCCGCGACGTCCGCGTGCGTCAGGCATTAGCCGATGCCATCAATCAGAAACTCGCCGATGATTTGCTCCTGCACGGCACAACAACACCGCAATACGGCCCGGTGCCGCTCCAGCCACCCACCTTCCTCTCGCCCAATGCGCTGGCCGGCAAATATCCCGTCGGCTACGATCCTGCCCGCGCGCGCGCCTTGCTCGATGCGGCGGGATGGAAAGTCGGGCCGGACGGCATTCGCGTGAAAGACGGCAAACGCCTGAGCTTTACCGAAACACTCCCCTCCGGCGGCGCGACCTCCACATTGGGTGCGGAACTCATGCAGCAGGATTTGCAGAAAGTTGGCATTGAGATGAAAATCAAGGATGTCACCTTCAACCAGATGCTCGCCATCCAGAACGGCCCGCCCGCCGGCTGGGAGGCCATGGGCTTTGGCTGGAGCCTGTCGTCCTATCCCTCGAACGGCACCATGTTCGGCACCGGCGGCGGCAATAACCAGGACGGTTATTCGGATGCGAAAATGGATCAATTGATCAATGATATTCGCACCAAGTCCGGCAACGAGGCCTTGTTCGCCTATCAGGATTATGCCGCCGAACAGCAGCCGGTGATTTTTGTGTCCACTCCGGGCGCGGTTGTTCTGGCCAATCCAAATTTGCGCGGGATCAATAAATTCCTAAGCCCCACCGGCGCCTGGTCGCCGCAATATCTTCACTTCACCAACCCGGAGATGTGCGATGGTTCGCCTGATCATCACCCGTCTTAGCACCTCGATCGTCTCGCTGATCATTCTGATCACTCTGGTGTTTTTCATGGTCCACGCCACACCCGGCGGGCCGGCTTATTCCATCCTCGGCGTCAAAGCGACCGCCAAGGCCATCGCGGCGATGAATTTGAAACTTGGCCTCGCCGTGCCGCTGCCTCGGCAATATGCTGTCTGGTGGTGGCATTTGCTGCAAGGCCGCCTGGGCTATTCCTATCAGGTCAACCAGCCGGTCGCCTTGCTCATCCGCGTTTACATGCTCAACACGCTCGCCCTTTATCTCAGCGCCATCGTGCTCGGCACCATCCTGTCGATCATCGTCGGCCTCATCCAGGGCGTCTATTACGATCGCCTGGCCGGCCGCATCATCGGCGGCCTGCAACTGATTTTTTACGCACTGCCCTCATTCTTCGTCGGCACCATCCTGATCCTGATTTTCGCCGTGCAATTCCGCTGGTTTCCCACCGGCGGCATCTCAGACCTGCGGATCGAAAATCCCGGCATCTTCGTCTATATTTCGCATCTGACATTGCCGGTCCTCACCGTCGCCATCGTCAGCATCGCCGGCCTGTCGCGCTATTTCGGCCAGACCGTGCGCGAAGAACTGACCAAGGAATATGTCCGCACCGCAGCCGCCAAAGGCGTCGCCTTTCCGCGCATTTTGTTCGGCCACGTCTTGCGCAACGCGCTGCGCCCGCTGGTCACCATTCTGGGCTTGTCCTTCCCCTATATTTTCGCCGGCTCCATCGTGGTCGAGAGCGTGTTCAGCTATCCCGGTCTCGGCTGGCTGCTCTGGCAATCGGCCTTGGGCCAGGATTACCCGGTGATTTCGGCCATCGTTCTGCTCATCGGCGTGCTCACCATTCTGGGCAATCTCCTCGCCGATATCGTCAATGGACTGCTTGACCCAAGGGAACGATTCGATTGAGCGCAAATCTGGACATTTTGCCGGTCGCCGGTCGCTCCCCGACCGGGCTTCTGGCGCGCGGCATGAATGCTGTCGGCGATAATATGGCGATGAGCCTGGGCATCCTGCTCGCGGTTTTCGTCGTGCTGTTCAGCTTCGCCGGCGGCCTCGTTTATCATGTCGATCCTTACGCGATTCATGGGGATGCGATTTTCCAGCCCCCCAGCGCGGCCCATCTGCTCGGCACCGACCAGATCGGCCGCGACGAGATGGCCCGCCTCATCGCGGGCGGCAAATCAACCCTCATCGTGTCCCTGCCGGCGGCTCTGCTGACCATCATTGTCGGTGCGATCTACGGCATGGCGGCCGCCCTGGGGCCCGGCTGGTTCGACAAATCATTAATGCGCGTGCTCGATGCCATTTTGGCTTTGCCGGGCATCGTCATTCTGATTTTCTTCGCCGCCCTCATCCCGCTGAATAATCTCTCGCTGATTTTGCTCCTTGGCCTCACCTCCTGGCCCGGCCTCGCGCGCATCATCCGCAACGAAGCCATCGCCCAGCGCAATCGCGATTTCGTCATGGCCACACGGCAAATGGGTGCCAGCACCTGGTATATCGCGCGCGTGCATTTGCTGCGCGTCATGGCGCCCATCCTCGTCGTCAACGGCACATTGCTCGTCGGCGATTCGATTTTAGCCTTATCCGGCCTCAGCTTTCTGGGTCTCGGCGTGCAACCGCCTTACCCGAGCTGGGGCGGGCTGCTGCAATCGGGGCTCGATCTCATCGAACTCAACCCCTATTGGCTGATCATCCCCGCGGGCTTTCTGGTGTTCGCCTCCATGCTCTCGGCCTCGCTGATCGGCAACGCCCTCGTCGCCGGCTGGGGTGGCCGCCGATGAGCGCGATCCTCAAGCTCGATGACGTCTCGGTGGCCCTGCGCCGCGGCAAAGCCCGCGCCATGCCGATCCTCGATCATCTCTCCCTCGAAGTCTCCGCCGGCAAAATGCTCGCTTTGGTCGGCGAAAGCGGCTCAGGCAAAACCATCGCCACCCTGGCCACCATGCGCCTCCTGCCGCGCGGCGCAAAAATCACCGGCCGGATCATGCTCGGCGAGACGGATCTGCTCACCCTCGATGAACCCGCCATGCGCCGCGTGCGTGGCCGCGATATCGGCATGATTTTCCAAAACCCGCTTTCCGCCCTGAACCCGACCACCCGCATCGGCGCCCAGATCAACGAAGCCTATCGTACCCATACCGGGCACAGCGACCGTGCCGCCCGCGCCCGCACGCTGGAATTGCTCGGCGAGGTCGGCATCCCCGATCCCGCCGCCCGGTTCGACGATTATCCCCACCAATTCTCCGGCGGCATGCGCCAGCGCGTGATGATCGCCATGGCGCTCGCCTGCTCGCCGAAATTGCTGATCGCCGATGAACCGACCACGGGTCTCGATCCCCTGGTCGCCAAACAAATCCTCGCTTTGCTCACGCGCCTGCGCCGCACCCACAATATGGGTGTTCTGTTCATCACCCATGATCTCTCGGTGGTCGAGGAATATGCCGATGATGTGCATGTTCTCTATGCCGGCCGCACCGTCGAAGCGGGCACGGCGGCGGATTTCTTCGCAGCCCCCCGGCACCCTTACAGCCAGGCTTTGCTCGGCGCGATCCCCAGGCTCGGCCAGGCGCGGCTGCTGAGCATCCCCGGCACCCTGCCGGATCCCGAGCAGCGCCCTTCCGGCTGCCGCTTCGCGCCGCGCTGCGCCTGGGCCGAACCCGCCTGCGCGGAATCCTACCCCGCGCCCCAAAGCCTGGGCGGAACCACAGCCGCGTGCCGCCTCATCGCGCATATTCCCCCCTTCGTCGCCTCCACGAATGTCGCGGCGGGGCAGGGGCGGCAGAGCCACGCCGCCGGCACCCTGCTTGAAGTGGAAAATCTGACCGTCCGCTACGCCCGCACGAACACCAGCCTGATATCCAGCCTGTTCGGCACCGCGCCCAAATTCACAGCTCTCGATAATGTGTCCTTCACGCTGGGCAAGGGCGAGTGCCTGGGCATTGTCGGCGAAAGCGGTTCGGGCAAATCCACGCTCGGCCGCGCCATCCTGCAAATGGTCGGTTATGACGGCCGCATCATCCTCGATGGCGAGGATTTCACCGCCCTGCGCGGCGCTGCCTTGCGCCGCCTGCGGATGAGCGTTCAAGTGGTGTTTCAGGACCCGCGTGAATCGCTCAATCCGCGCCTGAGAATTGGCGATTCTGTCGCTGAGCCCTTGAAATTCATGGGAAAATCCAGCGCCGCACGCCGCCAGGCGGCAGCCGGACTGCTCGAGCGCGTGGGCCTCAGCGCCCGCCTGCTCGATGTCTATCCCCATACCATCTCCGGCGGTCAGGCCCAGCGCGTGGCCATCGCCCGCGCGCTGGCCGCCGAGCCGCGCATGATTGTGCTGGATGAGCCGACATCCAGCCTCGATGTCTCGACCCAGGCAATGCTCCTAAATCTTTTGAAAGATTTGGCAAAGGAGCGTGGACTAAGCTACATCTTGATCAGCCACGATCTGGCGGCGGTGAGCTACATGGCCGACCGGATTGCTGTCCTGAACGGGGGAAAATGCCTGGAAATCGGCCCGTCCGTCGCGTTGCTTGCCAATCCTTCACATGACTACACGAAGAAATTGGTGGATGCATCGCCGCAACTGCGCCCGTCCACAGGATCGTTACAAATATCGCAATCAATTCAGAGCCGTCAGGCCTCGTAGCGCCCCGGTTATGAACCCATTATCTGGACCAAAGGAGTGTCATCTATGAGTGAATTTATCAGGCTTGTTGTTCTCACCGGCGGATTATTGGCCATCATGCCGATCCTGCTGGTCATCACCCTGGCGGTGGCTGTCGAGCGGCTCTGGCTGCTCAAGCGCACGCTGAGCAAGGGTGGCGATATCCACGCCAAATTGCGCAATATGCAATATCAGGATTTCGACGGCCTGCGGAACCTGGCTCAGGAAACCTCCACCAGCCTGCAAGGTCACCTGGTCGCCACCGCCCTGGCCTCGCGCGGCGAAAGTGCCGAGGAGATGGAAAACCATCTCGAAGAGGAAATTCTCGCCTCGATGCCGAAAGTAACCCGGCTTTTATGGATCCTGGATACCTCGGTCACAATAGCACCTTTGCTCGGCCTGTTCGGCACCATCATCGGCATGATCCAGGCTTTCAACGTGCTCTCCGCCCATGGCGGCCCCGGCAAAGTCACCGGCGGCATCGCCGATGCGCTGGTCTCCACCGGCGCCGGCCTGCTGATCGCCATCATCGCGGTCTATTTCGTCAATTACTTCAACTCACTGGTACGTCAGATCATGCAGCAGCTTGAATTGATCAAATTGGTGCTGATCAACCGCTTCCACGGCCGCGGCGTCTCCTCCGAGGCTGCCCCCGCCGCCGCGTTCGGTGTCGGCTCCGCCTCGCGCGCCAATACCACCCTCGCATCAGCGAGGGCCTGAGCCATGCGCAAACGCGATTTGCTGGAGCGCGAGCGGCCACGGCTCGAAATCGTGCCGATGATCGATATCATGATGTTCCTGCTGGTCTTCTTCGTCATGATCGTGCTGCGCATGATCCCCGATTCAGGCGTGACACTCAGCCTGCCGGGGGCCAGCACGGCGCAGGATCTCAAGCCCACGCAGGTCGTCATCGTGATCTCGAAGGACGGTATCATTCATGTGAAGGATCAGGTCTACACGACCGATCAGCTGCAAACCTACCTGACCGGCGTCGCCGGCCAGAAAAAGACCGACGTCATCGTCGCCGGCGACAAGGGCATCAAGCTCGAGACGCTGATGGACGTGATGAACACGGTGCGCAAATCCGGCATAACCGATATCGGGATTGCCACGAAAGATCAGTAATAGACGGGCTTTTTCCGGTGCAGGAAATAGGTTAAGCAGCCTGCACCGGATGGGTGACCGAGCGGTTTAAGGTAGCGGTCTTGAAAACCGCCGAACGTGAAAGCGTTCCGTGGGTTCGAATCCCACCCCATCCGCCATTTCAGTCCCTGAGTGGGCACTGCGTTCGCGCCGCTTCCCTTCATTCTCCTTTCGGGCTCGCCCTCGGCGACACCGCCAGACCGAGGAACACCATCACGGCCTGATTGAGCCGCACCACATCCTGATCCTCCAGCCGCCCGATCCGTTCGCTGATCTTGGACTTCGCAACTGTGGTCATCTTGTCCACCATCAGCCGGGAGGAGGAACGCAGCCCGTTTCGTTCGCTCGGCTGACGGAAACAGCCAACTGACTTTCGGATCGAGACGGTGGGACCCTACACAATCATGCGTCTCGAGAGCGCCGAGCCTGCGTGGCGCGCGGCACGGGCTTTGATATTCCTTAGAGCAAAATTCATCTGAATTTGCTCGCTAAAACGAAGTCAGAGTGTTTTTCATGAGATGAAAAACACTCTAAACTGCGAAAATCTGCCGATACCAATCCGATATAAACGGCCAAACATATCGCTCTTATCGACATATTCGCGATTTCGGCAATCGTGCTAACATGGGAAATGGCGCCTACGCGCCCGCTTTGTTCGTGCTGTCGGTCCTTCTGGCCATCCAGGGATCGTTCGTCGCACTCGTTCTGTCCACCAGAATGCGCGGCGCTGCCCCGGTCCCGCGCCGCTGGCTGCATGTCGGCGCCGCACTCACCCTGGCTACCGCCATCTGGAGCATGCATTTCGTCGGCATGCTGGCCATGGTCATGCCCACACAAGTCGCTTATCGCATGCTCCCCACTCTGCTCTCCATGCTGGTCGCTCTGGCCGCTGTGTCCGCAGCACTCGCCCTGGTGGCCGGCCGCCCGGCCTCGCAAGGCGCCTTCATAGGCGGCAGCGCGCTGATGGGCGGCGGCATTGTCGGCATGCATTTCATCGGCCTGACAGCGATGTTCGGCAGCGTCCGGCTCACCTACAGCCCGTTTTATGTCGCCGCCAGCGCCCTGGTCGGCATCACCGCCTCGGGCCTCGCGCTGCATCTGGCTTTCCGCACCAGCCCAACGCGCAAGCCGCCGGTCATTGCCGCCATCATGATGGGCCTCGCAATCTCCGGCATGCACTACACCGCCATGGCGGGCACCATCATGATGCCGCTTGGCCATCCGGCAAATGCCGCGTCGCTTTCACCGCAATGGCTTGCCTTGCCCGTCGCCGCAGCGGCCATTGCGTTGTCGCTGAGCTTCCTGCTGGTGCTCACCCCCGCTTCCCCGCTCGCGGCTGATCAAGGAATGCCGCCATCGCCGTTTCTATCGCCGGCCGGCGATCACCCAGCCTCCCCGCCCGCCGGATCATCGCCTCCCGATCCCCGCTTCGCCCTTAGTCTACCGGTCGAACGCGAGGGCCGCACCCAGTTCGTCCCGGTGGACCGCATCCGCGCCATCCACGCCAACGGCCACTACACCATGATCATCGATGATGAGCGCGAATCATTCTGCTCGCTCTCGATCAGCGCCATCGAAACCAGGCTCGATCAGCAGCTTTTCATTCGGGTGCATCGCAGCCATATCATCGCGCTCGATGCCATCACCTCCATCGAGCGCACCAGCAATGGCGGCATCGCCCGCTATGGCGGGGGCGCCACCCCGATTCCGGTCAGCCGCGGCCGCTTTCAAACATTGAAGGCACGGCTCACCGGCCTGAATAACCGGCAGAATGCCTGATGCATTTCGTGCAGATCACACGCATTTCGTGCTGACCTCGCGCGCTTGAAGCACGCTTTCGCCCATTGAAGCCTCTGCTCTTGTTGGTCGCCCAACCCTTTCGGATGCTCTGCCCAAGCCGGCAATTATAGCGGGCTATCCTTCGGAGGAATGCATCCATGATATCCGGCTCATTCGCCTTTTATCGCCCCCACACCATCGCCGAGGCGGTCGCAATGCTGGCCACCCATGGCGACGCCGCCCGCCTGGTCGCCGGCGGCCATAGCCTGATCCCGATGATGAAATTGCGGATGGCCATGCCCGACCATCTGATCGATGTCGGCGGCATTGCCGACCTCAAAGGCATCAAGCGCGACGGGTCGGACTGGCTGATCGGCGCTCTGACCACCCAGGCCGAACTGATCGCCGATCAGGCATTGGCGGCTGGCCTGCCGGTGCTGCGCGAAACCGCCCTGCAAATCGCCGATCCGCAAGTGCGCAATTGCGGCACGCTCGGCGGCAACATCGCCAATGGCGATCCGGGTAACGATATGCCGGCCGTGATGCTGTGCCTGAACGCCCGTTTCGAGGTCACCGGCCCCGGCGGCAAACGCAGCATCCCGGCGCGTGGGTTCTACCACGGCGCCTATGTCACGTCCCTCGCACAGGATGAAATCGTCACCGCCGTTCGCATAGCAGCTTTGCCGCCCGGCTCAGCCGCCGCGTATGAGAAGCTCAAGCGCAAGGTCGGCGATTACGCCACCGCCGCCGCCGCCGTGGCGCTCGGCTTGCAAGACGGCAAAATCAATTTCTGCTCGATTGCCCTGACCAATCTGGCGCCCACGCCTCTATGGGCCGAGGCAGCCGGGCAGGCGCTGATCGGCCGGGCGCCGGGGGCAGAATCCTTCGCCCTTGCGGGCCGCCTCGCCGAAGAGATCACCGATCCCTCGAGCGATGCCAGGGGGCCGGCCGCCTATCGCACCAAAATGGGCGGTGTGATGGTCCGCCGGGCGCTCGCGCGCGCCGCCCTTGCGGCAAAAACCTGAACCGGGAGGCACAATCATGAAAAAATCACCCGTCTCGATGACCATCAACGGCCAACCTGTCGAAGAACTGGTCGAGCCGCGCACTTTGCTGATCCATTTCCTGCGCGAGCAGCTCAACCTCACCGGCGCCCATATCGGCTGTGAAACCAGCCATTGCGGTGCCTGCACGATCGATCTGGATGGCAAATCAGTCAAATCCTGCACCATCTTCACCCTGCAGGCCGAAGGCGCCCATATCCGCACCATCGAAGGCATGGCCGCCGCCGACGGCACCTTGCATGCGTTGCAGGAGGCGTTTCGGGAAAAACACGGGCTGCAATGCGGCTATTGTACGCCGGGCATGATTTTGCGTGCCTGGCGCCTGTTGCAGGAAAATCCTGACCCCACGGATGCGGAAATCCGCTTCGGTATCGCCGGCAATCTATGCCGCTGCACCGGCTATCAGAACATCGTCGCCGCCATCAAACATGCCGCCATCCTCATGGCCGGCGCTCAGCAGAAGGAAGCCGCGGAATGAACGAGATGAGCCCAGTGCCGGAATCCCGGCAGGATCGCGAGGCCAAGCTCGAAGGCATGGGCTGCCGGCGCAAGCGGGTCGAGGATGTGCGCTTCACCCAGGGGCGCGGCAATTATGTCGATGATCTGAAATTACCAGGCATGCTCTTCGGCGATTTCCATCGCTCCTCCTACGCCCATGCCCGCATCAAAAGCATCGATACCAGCAAAGCCCGCGCGCTGCCCGGCGTTGTCGCGGTGCTCACCGCCGCCGATCTCAAGCCGCTCAAACTTGATTGGATGCCCACCCTCGCCGGCGACGTGCAGGCGGTTCTGGCCGGCGACAAAGTCCTGTTCCAAAATCAGGAAATCGCCTTCATCGTCGCAACCGACCGCTATATAGCCGCCGACGCCGCGGATCTCGTCGAGGTCGAATATGAGGAATTGCCGGTTCTGGTCGATCCCTTCAAGGCCATGCTGCCGGACGCCCCGATATTGCGTGAGGATATTGCTGATAAAACCGAAGGCGCGCATGGCCAGCGCCGTCACCCCAATCATATTTTCACCTGGGAGATCGGCGACCGCGAAGCGACCGATCTCGCCTTCCGCAATGCCGCCGTGGCCACCAAGCATCTCATCCCCTATCAGCGGGTTCATCCTTGCCCCTTGGAGACCTGCCAATCGGTCGCCTCGTTCGACAAAATCAAGGGCGAGCTGACCCTTTGGGGCACCTTCCAGGCGCCGCATGTGGTGCGCACCGTCGCCTCGATTTTATCGTCCATACCCGAGCATAAAATCCATGTCATAGCACCCGATATCGGCGGCGGATTCGGCAATAAAGTCGGCGTCTATCCGGGCTATGTCTGCTCCATCGTCGCCTCCATCGTCACCGGCAAGCCGGTAAAATGGGTCGAGGACCGGATGGAGAATCTCTCCACCACCGCCTTCGCGCGCGATTATCACATGACGGCGGAAATCGCCGCCACACCGCAGGGCAAGGTCACCGGTCTGCGCGTGCATGTCCTGGCCGATCATGGCGCCTTCGATGCCTGTGCCGATCCCTCCAAATGGCCCGCGGGATTTTTCAACATCGTAACCGGCTCTTATGATTTTCCGGTCGCCCATGTCAGTGTCGATGGCGTCTACACCAACAAGGCTCCCGGTGGCGTGGCCTATCGCTGCTCGTTTCGCGTCACCGAGGCCGCTTATTGCATCGAACGGGCGATGGATATTCTGGCCGCCAAACTCGGCCTCGATCCGGCCGAACTGCGCCTGCGCAATCTGATCAAGCGCGAGCAATTTCCCTATCTCTCCGCACTCGGCTGGGAATATGATTCCGGTGATTATCACGCGGCCCTGAACAAGGCGCTGGACGCCGTCAGCTATCCTGCTTTGCGCGCCGAACAAAAAGCGATGCAGGCCGCCTTCCAGCGTGGTGAGACGCGGCAATTGATGGGTATCGGCGTGTCGTTTTTCACCGAAATTGTCGGGGCCGGCCCGTCAAAGAATTGCGACATTCTCGGCATCGCCATGTTCGATTCCGCCGAAATCCGGATCCACCCGACCGGTGCGGTCATCGCGCGCATGGGCACCAAAAGCCAGGGCCAGGCGCATGAGACCACCTACGCCCAGATCATCGCCTCCGAAATCGGTATTCCCGCCGCCGACATCATGATCGAGGAAGGCAATACCGACACGGCACCATATGGGCTTGGCACATATGGCTCGCGCTCAACCCCGACGGCGGGTGCCGCAACCGCCATGGCCTGCCGCAAAATCAAAGCCAAAGCGCAAATGATCGCCGCCCATCTGCTCGAAGTGCATCACGATGACGTCGAGTTCGATATCGACCGTTTCGTGGTCAAGGGCATGCCGGATCGGTTCAAAACCATGAAGGATATTTCCTGGGCCGCCTATCACGCCCCGCCGCCGGGCCTCGAACCCGGCCTTGAGGCCGTCAGCTATTACGATCCGCCGAACATGACCTTCCCCTTCGGCGCCTATATCTGCGTCATGGATATCGATGTCGATACCGGTGTGTGCACCACCAGGCGCTTCTACGCCCTCGATGATTGCGGCACCCGCATCAACCCGATGATCATTGAAGGCCAGGTCCATGGCGGCCTGACCGAAGCCTTCGCCATCGCGATGGGCCAGGAAATCGTCTATGATGAAATTGGCAATGTTCAAGGCGCATCCTTGATGGATTTCTTCCTGCCGACAGCGGTTGAAACTCCCGTGTGGGAAACCGGCTTCACCACCACACCCTCGCCGCATCACCCGATCGGCGCGAAAGGCGTCGGCGAGAGCCCCAATGTCGGCGGCGTGCCGGCCTTCTCGAACGCCGTGAACGACGCCTTCACCTTCCTCGGCTCGCAGCACATCGCGATGCCGCATGATCCATGGCGCGTCTGGAAAGCAGCGGAGGCATTGGGGCTGCAAGGGTAGGGCGGTGGACCGCGCCGAGATCGCCACCGGCTTCGCCGCCGTCGGCTATATCGCCGATCGCGATCTGGCCACCGCCATCATGCTGATGGATATGCTGGGCCGGCCGCTCCTGCTCGAAGGTGCGGCCGGCGTCGGCAAAACCGCTGTCGCCACCGCACTCGCCGCCTGCCACGGCTCGAACCTGATCCGCCTGCAATGCTATGAAGGTCTCGATCAGGCCGCCGCCCTGTACGAGTGGAATTACCAGCGCCAATTGCTCGCCATCAAAGCCCGCGAGGGCCGCGACGATGCCTCCGCCGCCGAAATCGAGGAGGATCTCTTCTCCGAGCGCTATCTGCTGCAACGGCCTTTGCTCGCCGCGATCCGTGAACCCACCAAGGCAGTCCTGCTGATCGACGAGATCGACAGGGCCGACGAAGAGTTCGAGGCTTTTCTCTTGGAAATCCTGTCCGATTTCCAGGTCAGCATCCCCGAGCTTGGCACCATCAAGGCGCGCAGCATCCCGCGCGTCATCCTCACCTCCAACGGCACCCGCGAACTCTCCGATGCGCTGCGCCGGCGCTGCCTGTATCATTACGTCGAATTTCCCGACATCGAGCGCGAGGCTGCCATTTTACGCAGCCGCCTGCCGGCCTTGGGCATCGATCTCGCCGGCCAGGTCGCCACCCTCGTCGCCGCCATACGGCGCGAGGATTTACGCAAAACCCCCGGTGTCGCGGAGAGTCTCGACTGGGCAGCCGCTTTGCTCGGCCTCGGCGTCGGCCATCTCGCCAGCGATCCGGAATTATTGTTCGACAGCTTGATCTGCCTGCTTAAAACCCAGGAGGACCGCGCACGGTTCGACCGCACAACCCTCTCGCGCCTGCTCGCCCAGGTCGCCTGATCATGGCCGCGCAAGCCCGCCTCATCGAGCGCCTTGCCGGTTTCACCGCCACATTGCGGGCCAGCGGCTTCGAATTAGGCATCGGAAAAACCGAGGATGCGGCACGCATTCTGGCCAGCGACCTGGCCCGCCGCCCATCCAGCCTGCGCCCGGCCTTGCGCGCTCTATGCGCCAGCAACCACGCGGAATTTCTCCAGTTCGACGCCTTGTTCGACGCGTTTTTCCTCGGCCGCCATGTCCGCCAGGCGGTGCGCAGCGCCGGCAACCCGCCCAAACCCGGCCCGCGCACCCTGCGCGAAATCAAAGCCGGCCGCGAGGCGATGAACCCCGCCACCGCCGAGGCCACCGCCCCGCCAGATGCGCTCACCGATACGCCTGATGACCAGCAGGCAGGCGCTGCGATGCAAGGCGGCGCCAGCGTTGCCGAAAATCTCACCACCCGCGCCCTGGCCGACCTCACCGATCCCGCCGCTCTTGCCGCCGCAGAGGCCGCCGCCTTGCGCATCCGCGCCTGCCTGCGCGCCCGCAAATCCCGCCGCTGGCGCACCGCCCGTCACCCCGGCCGGCTCGATTTGCGCCGCACCATCCGCGCCAGCCTCGCCCGTGGCGGCACGCCGATCGATCTGCACTATTGCAAACCGCGCCTGCGGCCTTTGCGCGTGGCGCTGCTCATCGACGTCTCCGGTTCGATGACCCTCATCACCCCTCTCTACATGCGCTTCGCCCTCGGCATGCTGCGCGGCGCCGATAAAACCGAGGCTTTTCTGATGCATACCAGCCTGGTCAGCGTCTCGGCGGCGCTGCGCGACCCCGACCGCGTTCGCGCGCTCGACCGTCTGACGCTGCTCAGCAAAGGGGCAGGGGGCGGCACCCGCCTGGGCGAGAGCCTGGCGCGCTTCAACCGCCATCACGCCAAATACGCCCTTGCCGGCCGCGCCGCCTGCTTCATCCTCTCGGATGGTTTCGAAACCGGCGACATCGCCCTGCTGGCCCGTGAGATGGCGGCCCTGCAGCGCCGTTGCCGCCGCCTCATCTGGCTCAACCCGCTCGCCGCCGCCCCTGGCTACACCCCCAGCGCACGCGGCATGAGCGCCGCCTTGCCCTATCTGCGCATCTTCGCACCCGCCGGCAGCGCCGCCGCCCTGGCTGCCCTGCCGGCGAAACTGGCCCGCTTGTGAAAACCCGGACCCAACCCCCATGCCCCTGACCGACACGATCTCCACCATGATCGAAACCCTGAAGGCCGACGGCAAAAGCTTCGCCATCGCCACCGTCGTCCGCACCGTCTCCCTCACCGCCGCCAAAGCCGGCGCCAAAGCCGTGATCGATGCAAACGGCGTCATCTGCTCGGGCTGGATCGGCGGCGGCTGCGCCCGCGGCGCCGTCCGTCGCGCCGCCATCGCCGCCATCGCCGACGGCAAACCCAGGCTCATCTCCGTCCAACCGCCGGACCTGCTCGACGCCCAGGGCATTGCCCCGAACGAGGAGCGCGACGGCCTGCAATTCGCCAAAAACATGTGCCCCAGCCAAGGCACCATGGATGTCTTCATCGAACCGGTTTTGCCCCGCCCGCGCCTTTTGGTCTGCGGCGCCGCCGCCGTTGCCGTGGCACTCGCCGATCTCGCCCGGCATTTCGGCTACGCCGTCACGGTGGCCGCCCCACTGGCCGACCAGCACAGCTTCCCCGCCGCCGACGAACGCCTCACCGAATATGATTTCACCGCACTCGCCCCGGCCGACCGCTATATCGTCGTCGCCACCCAGGGCAATGGCGACGAAGCAGCCTTGCGCGCGGCCCTCGCCATCGACGCTTTATATGTCGGCTTCGTCGGCTCGCGCCGGAAAATGGCCGCATTGCGCGAAACCCTCACCGCCAGCGCGGCCGCATCCACCATCGACCCCGCCCGCCTCGCCGCCCTCCACGCCCCCGCCGGGCTTGCCATCGATGCCGTAACCCCCGAGGAAATCGCCCTGTCCATCCTCGCCGAAATCACCGCCACCCGCCGGCAGAAGCAACGTGTCGATCAGTTCTTCGTTACGCAATGACACCTAATGGTGCTGAGATGGAAGTGTTGGAAATGGCCTGACGATAGATCGCCGACAATTGCAGAACATGCTGGTCCAACCCGAATAAATCCGGTGATTGCGCAGGCGGCACAGTGAAACGTGATGGATTCTCCTGCAGGGCATCGAAGGCTGCAATCACCGATGCCTGATCGCTCACATCAACCCGATAGCCATTCTCGCCTTCAATAACGACCTCGCCGATTGCTCCCCGGTTCGAGGCAATAATCCATTTGCCGTAGGCCAGAGCCTCGCGCGTGACGAGCCCGAAACTTTCGGGCCATGTCGACAACGCCACCAGCACGTCAAACTGGCCAAACAACCAACCGGCTTGGCCATGGGGAACTTTGCCGATGATCCGCACATCGGTCGCACCCCACCGTTCCAACTGCACGGAGCCCGGCTTGGCCGCATGATCGACCACAACCAACTCAATGCGATCATAGGCACCGCGCATCAGCAACTGCTTGAGGATGAAAAAACCCTTATGATAAGTCATGCCGCCGATCTGACCGATCCGGACTTTACCGGCCGGCGCCGGAATCTGCTCCAAAGGCGGCAATTGCGAGACGGCATTCTGCAAAACCGCGACATTGGGAACACCTGCGCGCCGATACAAAGCGGCGAACGACTCTGATACCGAAACCACCGATGCCGCCTCACACAAAGCCGCCATCAACTTGAATCGCCGCGCACTGCTCGCCGCGCGCGAATGTGGATTGGAATCTGACTCATAATGTTCAGGCTCCCACGGGTAGGTCAGATAATCCCGCCCATCCATGAGAAATTGATGGTCGGAAATCCACCACGCGTCATGCAGCGTAACCACATAGGGGATCGCGCGGGCCTGCACCGCGGCAAGCGCGGATACCGTCAAGCGCTGTGTTGCGTGGAAATGCACCAGATCCGGTTCGAAATATGCGAGCACCTGATCCATGAGCGGAGAAATATTTTCATCTTCAGGCAGCCAGTCCATAAACGCGCGTGGCGGCGTGTTGATGGAAAACACTCTCACCCCTTCGCTCCAATAGGTCGTCAAGGCATAGGCTGGTCCATGTTCGTCATTGCCGCACAGAACAGCGACCTCAAACTCGCCGTTGGCAGCAAGGCCGCACGCCTCGTCGCGCACGATGCGCGTTGCACCGCCGATCGACTGTGGCGGGTAAAACACATTGACCAGAAGGATGCGCCGACGTCGCCTCTGGCCCGGGGTCAGGCGCACTTCATCAAGCCCTGCGAAATCACGCAATGTGCGCTGCAAACTCTGCCCCTGAATGGCGGGGCTATAGAGTTCGGCTGCCCTCAGGCGGGCCTGCTCGCCGATCCTGCGCCGCAAGGCAGGCGATACGATCAGGCTTTTCAGGCTGTCATACCAACTCTCGGCAGTCGCCTCGACGAGTATCACATGCTCCCCGCCGGTCAGTGTTTCGACAAATCCGCCGACATTGGACACGCAGGAAGGCACGCCAAAGCAGGCCGGCTCAAGCCATTTTATTTCGCTTTTGCAGTCATTGAACGGGCTGCGCTGGAGCACTGACATATTGATGTCGGCATTGCGAACCTGCCAGATATACGCATCACGATTCTCGATCAGCGGCAGAATCTCGACCTGTTCGGGAAAGGCTTCCTGTAAGCCTTCTGTTTCAACATAACCGCATGCCACAAAGATCAGATTTTGGTGCTCGGCCAGCAAGCGCATCAAGGCGGGCACGATCAGATTGATAAAGTCAGCGCCGTGGGCCTTTGTGCCGCTGCCGTAAAATAGTCTGATGTGGCCGTCTGACTGAATGGCGCCCCGCTCATATGTCGACAGGGCGGCCAATGAAGGCGAAAGACCGTTGCGATGCACGCTCACTTCGCCGCTGCTGACGCGATCCGCCAGATGCGCTGCCAGATGCTCGGTGGATGCAATGCCGTGGCTGCATAGTTTGATCAGCCCATTGACCAGGGCTACCCCGGCGACCAGGCCAAAATGGGTCTCGGTTGAAATGGCCCCGCTATAGGCCGCGTGCGGCTCTGGATAATAACGGGCGTCAAAAACCAGATCGTCAATTTCATAAACCGAGCTGACGCCGAGATAGTTGCAATGCGCCACGCAATCGAGCACGACGATATTCGCCGCCAGCCGGTAGAAAATCGCGATATCGGCGGTGGCCAGGGCGCGTTTGAAGCCGAGTATGTCCTCGCGTACGAACATTTCCACATGCGCGCCGGCCAGCTTCAATTGTTCGCATTTTTGCGTCACGCGATAATATGTGCATTGCGGCAAATCGAGATTCGCCAGAATGGCAACGCGGAGCGGCCGATCATGAGGAATAATCCGTCTCAACGGCGCATGTTTGCCAAATTGGATTTCATACTTTCCGAGTAATCCTTGATAAATCCGGCCGATCTCGCTTTCAATGACTTGACCCGCCTCATGCGGATTACCGATATGAGAGCGGGTGCGCGCGATATGGCCTTGGATTGCCAGATGGAGTTGCTGGCCGAGGATGGCATGATGCCAATCGAGCAGGCGCTGGTTGCGGGGAAAAATCGGCAGCGCTTTTTCCAGCCATTGCAGCGCCAGGTCCAAATCGCCAAGCGCCATCGCGGCGGTGACGAAATTGCAGTAGGTCCAAAAACTGGCTGCTCCGGCTTTCTCGACCCGGCCATACATGTTCAGCGCCCGGGCATGCTGACCGGCCCGAATGGCGTTGTCGCCCGCATGTTGCCAGGCGGTGGGAATTGGGTCGTCGCTCAGCATAATCCGCTCATACAGCCGGTCCGCGTCCTCGGTGCGGCCCATCAGCACAAAACGATCCGCTATGGCGAGCAGCACCGGCCCGCTGGCGTCCCTGGTCAGCGGCAGCGGGCCACCTTCGAGCACGCCATATTGAACGAAATGCTCGAAGGCGTGCCATTTGGTATAAGCCAGCACGTTCAAATGCGGCTGTTCGGCAAAATATTTCTGCCAGAGAAAGCCCTCCGGTATGGCGTGCAGGTGAAGGCCTAAATTCTTCAGGAAATGGCGCTCATTTGCCGCCTCGTTCTGGGGCAGCCCGAACTCGACCCAGTGGCGATACATATCCAGCAGCGATGATTCAGGTGCCACTTTATAGAAGGCCCTGCGAAACGCGGGATCGAATTCGAGGTCCGGCGAGATGGCGAGCATGGCCGGCATGCCGACGGTCAGGAAATGGGCTATGGCTTGAATATCATTGCGGACGTCAGCTTGCAGATTATTGTAAACGACGTAGGATTGCGCATCGAATTGCGCCGGCCACAAGCCGCGCGTGAACCCGCTGGTCCAGAGTAATTCCCGGAGATTGGCGTATTTGACCTCGCCTTCGGCGCGCCAGATGCGCTCAAGCTGCTCGTCCGAGAGGGGTGAGTTGGCGCCGTGATACAGCTTGCGGAAAAAGGCGGCATCGAACTCTCTTTGGTAGGAGCGCCGTTCGGCTCTCCCATAATTGATGTAATGATGCAGGGCTTCATGTTCGGTCCGGAACAGCCATAAATCGCCATGAGCGGCGATATAACCTTGCCAGCAGAAATCCTCGGGCAGGTCCGCGTGTGCCTGGGCATTTTGGTCCTCAGCGGGATCCAAGATGTCGGCCAAATCGGCGCATGAATCTCGTGCCGTGCTATTTTTGAAACGCAAACTCGAAATCATTGACTGAATCCAATTTTTATTACTGTCTTAAAGTTTAGGCGCGCTCGGCATCCAACTTTTTGGAATTATTGAGTAATGCCAAGAGCACTGAATAGGTGACATTGAATAATCTTCATAGCCAAAAATTCACTTGAGGTCGTTAATTACGGGCCGCTTTCGGTATGGACTTCGTGCACATATGCACAGGACCGACTCTCTTAGAGATAGGCGTGCAAAGTAAAAATATCGTTCTTGTGGATTTGGCGGGGGCAAGAATTTTATAAGCAGCACGCGGTCAAAACGGTTGAAGCCACTTCGTCCACATCAATAAACTCAAAAGCCGCATCGAAATGTTGAATCCCATTGTCAGTTCTACCCAGAGCCTTTGCCTGCGCAGGGATGTATTCCACATTATTCTTGTTTGAATAATCAGCTAGGAGCCTGTCCTGGTAATTTTTCCAGCGCCATTTGACGATGGTGGCAATGGGTTTCGGTTGCCGGCGCTCCCCCTCATGCGGTTAGTTTTGCGAG